>NZ_CP084541.1:5425000-5507500 GCF_020410765.1 Streptomyces marincola | reverse complement strand
GGTTCGCCATCCGGGACAGCGCCGCCATGGGCTCCCCCTGGGAGCCGGTGCACACCAGGACGACCTCGTGGTCCGGCAGGTCGTCCAGCGTCCGCACGTCGACCACCAGGCCGGCGGGGACCCGCAGGTAGCCCAGGTCGCGGGCAATGCCCATGTTCCTGACCATGGAGCGGCCGACGAACGCGATCCGCCGGCCGTGCTCGTGCGCGGCGTCCACGATCTGCTGGATGCGGTGCACATGGCTGGCGAAGCTCGCCACGATGATCCGCTTCTCGGCGCGCGAGAAGACCTGCCTGAGCACTCCGGAGATCTCGCGCTCCGGCGCGACGAACCCGGGCACCTCGGCGTTGGTCGAGTCGGCGAGCAGCAGGTCGATGCCCTCCTCGCCGAGTCGCGCGAAGGCGCGCAGGTCGGTGAGGCGGCCGTCGAGCGGCAGCTGGTCCATCTTGAAGTCGCCGGTGTGCACGACCATGCCGGCCGGCGTGCGGATCGCCACGGCGAGGGCGTCCGGGATCGAGTGGTTGACGGCCACGAACTCGCAGTCGAACGGCCCGACCCGTTCCTTGTGGCCCTCGCGGACCTCAAGTGTGTACGGACGGATGCGGTGCTCCTGGAGCTTGGCCTCGATCAGGGCGAGGGTCAGCTTGGAGCCGATCAGCGGAATGTCCGGCTTCTCGCGGAGCAGGAAGGGCACGCCCCCGATGTGGTCCTCGTGGCCGTGCGTGAGGACGATGCCGTCGATGTCGTCGAGACGGTCCCTGATGGAGCTGAAGTCCGGGAGGATCAGGTCGATTCCCGGCTGCTCCTCCTCGGGGAACAGCACGCCGCAGTCGACGATGAGCAGGCGCCCACCGTACTCGAAGACGGTCATGTTGCGGCCGATCTCGCCGAGGCCGCCGAGCGGGGTAACGCGCAGGCCACCCTCAGGAAGCCTCGGCGGCGGGCCGAGTTCTGGGTGCGGATGACTCAAGAGACTCTCCTGACCACGCGCGCCGCCGCCCCCGTGCGGGGCGGCGCGGCGCGCGTGTCTCTGTGCACTGGTCGGTATTCAGTTATCACCCTCCGCGCGGCGCTCCGCGCCGGACAGGCAACGCTTCTGTTCTCAGATTTGTACCCCGCCGGCCGTCAGATCCCGCTTGAGCTGGTCGGTCTCCTCAGGGGTGAGACCGACCAGGGGCAGGCGCAGGGGGCCGCCCGGCAGGCCGAGGAACCCGAGGGCCGCCTTGGAGGTGATCACGCCCTGCGTACGGAACATTCCGGTGAAGACGGGAAGCAGCTTCTGGTGGATCTCGGCGGCCTTCGCCACGTCGCCGCCGGTGTACGCGTCGACCAGGGCCCGCAGCTCGGGCGTGACCACGTGGCCGACGACGGAGACGAAGCCCACCGCGCCGACGGAGAGCAGGGGCAGGTTCAGCATGTCGTCGCCCGAGTACCAGGCGAGGCCGGTCGTGGCGATGGCCCAGCCGGCCCGGCCGAGGTCGCCCTTGGCGTCCTTGTTCGCGACGATGCGCGGGTGCTCGGCCAGCCTGACCATGGTCTCGGTGTTGATCGGGACACCGGAACGGCCCGGGATGTCGTAGAGCATCACCGGCAGGCCGGTGGCGTCGGCGATCGCGGTGAAGTGCCGCAGCAGCCCCTCCTGCGGGGGCTTGTTGTAGTACGGCGTGACCGTGAGCAGCCCGTGGGCGCCCGCCTCCTCGGCGGCGCGGGCCAGCTCGATGCTGTGCCGCGTGTCGTTGGTGCCGACGCCGGCGACGACGTGGGCGCGGTCGCCCACCGCTTCGACGACGGCGCGCACCAGGCGTTTCTTCTCCACATCGCTGGTGGTCGGGGACTCACCGGTGGTGCCGTTGACGATCAGGCCGTCGTTGCCTGCGTCCACCAGGTGGACGGCGAGGCGCTGGGCGCCGTCGATGTCGAGCGAGCCGTCGGCCGTGAACGGCGACACCATGGCGGTCAGGACCCGTCCGAACGGGGTCTGCGGTGTGGAGGTCGGAGCCATAGGTTCCACGCTACTCGTAGCTCAGCGTGCTCGGGCCCATCGGGGCGTTCAACCGGTGGAACCCGGCACTGCCTGCTCGGGGGTTCAGACAGCGCCGGGTCCGTCCATTCACCCTAAATGAACTTCGCGAAATGTCGCAATACGGACACTTCGACCGGGATCGAGGCGCAGCGGTGCGCGCGCTACGGCGCCACCCGGCCGTTCGCGTTGAACGCCGCATGGGTCAGCGGCATCAGGCGCGCCCACTCCTCCTCCATGCGCTCGCCCACCATCTCGATCTCCCGCTGCGGGAACGACGGCGCCGCCGCGCGCTCGTCGCGCGTGCGCAGGCCGAGGAAGTGCATGAGCGAGCGCGCGTTGCACGTGGCGTACATCGACGAGAACAGGCCGACCGGCAGGACCGAGCGGGCGACCTCGCGCGCGACGCCCGCGTCGAGCAGGTCGCGGTAGGCGGCGTAGCTCTGCCGGTAGGACTCCTCCATGACCTTGCCCACCAGGGCGTGCTGCTCGGCCGTGCCCGGCACGAACTCGTACTTGCCCGGGCGGCCCCGCTGCACCAGGTCGCGGTCCTCGCCCGGCACGTAGAACTCGGGGTCGAGGCGGCGGTAGCGGCCGGACTCCTCGTTGTACGACCAGCCGACCCGGTGCCGGTGGAACTCGCGGAAGACGAAGATCGGCGCGCGGACGAGGAACGTCATCGAGTTGTGCTCGAACGGGCTGCCGTGCCGGTCGCGCATGAGGTAGTTGATCAATCCCTTGGACCGCTCCGGGTCCTTGCCGATCTCCTCGACGGACTGCTCCCCCAGCGTCGAGACACGCGCCGCGAACAGGACGTCCGTGTCCGCGGCACTGTGCTTGACCAGCTCGACGGTGAGGTCACTGCGGAAATTCGGGCTTTCGGTCACCAAGGGTCCTTCCGGGCACGGGCTGGCGGGCGGAGACGGGTCCCACCCTACGGCCCGCCCCGGGCCGCCCGACGGGCGGCAGCGGGGCAAAACCGGCATGACCCACGGAGTCGGATTGTTCACCTGATAGCCTGGCGTTGGGCCGTTCGGGGGACGGCTGGGACGACAGGGACGAGGGGACGACGGGGGATGCCAGGGGTTGGAGGACCGCATGCCGCACCATGACGACTTCACGGGTCCCACCGCCCCGCGTCGCGCCCCCGGCATCGGCCGGCTGCTCGGCGGCGCGCTCGTCGGCCTTGTCCTGATATCCGGGCTCATAGGCGCCCTGCTGCTCGCGCGCCCCGCCCTCGACGTGGACCCCGGGCCCGTTCCCGGGGCACCGGAGGCGGCCGAGGAGCACTGACCCGGTAGCCTCACCGTTCACAGCACCGCCCTGTGTGATGCCGTCTGTGATACGTAGCGAGGACCCCAGCCGTGCCCCTGACCTTTCTCGCGGCCGACCCCGACTCCGCCGGTTCCCGGCAGGACGAGGCTCTGCCGCACGCCACGCAGGACCAATGGCGCCGCCCCTACCGGCCGGGCCCCTGGCGCGTGGCCACCGCGGCGATCGCGTTGCTGATCGCCGCCTACATGCTCATCTGCGCCATGATCATCGTGATGGCCGGTTCCCCGACGGGCGCCGGAGTGACGCTCGCCGCCGCCGCCCTGGGCATCGCGTTCGCCCTGCGCCTGCTGCGCATGGGCATCTGGGTCAGCCCGCACGGGCTGCGCCGGGTCGGCCTGCTGCGCACCCAGTCCCTGCGCTGGAGCGAGGTGGCGCGCGTCAGCACCGTTCAGCAGCCGGTCAAGTGGCTGGGCACGCCGCGCAGCGTGCAGGGCCAGGCCGTGCACGTCGAGCGGCGCGGCGGCGAAACGCTGCCGCCCCTGCTGACCGACCACAACGCCGACTTCCTGTCCCGGCCCGAGGCGTTCGAACGCGCGGCCGACGTGCTGGAGGCGTGGGCCGCCGAGCACCACTAGATCCTGTCGCCCGAGGCGCGAATGCGGCCCCGCGGCGTGCTCCCGGCGTTACCGCCCGGGAGTCACGGCGCGGGGCCGCGGCGGCTCGTGGCCGAATCCGGGCCGGTCGGCTGTGCCAAGCCTGAGCCGTCAGCCGCGGGACATCCGCCCCGGCGACGCGGCGGGCACGCGGCCCGCCCGCAGGCCGATGGCGTGCTGCATCGCGCGGCGGGCCCGCGGTGTGTCGCCGGCGTCTCGGTAGGCCACGGCCAGCCGGAACCAGCACCGCCAGTCCTCGGGGCGGGCCTCGGCCTCGGCCCGCCGCGCCGCGAACGCCTCGTCCGCGGCGGCCCGGTCGATCCGCCCGCTCGGCGTCCGCGCCAGGTCGTCCACGGCGAGCCCGCCCTCGGCGTCGAGTTCGCGGGCCAGCCGGTTGGCCGCGAGCACGAAGCGCAGGCTGCGCCACAGGAACCAGGCCCCGAGCAGGGGCAGCACCAGCACCGCGAGGCCCAGGGAGACCGCCACCCACGTGCCCTCGGCCACCAGCAGGACGCCGCGGTGGCCCACGAGCCCGGAGTAGACCAGCAGGGCACCGCTCAGCAGCGCGAGGACGAGCCTGTCCCGCACGGCTCAGCCGTCCAGGTCCATGAAGTGTTCGAGACCGAACGTCAGACCGGGGACGCCGCCGACCCGCCGCACGCCGAGCAGCACGCCCGGCATGAACGAGCCGCGGTTCATCGAGTCGTGCCGCAGCGTGAAGATCTCGCCCTCGTCGCCGAACAGCACCTCCTGGTGGGCGACGAGTCCCCGCAGCCGCACCGCGTGCACCGGGACCCCGTCGACCGAGGCGCCGCGCGCGCCGTCGAGCGCCGTGCTCGTCGCGTCCGGCTGCTCGCCGAGCCCCGCGGCCCGCCTGGCCCCCGCGATCAGCCGGGCGGTGCGCACCGCGGTGCCGCTGGGCGCGTCCGCCTTGCCCGGGTGGTGCAGTTCGACGATCTCGACGGACTCGAAGAAACGGGCCGCCTGCTGCGCGAAGCGCATGGTGAGCACCGCGCCGATGCCGAAGTTCGGTGCCACGAGCACGCCGGTCCCCGGCGAGGCCGCCAGCCAGCCCTCCAGTTCCGCGATCCGTCCGTCGGTCCAGCCGGTGGTGCCCACGACACCGTGGATGCCGTGCCGCACGCAGAACTCCAGGTTCTCCATGACGGAGTCGGGATGCGTCAGTTCGACGGCGATCTCGGCGCCCGCGTCCGTCAGCGCCGTGAGCGGGTCACCGCGTCCGAGCGCCGCGACCAGTTCCATGTCGTCGGCGGCCGAGACGGCCCGCACGGCCTCGGCTCCCATGCGTCCGCGGGCACCGATCACGGCCACGCGCAGCTTGCTCATCCTGTTCGCTCCTGGGTTGTGCTCAGGCCACCGCGTCCGGCAGGCGCGCGGCCTGCCGGTCGTCCAGCGGGCCGATGACGGACAGCGAGGGCCGCCGGCCCAGCACCTCGCGCGCGACCTGCCGGACGTCGTCCGGCGTCACGGCCGCGATGCGTTCCAGCATCTCGTCCACCGAGAGCTGCCGGCCCCAGCACACCTCGCTCTTGCCCAGCCGGTGCATGAGCGAGCCGGTGTCCTCAAGACCGAGCACCGTCGACCCGGCGAGCTGCCCGATGGCGCGCCGCGTCTCCTCGTCCCCCAGCCCGTTCCGCGCGACGTCGGAGAGCTGCTCCCGGCAGATCGCCAGCACGTCGTTCAGCCGGTCGGGGCGGCAGCCGGCGTAGACGCCGAAGATGCCGCAGTCGGCGTAGCCGGAGGTGTGGGTGTAGATGCTGTAGGCCAGTCCGCGCTTCTCGCGCACCTCCTGGAAGAGGCGGGAGCTCATCCCGCCGCCCAGCGCGGCCGACAGCACGCCGAGCGCCCAGCGGCGCTCGTCGTGCCGCGAGACGCCCGGCATGCCGAGCACGAGGTGCGCCTGCTCGGTGGGACGTTCCTGCACCTCGACCCGGCCCGCCGTCCTGAGGGTCCTGCTGCCGGTGCGGTGCGGCGCGGGGTCGGCCGTTCCGTTCAGCGCACCGCCCCGCTCGAACGCCGCGCGGACCTGGTCGACCACGGCCGCGTGGTCGAGGTTGCCCGCGGCGGCGACGACCAGGCGCGAGGGCTCGTAGTGGCGCCGGTAGAACCGCGCGATACGGTCGCGCGTGAGCCCGTTGACCGTGTCGACGGTGCCGAGCACGGGACGGCCGAGCGGGCTGTCACCGAGCAGGGTGTGGGCGAACAGGTCGTGCACGCCGTCGCCGGGATCGTCCTCGGTCATGGCGATCTCTTCGAGGATGACGTCGCGCTCGGCCTCGACCTCCTCCGGCGCGATCACCGAACTCGTCAGCATGTCGCAGACGACATCGACGGCCAGCGGCAGGTCCGCGTCGAGCACCCGGGCGTAGTAGCACGTGAACTCCTTCGTCGTGAAGGCGTTCATCTCACCGCCGACCGCGTCGACGGCCGCCGAGATGTCCAGCGCGGTGCGCCGCTCGGTGCCCTTGAACAGCAGGTGTTCCAGGTAGTGCGTCGCCCCGTTGAGCGCCGGGGTCTCGTCGCGCGAGCCGACGGCCGCCCAGATGCCGAACGTCACCGAGCGGACCGAGGGCACGGCCTCGGTGACGACCCGGAGACCGCTGGGGAGCACCGTCGTGCGCACGGTCCCGGGCGCCGCCTCCGCGGGCCGCGGACGGGGCACGGCCCGCCCCACCGGAGCGGTGGGGCGGGCCGTCGTGGAACGGGGGGTGGGCCTCACTGGTCGGCCGCGTCCTTCCCGGCCTCGTCGGCGCTGCCCGAGGCGTCCTCGCCCGCGTCCTCGTCGAGGACCGGCACCAGGGACAGCTTGCCGCGCTGGTCGATCTCGGCGATCTCGACCTGCACCTTCTGGCCCACGCCGAGCACGTCGTCGACGTTCTCCACGCGCTTGCCGCCGGCCAGCTTGCGGATCTGGGAGATGTGCAGCAGGCCGTCCTTGCCGGGCAGCAGGGAGACGAACGCACCGAACGTCGTGGTCTTGACCACCGTACCCAGGTACCGCTCACCGACCTCGGGCATCGTCGGGTTGGCGATGCCGTTGATCGTGGCGCGGGCGGCCTCGGCCGCCGGGCCGTCCGCGGCACCGATGTAGATGGTGCCGTCGTCCTCGATCGTGATGTCGGCGCCGGTGTCCTCCTGGATCTGGTTGATCATCTTGCCCTTCGGGCCGATGACCTCGCCGATCTTGTCCACCGGGATCTTGACGGTGATGATGCGCGGCGCGTTCGGCGACATCTCGTCGGGAACGTCGATGGCCTCGCTCATCACGTCGAGGATGTGCAGCCGCGCGTCCCTGGCCTGCTTCAGCGCGGCGGCCAGCACGGAGGCCGGGATGCCGTCGAGCTTGGTGTCGAGCTGGAGCGCGGTGACGAACTGCCGGGTGCCCGCGACCTTGAAGTCCATGTCGCCGTAGGCGTCCTCGGCCCCGAGGATGTCGGTGAGGGTGACGTAGTGGGTCTCGCCCTCGACCTCCTGGGAGATCAGCCCCATCGCGATGCCCGCGACCGAGGCCTTCAGCGGCACGCCCGCGTTCAGCAGCGACATCGTCGAGGCGCACACGGAGCCCATCGACGTGGAGCCGTTGGAGCCCAGCGCCTCGGAGACCTGCCGGATCGCGTAGGGGAACTCCTCGCGCGTCGGCAGCACCGGCACCAGGGCCCGCTCGGCGAGCGCGCCGTGGCCGATCTCGCGGCGCTTCGGGGAACCGACGCGGCCGGTCTCACCGGTGGAGTAGGGCGGGAAGTTGTAGTTGTGCATGTAGCGCTTGCGCGTCACCGGCGACAGGGTGTCGAGCTGCTGCTCCATGCGGAGCATGTTCAGCGTGGTGACGCCGAGGATCTGGGTCTCGCCGCGCTCGAACAGCGCCGAGCCGTGGACCCGCGGGATGGCCTCGACCTCGGCGGCCAGCGTGCGGATGTCGGTCACGCCCCGGCCGTCGATGCGGACCTTGTCGCGGATGACGCGCTCGCGGACCAGCGCCTTGGTCAGCGACCTGTAGGCCGCGGAGATCTCCTTCTCGCGCCCCTCGAACTGGGGCAGCAGCTTCTCGGCCGCCACGGTCTTGACCCGGTCGAGCTCGGCCTCGCGGTCCTGCTTGCCCGCGATGGTCAGCGCCTGGGCCAGCTCGTCGCGCACCGCCGCGCTCAGGGCCTCGTACACGTCGTCCTGGTAGTCGAGGAAGACGGGGAACTCGCCGGTCGGCTTGGCCGCCTTGGCCGCGAGGTCGGACTGCGCGCGGCACAGGACCTTGATGAACGGCTTCGCGGCGTCGAGACCGGCCGCCACGACCTCCTCGGTCGGCGCCTGCGCACCGCCCTTGACCAGCTCGATGGTCTTCTCGGTCGCCTCGGCCTCGACCATCATGATCGCCACGTCGCCGTCCGGCAGCACGCGGCCGGCCACGACCATGTCGAAGACGGCCTCCTCCAGCTCGGAGTGCGTGGGGAAGGCGACCCACTGGCCGCGGATGAGGGCCACGCGGGTGCCGCCGATGGGGCCGGAGAACGGCAGGCCGGCGAGCTGCGTGGAGCAGGAGGCCGCGTTGATGGCGACCACGTCGTAGAGGTGCTCGGGGTTGAGCGCCATGATCGTCTCGACGATCTGGATCTCGTTGCGCAGACCCTTCCTGAACGAGGGCCGGAGCGGGCGGTCGATCAGGCGGCAGGTGAGGATCGCGTCCTCGGACGGGCGTCCCTCACGGCGGAAGAAGGAACCGGGGATCTTCCCGGCCGCGTACATCCGCTCCTCGACGTCCACGGTGAGCGGGAAGAAGTCCAGCTGGTCCTTGGGGTTCTTGGACGCGGTGGTCGCCGACAGCACCATGGTGTCGTCGTCCAGGTAGGCCACCGCGGACCCGGCGGCCTGCCTGGCCAGCCGGCCGGTCTCGAACCGGATGGTGCGGGTGCCGAAGCTGCCGTTGTCGATGACGGCCTCGGCGTAGTGGGTTTCGTTCTCCACCTTGGAAAGTCTCCTTCTTCTGCGCCCCGCCCCGAGGGCGGGACCGCGAGGTGGAGCACCTCCGGACGGGCCGGCCATCGATCGAAGCTCCCGGGACAGCAGCCCGGAAGCCACTACCGAGGACCGGCGTCGGTGAGAAGGCACTCCTCCTCGTGCATGCGTCTCTCTTCTTGTCGTTGGAACCAGCCTACAAAGGCGGCCGGTCCCCGGCGCGGTACCGATCCACGACGGACCGGATACGCCGAAGGGAGCGGCACCCGGCGGGTGGCCGCTCCCTTGGGGGCGTCTTACCTGGCGCCCGCCGCGCCGCGGCGGATGCCGAGGCGTTCCACCAGGGTCCTGAAGCGCTGGATGTCGTTGCGCGCCAGGTACTGGAGCAGCCGGCGGCGCTGGCCGACCAGCAGCAGCAGACCCCGGCGGGAGTGGTGGTCGTGCTTGTGGGTCTTCAGGTGCTCGGTCAGGTCCGAGATGCGGCGCGAGAGCAGCGCGACCTGAACCTCGGGGGAGCCGGTGTCGCCTTCCTTCGTGGCGAACTCGGCGATGATCTTCTGCTTCGTTGCGGCGTCGAGCGACGACACACGTACTCCTTGATGATGTCCGGCGTGGCCACCGAGTGCCCCTGGGCCGATCCGCAGGGGAGCTTCCTGAACTCGGGAGGCGGGGCTCGCTGAGCGCTTCCTCCAGAAGACTCCGGGGGCGCGTACGCAAACGGCCGGTAAGCAGGCTACCGCAGGATGGCCGACAGAGCACATCCGGGTGTCATCACCCGCTGGTCAGCCCCCTGGCCCTGCTGTACGCGTCGAGCACCGCGAGGCACAGCGGTATGAGGGACAACAATACGGCGCCCTCGGTGAGATCGAGCACCCGGCCCCAGAACGGGGTGAGACCGGCGCGCGGCACGACCAGGGCGATGCCGGCCAGGACGGCCGCGGCGGCCGTGAGAGCGGCGGCGAGCCAGACCGTTCGCAGGTCCGGTGAGCCGCCGTCGGCCGTCGGGGCCGCGTCCGAGGCGAAGCCGACGACCAGCAGCACCAGGGACACCAGGCCGGCCGTCAGCAGCACGGAGACCTGCACCGCGTAACGGAACAGCCGGGCCCGGGTGAGCAGCGCGACGGCGGTGGCCAGCGCGAGGAGCCTGCCCCAGCCGTCCTCGGAGAAGCCGAGCACGCCCGCGGAGACGGTCGCGAGGACGGCGCAGCCGCCGGTGAGCCCGAGCAGCAGCTGGTGGCCGCGGCGGGCCTGGGCGGCGACGCGTTCGGTGTCCACCGGCGGGCTCTGCGTCCTGGCCTGCTCCGGGTCGGCCGCGTCGTAGCCCGGCTGCGGCGCGGTGTACCCGATGGGCAGGCGCACCAGGCTCGCGGACAGGGCGGGCAGGAAGCCCAGGGCGCCGAGGGCGACGGGCGCGCACACGGCGGCGGTGTCGACCGGGTGCGCCCCGGTGAGGATGGCGACGAACGTCGCGAGCGCGCCGAGCGTCGCGGCGAACGCGCTCGCGGTGAACCACGCCGCGGCTTCCGGCATCGCGGCGACCAGCAGCACGGAGACCAGGACCGCGGCCACGCAGCCGAGCAGCAGTTCGAGGCGGCCCACGCCGTGCCCGTCGTCGAGCGGCAGCGCGCCGGTGCCCGCGACCAGGGCGTTCGGCAGGGCCGCGAGGCCGAACGCGACGGCGGCGGCCCGGTCGTCGTAGACGCGGGCCCGCACGACGGCGAAGGCCACCAGGAGCACGGCCACCACCCCGGCGATCACCCCGGGCAGGCCGTGCATCTCGTGCCGCCGCGGTTCCCCGTACCACAGCACCAGGGCCACCAGCGCGCCGAGGCAGCCGGCGGCGGTCAGGCCCGCCAGGCGCAGCATGCGGTCCTGCCACAGCCTGCGGTCCCCCGCGACGGCGTCGGCCACCGCGTCGGTGACGTCGTCGTGCACGGGCGGCGGCAGGGAGTCGGCGAAGGGGCGCAGGGCCAGCACCTCGCCGTCGAGCACCCGTTGTCCCGCCAGGGTTCCGGCGCCGTCGAGCACCGTGCCGTCCGGGCGCACCAGGTGGTACCCCACGGGGGCACCGGGCTCAGGCGTCGCGCCCGTCAGGCGCAGGATCTCCGGGAACAACTCGGCGAGCGGGAAGTCCTCCGGCAGGGCCATGTCGATGCGGCTGTCGGGCGCGGCGATGGTGACGCGGCAGAAGCCGACGTTCGCGGTCGTGCTCACGGTGTTGCTCCCCTCCCCAATGTGCACGGACTGCGGCGGCCACCCTACCCGGCGTGGTGTCGGAGGCGCCCACTAGGATCGGCACAGCGCGTCACCGGTCAGTGGCGCGCGGCTTTTCCGGGGGGTATTCCGATGGGCCAGATCGTCGTCAAACGTCCGCCGCGCGCCCTGCCAGAGCAGGCCCCAGGGACCGCGGTCGAGCTGCTGCCACCGCCCGAGCTGCCGCAGGGGCAGCAGGAGGGCGTGCTGATGCAGATCGTGCCGATGCTCGGCATGGGATCGTCCGTGGTCTTCTTCTTCATGCCGAACGCCCACCCCTTCATGCGCATCATGGGCATGCTGATGCTGGTGTCCACGGTGGGCATGGTCGTGGCCATGATCGTGCGGTTCCGCCGCGGCACGCAAGGCCAGATGGCGCAGCTGCGCCGGGACTACCTGAAGTACCTGTCGCGCACGCGGCGCGCGGTCCGCGAGACGGCGCGGCGCCAGCGGGACGCCCAGCACTACCTGCACCCCGCGCCCGAGCAGCTGTGGGCGCTGGTCGCCGAGGGCAGCCGGGTGTGGGAGCGGCGGCCGGGCGAGGCCGACTTCGGCCAGGTGCGCCTCGGGCTCGGCGAGCACCAGCTCGCGACGCCGCTCGTGGCCCCGCAGACCGCGCCGGTCGAGGAGCTCGAACCGCTCACGGCGGGGGCCATGCGGCGGTTCCTCGACACGCACAGCACGGTGCAGGGCCTGCCGATGGCGGTGTCGCTGCGCAGCTTCTACCGCTTGGTGGTCAAGGGCGACGCGGCAACCGCACGCGGGGTGGCGCGCGCGCTGGTCGGTTCGCTGACCGCGCTGCACTCGCCCGAGGACGTGACGCTCGCCGTGGCGGCCTCGGCGGATGCGGCGGGGCACTGGGAGTGGACGAAGTGGCTGCCCCACGCGCAGTTGCCCGCGCTGGACGGGGCCGGCACCCGCCGGCTGTTCGGCGGCAGCGTGTCCGCGGTCGAACGGGACGTGGCCGGCCGGCTCGAAGGGCGGGGCAGGTTCTCACCGGGCGGCAAGCCGGTGCTGGACCAGCCGCACGTGCTCCTGGTGGTGGACGGCGAACGGGTGCCGCCCCACTCGGCGTTCGCCGCCGCCGAAGGGCTCCAGGGCGTGACGATCGTCGAGGTGCTGCCCGGGGACC
Source organism: Streptomyces marincola (assembly GCF_020410765.1). Taxonomy (NCBI): domain Bacteria; kingdom Bacillati; phylum Actinomycetota; class Actinomycetes; order Kitasatosporales; family Streptomycetaceae; genus Streptomyces; species Streptomyces marincola. The sequence goes on along the minus strand of NZ_CP084541.1, from coordinate 5,495,199 downwards.
GGGACGCGGGCCGGGGCGGCCTGTCGGTCGAGTGCGCCCCGGGGCTGCTCAGGCTCCAGGCGCAGGACGGCGCGGTGTTCGAGGGCGAGCCGGACGTGCTGTCGCCCGAGGCGGCCGAGGCGCTGGCCCGGCAGCTGGCGCCGCTGCGGCTGAGCACGGCGGCGGACGAGGAGGAGCCGCTGCTGGCCGAGCTGGACTTCGCGGAGCTGCTCGGCCTCGGGGACCCGGCTTCCGTCGATGTCGCCAGGACCTGGCGACCGCGGTCGGCCGGCGAGCGGCTGCGGGTGCCGATCGGCGTCGACGAGGAGGGCCAGCCGGTGATGCTGGACCTCAAGGAGGCGGCGCAGGAGGGCATGGGTCCGCACGGTCTGTGCGTGGGGGCGACCGGTTCCGGCAAGTCGGAGCTGCTGCGCACCCTGGTGCTCGGTCTCGCGGTCACCCACACGTCGGAGACGCTGAACTTCGTGCTGGCCGACTTCAAGGGCGGCGCCACGTTCACGGGCATGGCCGCGCTTCCGCACGTGTCGGCCGTGATCACGAACCTGGCGGACGACCTGACCCTGGTCGACCGCATGGGCGACTCCATCCGCGGCGAGTTGCAGCGCCGGCAGGAGCTGCTGCGGAACGCGGGCAACTACGCCAACCTGCACGACTACGAGCGGGCACGCGCGGCGGGCGCGCCGCTCGAACCGCTGCCCTCGCTCGTGCTCGTCATCGACGAGTTCAGCGAGCTGCTGACCGCGAAGCCGGATTTCATCGACATGTTCATCCAGATCGGCCGCATCGGACGGTCCCTGGGCGTGCATCTGCTGCTGGCCTCGCAGCGACTTGAGGAAGGCCGCCTCAAGGGGCTGGACACCTACCTCTCCTACCGGATCGGGCTGCGCACCTTCTCCGCCGCCGAGTCCAGGACCGCGATCGGTGTGCCGGACGCGTACCACCTGCCGCAGGTGCCCGGCTCGGGTCTGCTCAAGTCGGGTACCGACCAGATGACGCGGTTCAAGGCCGCCTACGTGTCCGGCCCGTACCGGAAGCCCTCGGAACGGTCGGCGTCCTCGGGGCCGCGTCCCGTGCACCGCCGGCCGGTGCTCTTCACCGCCGCGCCGGTGGAGGTGCGGTACGCCGAGCCGACCGCCGACCCGCGCCGACCGGACGACGGCGGAACGGCGGCCGACGACCCGCTGGCCGAGTCGGTGCTCGACGTCATCGTCCGCAGGGTCGAGGGGCAGGGGCCGGCCGCCCACCAAGTGTGGCTGCCACCGCTGGACTCGGCGGTGCCTTTGGACGCGCTGTTCCCCGAGCTGCGCGTCGTCGACGGCCTGGGCCTGCGGGCGAGTGGCGAATCCGGTGGCCTCAGCGTTCCGCTCGGTGTGGTGGACAAGCCGTTCGAGCAGCGGCGGGAGCCGTTCGTCCGGGACTTCTCCGGGGCCGGTGGGCACATGCTGATCGTCGGCGGCCCCCAGTCGGGCAAGTCGACGCTGCTCCGCACCCTCGTCACGGCGTTCGCCGTGACGCACACACCGGAGGAGGTGCAGTTCTACGGGCTGGACTTCGGTGGCGGCGGGCTCGCTTCCGTCACGGACCTGCCGCATGTCGGCGGTGTCGCGTCCCGGCTGGACCCGGACCGGGTGCGGCGGGCGGTCTCGGAGGTCGCCGGCGTGATGGCGAGGCGCGAGGAGCTGTTCCGCCGGCAGGGCATCGACTCCATCGGCACCTACCGGCGCATGCGCGCGGCGGGGCAGTTGCCGCACGAGGCGTGGGGTGACGTCTTCCTCCTGATCGACGGATGGGCGTCGTTCAAGCAGGACTACGACATGACGCTGGAGCCGGTCATCACGGACATCGCCTCCCGCGGCCTCGGCTACGGCATCCACCTGGTCGTGACGGCGTCCCGCTACATGGAGATCCGTCCGGCCCTCAAGGACCAGCTGACCAACCGCGTCGAGCTGCGCCTGGGTGACACCCTCGACTCGGACTTCGACCGCAAGGTGGCCGCGGCCGTGCCGACGGGCATGCCGGGGCGGGGGCAGACCCCCGACAAGATGCACTGGATGGCGGCGCTCCCCCGGGCCGACGGCGCGGCTCGCGCCGAGGACCTCGCGGAGGGCACGGCCGCCCTCGTCGAAGCCGTCCGGGCCGCCTGGAGCGGGGCACGGGCGCCGGCCGTGCGCATGCTGCCCGAGCGGCTGTCCGCGAGCGAGCTGCCCAAGGGCTTCGAACGTCCCGAGTCCGGCATCGCGATCGGCGTCGGCGAGACCGATCTGGAGCCGGTGTTCATCGATTTCGAACGCGATCCGTTCCTGTTGATCATCGGCGAGAGCGAGTCGGGCAAGTCGGCGGCGTTGCGCCTCATCATGCGGAAGCTGACGGAGCGCTACTCGCCCGAGGACGTGCGTTTCATCGTCACGGACTACCGGCGGGCCCTGATGGCCGCGGCTCCGCAGGAGTACATCGCCAGCTACTCGACGACAGAGGCCCGGCTGACTCAGGATGTCGTCTCCCTGAACAAGATCTTCGAGAAGCGGGCGCCGACGGAGGACATCAGCGTCGAGGAGCTGCGCTCGCGCAAGTGGTGGAAGGGCCCGCGGCTCTTCGTCCTGGTCGACGACTACGACCTGGTCGCGAGCAGCACCAGGAACCCGCTCAGCCACCTGGCCGAGCACCTGCCCTACGCCAGGGATGTCGGCGTCAACTTCGTGATCGCGCGCGGCACGGCCGGTATCTCCCGCGCCATGTTCGAGCCGTTCGTGCAACGGCTGCGGGAGTTGGGCGGGCAGGGGCTGATCCTGTCCGGGGATCCGAAGGAGGGGGAGATCTTCCCCTCGGTGCGGGCCCGTGTCCTGCCGCCCGGTCGGGCCCAGTTCGCCTCGCGCCGCCGCGGTCGCCCTCTGGTGCAACTGGGCTGGCTCCCCGAGGAGTAGCCGATCCCAACGCCTGTGGGGGCGGTGCCGACCTACGGTCGGCACCGCCCCCACAGGCTTCCTCGGCCGACTCGCGGCCGAACCATCTACGTCATGCGCTTGCGGCGGTTGAACACCATGGCCGCGGCGACACCGCCCAGGACCACGACACCGACGACACCGGCCAAAGCCAGCGGCCCCGCACCACCACCGCCCTCACCGCTCGCCGCCCCGGCCCCGGCCTCCGCCAAAGGAACTTCCAGTACGTCGCCGCCCTCTCCACGAGCCCCCTGGGGCTCGGGCGCGGCCTCAGGCTCCGGCTCGGGCTCCGGCTCGGGAGACGCCGGCGGATCAAGCGCGGCCTCGTACTCCTCGAACAACGGATTGACATCCGGATCCCCCGGATCACCCTCACCATCAAGAATCACCCGGTCCGGCCGCACCATCCCATAACCGACAAAGTCATCCCGCTCGGCACCCTCAGGCCCATCAGCCGTCTCCAACATCACCCGCAGAACCTGATTCTTCGTCCACTCCGGATGCGCCGACCAGATCAACGCAGCCGAAGCAGACGCAAGCGCGGTCGCAGAACTCGTCCCCCCGCGCTCCGAGATACACGCCGGCTGGTAACTGCCTCCCGGACAAGGGCCCGGCACCTCGTTACCCGGCGCAGCCAACGAAACCTGCGGGCCATAGGTCGAATAATCCACCCGCTCACCCCGCCGATCCACAGCCCCCACACCCACCACACCATCAAGCGCAGCGGGCACCATCACGGTGTTCGCACCCGCCCCCTCGTTTCCACTGCCCGCGAAAATCAACACATCATTGCGCGCGGCCAAGGCGATCGCTTCCTGCAACTCGGGCATTCCACCCAAGTCCGGCCCGGCCAAAGACATACTGATGATGTCGGCACCGGATTCCACTGCATACTCAATACCTTGAATCCACCATTCATGCTGATTGAAGTCATAGGCCCCTGTGTCCACTCGCACCGGCAGAATCTGCGCTTCCGGAACCAGCCCCGGAATCCCGCCTTCTGCGCCGGTTCCAGCGATCAGAGCCGACATCATCGTGCCATGGCCATCCACGTCTTCATGCGCCCCCTCAGCCCCGCGAGTGAAATCTGCCCCTTCCAGCACGCGGCCCTCCAGAGAGGGCAACGAAGCCCGAGTCCCAGTATCCAGCACGGCGACCGTCACACCTTCTCCCCGCGCCCGCTCCCACACCTCCCCCATGCGCATCGTGTCCATGTACCACGGTTCCTGCGGCCCCTCGGCAGCAGCCCCCGGCGCCAGCCAAACACCACCCAATGCCGCCCCGGCTAGCAGGAAGGAAACACTTGCAACGCGCCCGAGAGGCGTGGAAGACAGAGGAAGCATCAGATTCAGCAATCCCTTTCCTGCCGCTCACGGTCCCTGCGCTTCGGCCGACGCCGACGACCACGTCCCAACATCACAGGACGTCCTGTGATTCCCTGGCCTGACGCCGACCCATCATTCGAACGGCCACCGGGCACGCCCACTCGTTTCCCAGCTGTATCTGCACCAGCCGTCCTCACATCGCCGACCCCAGCAATAGGCCGACTGACCAGAGCGCCTCCAGGCCCACGCACCATCCCAGTCACCGGATCACGGACAGCTGAGGGCATGCCGGAACTCACTACCCCAGCCTGTGACACTCCACGCACCGGCACGCCCGCCGTGCGCGGCGCACCGCCCACGACCCCACTGTCCACGCGGCCCTGCGACACCCCACCGGACCCGATCGGCCCGTCAATCGAACCCACCGACGGCCGCGCGCCCACCAGTCCCTCACTCAACACACCAGGCGAAACGAAGCGAGAAGAATCCGCTCCCAGGCCGCGCGGAAAGGCACCAGCGTCCAGCGGCACCACAGGTCGCACACCTACCGGGCCCACCGGCCCCGAAGATCCCGCCCGCGTCCCACCGATCCCCGCCGACCCAGCCGGCCCGACACCGCCCCTGAACTGCGGCCCTACGCCCGGACCCGAAGACGGCCCATCTTCAAGTGCCGGAACAATCGGCCCTTGCTGCGCGGGTCCCACAGGCCCAACCGGAGCACGGACCTCAGCACTTGAGCCAAGCGAATCGAGGGAGGTACCAATCCGCTCATCAACCGGCGTAACCACCGATGTAACTGGCGCCGACGCAAACCCGCCCGCACGTTCGAGCGGACCGCTCACCTCGGAGACAGAAGCACCAACTACCTCCCCTGGCCCGGATTCCTGGCCTCCCGACACCGAACGGTCCCCCAATGCCAAGACGGAAGGAGGCCCTTGACTCGCACTCTCCATAGGCACAGCGGGCTGCGATTGTTCTTCCGGTGGCTGCACGTCTCGGCCCGTCAGTGGCGCGAAGCGGGGTTCGGGGGCGTGGTGCATCAGTTCGGCGGCGAACTGGTAGGAGGAGTCGAGGCGGTTCATCACCTGGATCGCTTCCTGCCGATCCAGCTCCGCCATCGTCTGATCGAACAGACCCGCCTCGGCCAACGGAACCAACGGCGCCGGACGCGTCGCCGGCATCGACGCCTGCGCCTCCGCCAAAGCCTGCCCCGCGACCTGCATCCCCTTCCCCACCGACGCCGCGAACTCGCTCAACGCCAAAGACTCCCGCCGGAAATGATCACCCCACGCGAGAATCGTCTCAGCAGCCAGCCCCTGCCACTCCATCCCCGCCACCCGCGCCGCCACCAGGTCCCCCACCTCCCGCAGCACCGGCGCCATCCGCAACAACATCTCAGCACGCGCCCACACACCCTCGGCATTCGCGCCCGAAATCATCGCCGCCAGATCAGCATGCGAACTCCCATAATGCCCACTCACGACACACCCTCCCCTCTCAATCCGCCACGACCGATGGAGCACGCATCGAACGGGCCATGACCTGCCTCGTCGGCTGCCGAGCTCACTCCTGACCGCTCTGCGCCTCAGCGCCGCCGTCTACGTCATGCGCTTGCGGCGGTTGAACACCACGGCCGCGGCAACACCGCCCAGGACCACGACACCGACCACACCGGCCAACGCCAGCGGCCCCGCACCACCACCGCCCTCACCGCTCGCCGCCCCGGCCCCGGCCAGAGGGACCTCCAACGCGTCGCCGCCCTCTCCACGAGCCCTCTCGGGCTCCGGCGCGGCCTCCGGCTCGGGTTCGGGAGACGCCGGCGGATCGAGCGCGGCCTCGTACTCCTCGAACAACGGATTGACATCCGGATCCCCCGGATCACCCTCACCATCGAGAATCACCCGGTCCGGCCGCACCATCCCGTAACCGACAAAGTCATCCCGCTCGGCACCCTCAGGCCCATCAGCCGTCTCCAGCATCACCCGCAGAACCTGATTCTTCGTCCACTCCGGATGCGCCGACCAGATCAACGCAGCCGAAGCAGACGCAAGCGCGGTCGCTGCACTCGTTCCTCCACGCTCCATGATGCAAGCAGGCTGATGACTCCCATCCGGACACCGCCCCGGCACCCCGTCCCCCGGCGCGGCCAACGCCACTTGCGGACCGTACGTCGAATAGTCCGCCCACCCGCCCTGCTGGCCCACAGCCCCCACACCCACCACACCATCAAGCGCAGCGGGCACCATCAGGGTGTTCGCACCATCGCCCTCATTTCCGCTCCCCGCGAAGATCAGGATGTCATTGCGCGCGGCCGACGCAATGGCCGCTTCCAACTCAGGGATACTGCCGAACTGCTCTTTCGCCAGCGAGATGCTGATGATGTCTGCACCTGATGAAATAGCGTACTCGATCGCTCTCGACCAGCGCTCTTCCAAGCCAAAGTCCACACTGGCGGCACTCACCCGGATAGGGAGAATTTGCACACTCGGGGCCAATCCCGCAATACCGTTCCCAGTGCCGCTTCCGGCGATGAGTCCGGCCATGATCGTTCCGTGCCCAGCCGTATCCGTATGCGCACTTTCACCACCGCGTGTGAGATCCACCCCTTCCAGGACTCGCCCCTCCAGGGTCGGCAGCGACGCGTCGACACCCGTGTCCAGCATCGCGACAGTGATTCCCTCTCCCTGTGCGCGCTGCCACACTTGATCCATGCGCATGGCATCCATGTACCAGGGGCTTCGTGTCTCTTCGGCCGTTGCCTGGGGGGCCACCACGCCCCCGCTCGCCAACAGGCCAACCAGGACGACACCCACTACTCGCTCACGTCGTGAGGCAGTGCGAGAAAGAGAAAACATGGATTCACGAGTCCTTGTTCCGTTGCTCGGTGCCTTCTCCCCGCACCTTGCGCCAGCGACGTGCCGCGCGCTGGGCAGGGCGGCCAGTAATGCCGACCCCTGCTGTCCTGGCGCTCCCTGGCATGGGTGTACCGGCTGCGTCGCCTTTCGGGCCGGGGGACGTTCGTGGTGATCCTGGCCCGTTCAGCCCTTGGCTGACAAGAGTGCCTCCGGGGCCGCGAACCACTCCAGTCGCTGGATCACGCCACGCCGGCCGTGTACCGGACCCGACGACTCCGGCAGAAGAAATGCCTCGGCCCCATGCATCCGGCGGCCGATGCGTACCGCCGACAATACCGGTGGTGGGCACGTTCTGAGGGGTTCCGCCGCCCGGAAAGCCAACAGCTGGGCGCCCGAACAGCGGTCCCTGAGACGTCCCTTCTCCCGCCCGTGTCGGAGAGGGACCGGTCACAGCAGCCTGAGGGCCCGCCGTTCCGGGCGTCGACCGCCCTTCCGCAAAAGGACGATCCCGCACAGCGAACGACCCGGGGGGCAAGACTCCATTACCCGGAGGAAGAGGCATGCCAGCTGAGCCAGGTCTCTGCTGGAATCCACTTCTCGGAGCCAGATGCAAACTGTCCAGTGTGCCCCCCGGCGACTCAGGGGTGCTGGAAAGAACCGGTTGTGTCGGCACAGGCGGGCTGTGCGGGTTGACGACGCCACTAGTCGAGTCGAGCGAAGTCCCAATACTGTCGTCAGCGGCGCGTGGGGGTGGCGCAACCCCCGGATCCCTGGCATGGACAGCCGAGTGATGACCGGACGTTCCGTCCAAGGCCTCGGGCGAAAGTCCATCCTGCCCACCGGCACGGTTGTTCAGCTCTTCGGGCATTCCCGAGAAAGACGCTACATACATAGCGCTGGGGACGGGAGCGTCTCTTCCGGGCCCCGCCCCGTTCGTTCCCTGCGGCGAAGTGCTCTCGGCTGGCAGCAGCACGCGATCACCACGCGCAAGGGGCTCAAAGCGAGGCTCGGGGGCGTGGTGCATCAGTTCGGCGGCGAACTGGTAGGAGGAATCGAGGCGGTTCATCACCTGAATCGCTTCCTGCCGATCCAGCTCCGCCATCGTCTGATCGAACAGACCCGCCTCGGCCAACGGAACCAACGGCGCCGGACGCGTCGCCGGCATCGACGCCTGCGCCTCCGCCAAAGCCTGCCCCGCGACCTGCATCCCCTTCCCCACCGACGCCGCGAACTCGCTCAACGCCAAAGACTCCCGCCGGAAATGATCACCCCATTCAAGAATCATCTCAGCAGCCAGCCCCTGCCACTCCATCCCCGCCACCCGCGCCGCCACCAGGTCCCCCACCTCCCGCAGCACCGGCGCCATCCGCAACAACATCTCAGCACGCGCCCACACACCCTCGGCATTCGCGCCCGAAATCATCGCCGCCAGATCAGCATGCGAACTCCCATAATGCCCACTCACGACACACCCTCCCCTCTCAATCCGCCACGGCCGAACCGCCGCCCCCGGGCGCCCTGCCTTCGGGCGTCGATCCCGGTGTCGTATACAGTTCGGTCATGCCAGCGACGATGTGATGGAGACGCTCGACCTGCTCCACCTCTGTGGCCTGGTAGTCGTTCTCCATCAGTGTCGTGGTGATGCCGAGCATTTCCATCGCGTCCTGCTGGACGCGCACGAAACTCTCCAGCCGGGCCCGCACTTCCTCGTAGCGCGTGAACAACGCCGCTGCCGCGGATGACTGGCCGAACTGGCCGGCTTCGGCGCTGAGCGCGTTGACCTGCTCCGGTGTCAGCCGGGAGTCGCGCAGTGATTCGAGCGCGGATTCCAGCCAGCCGACGAATTCGCTGAGTTCACCGTCCGGGAGAAACAAGTCAGGCTGACCTGCCGGCCGGTATGGATCGTCCGTCATTTCGCCCTCCCCTCCCACGGTGCCCCCTCAGTCACCGTGGGCCACCATCTTATGTCGGTCGCTTCGTACTGACGCAAGGCGGTCACACTGCGGAATCGCTCACAACTCCCCGGCGGAAACGCTCTCGACGAGAACCGCGAGCCGGCCCCCGACTCATGCCTGGAACGGCGCGCGCGGACCGGGACCGGAGCTGAGGCGACGCGGGCCGCCGACCGATGGCCGACGGCCCTGGTACTCACGCTGACGCGCCCGCTTCAGTAACCGAAGCGGCCGGCGCCCCGGACGTCGACGGCGCGGTAGCTCATCCCGGCGGTGTCCAGCGCGTTGCCGGTCTGCCCTAGAACGACGCGCAGCTTCTCCAGTTCCTCGGAGAACACCCGCATGTTCGCGTCGAACGCGGTGGCAGCGTTGCCGGTCCAGCCCTCCGCCACCCACCTCAGGGCGGCTTGCAGCGCCTCAAGCCGGGCCAGAAACGCCTGCTCCTCGGCACTCAGCCCTTCGGAACCGCCGCTGAGCGCGGCGTACCTCACACTGATGTCCGACATGAGCTGTCTCCTTCCTGTGTTCTGGTCAGTGTCCGGGAGCCGTTACGCGAGGTGCTCGAATCCGCGGCTCGACATGTTCGCGAGACCGGAGTGAGCACGCTGCATCTCGGCGATCTGCTCCTGCTCCTCGTTCGTGAAGTCGTCCCGGCTCAGCTGCACCAACTCGCGCATGTTGCGCAACGCCGTGATCAGGCGGTCGAGGTTGAGCGACACGTCGCCCTGCCCGGAGGCGAACTGCCGTGCCGCGTCCCCGGCCCACCCCGCGGACACCTGCGCGTTGGCCTCCGAGATCTTGCCTCGGCTCCGGTTCAGCAACTCGACCTCCTGGTCGAGCGAGTTGAGCAACGTCCGGATGGTTTCATCGCTCTTCCGGAGATCGCCATCCGGCAATGCGTCGGACATTCCGTCCCTCCCCAATGGATTTCATCTGCTCACCGTTGTCGTCGTACGCCCGGCGGTGCCGAGCGATACGACCACTGATCCCTGACAGGTCCCGGTCCCGCACCGTGCCTCTGCCGGCGCGTTCTCCACCGCCCGCCTGGTTTTCCCGCTGCCGCGACCTGCACGATCAACGACATATCTCGGCATCGGCTCGGGCCTCGCCCGGAGTTCCGCCGATCGGGACACTCGACTTCATCCGTCTCACGAGGGCGAGGCAACGCGTCGGAATCGCTTCGGACCGACCTTCCGGACGGTATGCGTTCTCCGGCATCCCACCCCCTTCCAGCGGCGCCCCCTCAGTCACCGTGGAGTACCCATCCTATGCCGATCACTCCGCATTGATGCAAGGTGGTCACACTGCGGAATCGCTCACAAGTCCTTTGGCCGGACGGATTATCGGCCCACTCGGCGCGATCGGCGGCGCCAGTCGCGGTGGATGAGTGCCGCGCCCGCGAGGGCCGCGACCAGGACGGTTCCGGTCAGGATGACGAAGGTGCCCAGCCGTTCCGCGCGTTCCGCGTGGGTCTCCCCCAGGCTCAGCTCCGGGACCTCGGGGGCGGGGGGTGCGGGAGCGGGCGGGTCGGGGACCGGAGCGTCCGCCGGGTCGCCGCCGGCCTCGCGCAGGGCCCGGACGGGATCGACCACACCCCAGCCGGTGAGCGGATCGGGGCCGGGCGCGGCCCGTTCCGCGGTCTGCTGGAGGTGGGCGACGACCTCCCGGGCGCTCCAGTCCGGACGCGCGGCGCGCAGCAGGGCGGCGGAGCCGGAGACGTAGGGCGCGGCGAAGCTCGTGCCGCTGTCGACGCACTGGCCGCCGCCGGGGACGGTGGAGACCATGTCGACGCCCGGCGCGGCGATGCCGACGAAGTCGCCCGACTGGGAGAACGGCGCCCGTTCGTTGTTGCGGTCCGACGCGGCGACGGCCAGGACTCCTTCGTAGGCGGCGGGGTAGGTGCGCCGCCGCTCGCCGTCGGCTCCCTCGTTGCCGACCGAGGCGACGACCACGATGTCCGCGTCGAGTGCCTCCCGCACGGCGACTTCGAGCGCGGAGCCCTCGCCCGGCGGCGCCTCGGTGTCCTGGGAGACGTTGATGATGTCCACGTCCTGGGCCACCGCGTGCCGGATGGCGGCGGCGAGGGTGGCGACGTTGCTGCTGCCGTCGGCGTTGTTCTGGCGGATGGGGACGATGGTCGCCTCGGGGGCGAGGCCCACGAATCCGGTGTCCGGGTGCGCGCGGGCCGCGATGATGCCCGCGACCTTGGTGCCGTGCCCGACCGTGTCGGTGGTGCTGTCGCCGTCCGCGTCCGTGAGATCGGCGCCGCGGTCGGCGGCGACGGCGTCGGCGAGCTGCGGGTTGGTGACGTCCACGCCGCTGTCGATGACGGCGACGCTGACGCCGGCACCCTTCGTGTGCTCCCACGCCTGGTCGAGCAGGAGGCGCTGGAGTGCCCAGGGGCGTTCCGCTATGGGTTCCGCGGGGAAGGTGCACCGGCCGCCGTCGGCCTGTGCGGCGCGGGCTCCCGTGAACGCGACGAGGCCGGTCATGACCAGTGCGACGCCCGCGCGCAGCGGTCGGTGCGGCTGGTGAACGCGCATGTCACGACCCCTGCGGCTGCTTGGCGCCCGCGGTGTCGAGGCGCGGTCCCGTGGGCAGGAACTGCGACCAGGCCGCGGGTACGGGCACGGGCGTGACGTCGCCGTAGCCCAGGCGCAGGTGGGCCTGGTCGGCCTCGTCGCCGGTGGCGGTCGCCTGGACCGGGTAGCGCAGTCCCGTGTCGGTGACGAGGAAGACGCTGCCGGCCTCGGCCTGTTCGCCCTGGACCTGGCGGTACAGGAGTCCGGAGCCCGGTGTGACGTAGGCGTTCGCGGAGCCGGAGGCGATGGTCGCCGGGTAGGCCTCACCGGCCCAGGTGGCGAGTTCCGTGCTGCCGTCCTCGGCGTCGACGCCGAGGAGGACGGAGCAGAGAGCGTTCCGTCCGCCGCCGTTGACCTGGTCGGGGACGGCCTCGGGCCAGTCGGCGTCGAGGCTCTCCTCGGCGGGGCCCGGGGTGAAGCTCTGGGCGCCCATGTCCATGGCGGTGTTGTTCTGGTTGAGCACGTCGGTGGCCGGGTGGTTGAGCGTGAGGTGGGCGGTGAGGTCGGAGACGGGGACGACTTCGCCCGGCAGGACGACGTAGTGCTGCGGCCCCGCGCCGGTGGGGGCGCGCAGGACCGTGCCGACCACGTCGGCCTCGGCGGCGAGTCCCGGGACCCCGGCGCGGGTGCCGACGGAGGGCGGCAGGGCGGGGAACGCGAGGGGGTCGCCCTCGTCGAACGTCGCGAGCCACGCGTCGGTCACCGGCTGCGGGGCGCCGCGGGTGAGGAGGCGCAGCAGCGTGTCGCGGGCCTGCGGGTCCTCCTCGCCGATCGGATATCTCCTGCCGGAGCCGTCGATCAGGTACTGGGTGCCGTCCTCGCCCCGCACGTGCAGGGCCTCGCGGCCGGTCAGGCGCCCCTCGCCGTCCACCCGCCCGGCGTCGCGGTCGCCGAGGACGAACGCCGCCTGCTGCACCGCCGTGCCGTCTCCGCCGGGCTGCTGGCAGACCGCCCAGCGCTTGGCCTCGGCCACGTCGCCCGGCGCGGGCAGGCGGTCGGGCGCGTAGGGGATGCCGAGGGTGGGGCCGCGGGGGACGCGCCCGCTGTCCAGTTCGCTCTCGTCGACGTCGACGATGCTGAGGTCGTCGGTGTCGTCGAGGAGGAGGCGGGCCGAGGAGAGGTTGAGGACGGGGTGGAGCTGGGCCCGCCCGCCGGTCTCCAGGACCACGTAGCGGGTGGTGGAGTCGCTGCCGATGATGACGTGGCGCCCGGGCTCGTCCCAGTTCTCGGGCACGGACGGGCGGAACATGCCCCACGCCCCGAACCCGGCCAGGATCAGCGCCCCCACGACGGCCCCGGGCACGACGGCGCGCAGCGGCCGTGGCGCGCCCTCCTCGGTCACGGTCGGCGCGGGTTGCAGGAACGCTGCGACCGTCCGCCGTTTGGCGAACGTGTAGGCGTTCAGTTCGTCCTTGCGCGATGCCATGGGCGACCGCTCCCCCCTGCCGGTGACCGGTTGTCGGACCGAGGTCCTACTATGCCGGGTGATGCTTCGGTTACCGTCAGGAGGGGGCTTGATGAGGACGGACGCGGCGAACGACGCGTCACGTGGCCAGGACGCCCCGGAGCGGGGCGTGGTGCCGCGGGCGCTTTCCGGGCCGGGCGGCACGCTGCCGCTGGGGGCCCTGCTGTGCGTCCAGGCCGCGGGCGCGTTGGTGTGGGGCGGCTGGGCGGCGGGGAGTTGGGGGGTCGTCGCGCTCGCCGCGCTGCCGGTGGGCCTGCTCGTGCTCGCGGTGGTCGCGTGGCGGCGGGGGGAGCCGCTGCCGGCGTGGGCCGCGTCCTGGCTGGCGCTGCGGCGCCAGCGGCGGCAGGCGGCGCGGGCGTCGGGTTCCGGGGGCGATCCGCTGTTCGCGCTGGCCGAGGAGTGCCGTCCCGGTCTTGAGACGTTCGCGTTCGCGGCGCGCGGCGGCCGTGACGGGAGGGAGCGGCGCGAGGTGGGCATGGCGGCGGCCGGCGGCACGCTGACGGCGGTGCTGCGGGTGGAGGCGACGCACGCGCCGCTCCAGCCGGGGCGGGCGGCGCGGCCACTGCCGCTGTCGTTGCTGTTCGACGCGCTGCACACGGACGGGATACGGCTGGACGCGGTGCAGACGGTGCAGTACACGCAGCCGGCGCCGACCCCGGTGCTGCCGGACCGGTCGGTCGCGGGGACGAGTTACGCGCTGGTGCAGGGCCAGGAGGACGCCCCGGCGCTGCGGCTCACCTGGGTCGCGCTGCGGCTCGACCCGGAGCTGTGCCCGGGGGCGGTGGCGGAGCGCGGCGGCGGGCTGGTGGGTGCTCAGCGGTGTCTGACGCGGGCGGCCGACCAGTTGGCGAGCAGGCTGGCCGGTGCGGGGTTCACGGCGACGGTCCTCTCGGAGGCGGAGTTGCTCTCGGCCGTCGCGGCGTGCGCGAGTTCGAGCCCGGCGGCGACGGCGCTGGTGGGGCAGGGGGACGGGCCGCGCGCGCGGCGTACGGAGGAGGGGCAGCGGGTGTGGCGGTGCGACGACCGGTGGCACACCACGTTCGAGGTGACGCGCTGGCCTGTGCTCGGGCCCGGAGCGACGCCGCTTCCCGGCCTGGTGGCGCTGCTGACGTCGCTGCCCGCGTTCGCCACCACGTTCGCGCTGACGCTCAGGGGCCAGGGCAGGCAGTCCGCCGTGCTGAGCGGGCATGTGCGGATCACCGGCCGCGCGGAGGGTGAAGTGCAGGCGGCAGGACGGGAGTTGCTGCGCGCCGCGCGGGGGGCGCGGCTGGTGCTCGCCAGGATGGACCGCCGGCAGCTGCCGGGGGTGCAGGCCACGCTGCCGCTGGGCGGTGCGCGCTGATGGGCCGCTCGGGGCACGTGCTCTCGGCGGCGGAGCTTTCGGCGCTCTCGCTGCCCGTGGGGGACGACGGGATCATCATCGGCGTGGACAGCCGGTCGCGGCCCGCGGTCCTCGGCATCCACCGTCCGGTGCCGTTCGACATGGTGCTGATCGGCGGCCTGTGGACGGCGCAGGTGCTGGCGCTGCGCGCCGTCGCGACGGGCGCGCGGGTGGTGGTGGAGACCGGGCGCCCGCGCCTGTGGGCCCGGCTGGCACAGGCCGCGAACGGCGGCCTTGAGTGCATGACGCTGCACGACGTGGGCCGGGTGCCGCCGGTGGGCGCGGCGTTGGGCAGCCCGGTGCTCGTGGTGCGGGACTGCGGGACGAGGCCGCCGCGCAGCCGGGTGGCCTCGGCGCCGTGGCAGCCTGTGCTGACGCTGCTGCCGTATCTGAGTCAGGCCACGCACCGGCTCGTGGAACGGGCCTCGCTGGTCGGGGTGCAGCAGATCTCGCCGGAGGAGGCGCGCGTCGTGGGCCGGATCCTGGCGCTGCCCGAGGTGCAGGCGGGGGCGTTGCCGACGTTCGCGGAGAACGCGACGCTGTGGTGCACGCGTTCGGCGCGGCGGCTGGTGCGGCTGGTGCCGACGGACAGCGAGGTGGGGCTGCTCGGCGCCCCGAGCCGTTTGGACCGGACGACGGAATGACCGGGGCGCGAAGACTTATGCTGCTGGCGTGACTTCACCACAGCAGGGGCTCAGCCCGCGCCAGGCCAGGCGGCTGCGCATGGCGATCGCGGGGTGCGCGATGACGGCCATGGCCGTCGTGCTCGTCATGCAGCTGGGCGACGGTTCGTCCCTGCGGTCCGTCGGCCTGTACGGGGCGGCGTTCGTCCTGTCCGGCGCGGTGATCGAGATGAGCCGCCGCGGTCGCACCCGGCTCGGCATGGCCGTACTCGTCGCCGGTTTCGTGCTGTTGCTCGGCGCGGACTGGTGGTTGCGGGGGCGGTGAAGGCGCGGTCCTGGCCCGTACTCGCGCCGGTGCGCCGCGTTACGATCGCGGGCACGCATTCGTTGTGCTTTCGATGTGCCGCCGACCGAAGGGATGCACGGCTCATGGCCGCCACCGAGACACCGGAAGAGATCGCCGCGCGGAAGGAACGCGAGAAGGACGAGCTGTACTCGCTCGACATTTCGGGCGTGGAGTGGCTGAGCGCGCCGGGCGGGCCCGAGGACGAGAAGGTGGAGATCGCGTACCTGCCCGGTGGGGGCGTGGGCATGCGGAATTCCAAGGACCCCGACACCGTGCTGCGGTTCACGGCCGCGGAGTGGGAGGCGTTCGTCCTGGGCGCACGGGACGGGGAGTTCGACATCGACGTGCCGGACTCGCAGACCCGGTAGGGATGTTGGCCGGGTGAACGGCCGGGCCGCGCGGCCGGGCGCCGCGTTGCCCGCCCGTTCCGGCAGGGCCGGGCCGCGCGGCCCCACGCCGGGCACCGCGGCGTTTTGTCCTGCTTCGCGCGGCGGTCGGCCGGGGGGCACGCGGGGAGGACTAGGGCGAGTTCGCCCATGGCGTTTAGGGTGAGGGTGGGCGCGTGAGACGTGCCCCGGCAACGACCTGTGTCCGCACCCGGGGAACCGTCCGGGTGACGGGGCCCGGCCTCCGCACAGCGGCCTCAAAGGCGCGGATCAGGTAGCAGGACCAGCAGCGGGAGGCGTCGTGGACAGCGATCGGGACAGGGTTCGTCACGGGGAGGACACCTCCGCCGACGAACACCCCGATGCCGATCTCCAGGAGGAGGAGTCGGAGAGCACGGGGCAGTTCACCATCGACTACACCCCGCCCGCCTGGTATTCGGGAGGCGGCGGCACATCCGGACAGCAACCGTCCGGACAGCCGCGCGACGAGCGGCCGGCGCCGCCCCGCGAGCAGCCGCGGGACGACGGCCCAGGCGACGTGGTGAGCGGGGCGACGATGCAGATCTCGCCCGCGACCGTGCGCAGGGCCACCGGCGAGACCCCCGCGCCGCCGGCGCAGGGACCGCCCCCCGGCTCCCAGGACCCCAGGCTGGCCGCCGCGCCCCCCGGTCCCGCACCGGCCGGGCTGCCGCCCCTGCCTCCCGCCTTCCTGGCCGGGTCCGCGCCGCCGCCCCCCTCGGCTCCCCCCGGCTTCCCTCCCCCTCCGGCCGCGCAGCGCGAACCGGCGGATGCCTCCGCCACCGCGCCCCGGGCGGACCCGGCCGCGCCCGCGGCCACGGGACCCGCCGCTCCGGCGGCCCCGGCCGCCGCGGCCCAGGACGAGGAGGGCGCCGAACCACTCGGCCCCGACTACACCTTCACTCCCCCGCCCGACGAGGCCGGGCCCGAGGAATTCGGCGGCGCCCGCACCGAGTTCCCCCGGCCCGCGGCGGAGCCCGGCGCCCCCGGCTCCGAGGGAGCCGACGAAAGCGGGGCCGATGGGGCCGACTCCGGCTCAGGAGCCGGCCGGCCGGAGGCCGCGACCGGCGAGGCGGACCGGTCCCCGGCAGCGGCGGGGCCGCCCGCGCCGCCCCTCGGGCTCGGCCCGCCGCCCGCGCCCAACGCGGCCGAGGGCCCTCCGCACGCCCAGCCCCCGGCGCCCGCGCCCGTTCAGCCGCCCCCGGCGCCCGCGGCGCAGGAGCCGGGCGGCGCTCCCCGGCAGGATCCGCGCGCCGCCGGGCCGTTCCCGTTCGCCGGTGCGCCACCGCAGCCCGCGGCTCCCCAGTCGCCGGGGCCCGCCGGGCAGCAGCCGTTCGGGCAGCCGCATGCCGCCTCCCCCGCCGGATATCCGCCTCCGCACCACCAGCAGCAGCCGCACCAGCAACCGCAAGGGCCGCGGCAGCCGTTCGGGCTGCCGCCAGGACCGGCGCAGCAGCAACCGGGAGCAGCGCCCGCGCCCTTCGCGCCCCAGCAGCAGGCTCCGCAACAAGCCCACCAGCAGCCGGCCCCGCGGCAAGCCCACCAGCAGCAGCCGACGCCGTGGCAGCAGAACGGACCGGCGCAGCAGCAACCGGCGCAGCAGCAACCGGGATTGCCCGCACCGTTCGTCCAGCCGCCCCAGCAACCGCGGCCCGGTCAGGACCAGCCGCCCATGGCCGACGCCGCCCGGCCGGACCAGCAGGGGTACGCGGCCCAGATGCAGCCCGGCGCCCTCGGGTACACCGCCTCCGTGGAGCTGTCCTCGGACCGGCTGCTCCAGGACAAGCGCCGGAACCGGGCGCGTTCACAGCCGGCGAGCAGGCCGGGAGGCCGGTTCCGCATCGGCGGCAAGGCCGCCGAGCAGGAGCGGCAGCGCAAGCTGGACATCATCCGCACACCGGTCCTGTCGTGCTACCGCATCGCGGTCATCAGCCTCAAGGGCGGCGTCGGCAAGACGACCACGACGACCGCGCTCGGCGCGACGCTCGCGAGCGAGCGGCAGGACAAGGTCATCGCCATCGACGCGAACCCGGACGCGGGAACGCTCGGCCGCCGCGTGCGGCGCGAGACCGGCGCCACCATCCGCGACCTGGTGGGCGCCATCCCGTACCTCAACAGCTACATGGACATCCGGCGGTTCACCTCGCAGGCGTCCTCGGGCCTGGAGATCCTCGCGAACGACGTGGACCCGGCGATCTCGACCACGTTCAACGACGAGGACTACCGCCGCGTCATCGACGTGCTCGGCAAGCAGTACCCGATCATCCTCACCGACTCGGGCACGGGCCTGCTGTACAGCGCGATGCGCGGCGTGCTCGACCTGGCGCACCAGCTGATCATCGTGTCCACGCCCTCGGTCGACGGCGCGAGCAGCGCCAGCACCACGCTCGACTGGCTCGCGGCCCACGGCTACGGCGGTCTGGTGCAGCGCAGCGTCACGGTGATCTCCGGGGTCCGCGAGACCGGCAAGCTGGTGAAGGTCGAGGACATCGTCGCCCACTTCAGGACCCGGTGCCGCGGGGTGGTGGTGGCCCCGTTCGACGAGCATCTGGCGGCCGGCGCCGAACTCGACCTGGACATGTTGCGTCCGCGCACGCGGCAGGCGTACTTCGACCTCGCCGCGCTGATCGCCGAGGATTTCGTGCGGGTCCAGCAGGAGCAGGGGCTGTGGACCCAGGACGGCGGGATGCCTCCGCAGATGGCCCCGCCGCTGCCCGGCCAGGGGCAGCCGTCGGCGGAAGGGTACGGCTACCCGCAGCAGGCACCGCAGCAGGGCTACGGGTACCCGCAGCACGGGTACGGCTACCCGCAACCGCCGGCGCAGCCGTACGGCTACCCGCAGCAGCCGGGCCCCTGGCCGCAGCAGCCGCCGCGCTGAGCCGCCGGCCCGGGCCCGTTCCCACGGGTCCGGGTCAGCTCTCCCGGGTCAGTTCCCGTACCCGGCGGATGTCCTCACCCATGCGGTCGAGCAGCTCCTCCAGCGTGTCGAACGCCTGCTGGCCGCGCACGAACGAGTGGAAGTCGACGGCCACCCACTGGTCGTACAGATCGAGGTCCGTGCGGTCGAGCGCGTACGCCTCGACGGTCCTGCGAGTGCCGCCGAAGTGCGGGTTGGTACCGACCGAGATCGCCGCGGGCATCCGTTCCCCCGCCGCGGTGAGCCAGCCCGCGTACACGCCGTCCGCGGGAACGGCCGAGTGGGGCACGGTGTCGAGGTTGGCCGTGGGAATGCCCAGCTCGCGCCCCCGGCGTGCGCCGTGCACCACGATGCCTTCGAGGCGGTGCGGACGGCCCAGCGCCTCGGCCGCTCCGCGCACGTCGCCCTCGGAGATCAGGCGCCGGACGAGGGACGAGGAGAACGGTTCTCCGCCGCCGGCCGCGCCGCTCTCCACGAGGTCGACGACCACGACGTCGAAGCCGTAGGTGCCGCCCAGTTCCGCGAGGGTCCCGACCGTGCCCGCGGCGCGGTGGCCGAAGCGGAAGTTGGGCCCCTCGACGACGGCCCGCGCGTGCAGCTTCTCCACGAGGACCTTCACGACGAACTCGGCGGGCGGCAGCTGGGAGAACTCCTTGGTGAACGGCAGCACGAGCACCGCATCGACCCCGAGCCCGGCCATCAGCTCCGCGCGCCGGGGATGCGGGGCGAGCAGCGGTGGATGGCTGCCCGGCCGCGTCACTTCCTTGGGGTGCGGGTCGAACGTGACCACGACGGTCGGCAGGCCGAGCTCCCGGGCATGGGCCACGGCCCTGCCGATGATCAGCTGGTGCCCTCGGTGCACCCCGTCGTACGAACCAATGGTGACGACGCTTCGTCCCCAGTCCTCAGGGATGTCCGCCATGTCACGCCAGCGCTGCACCGTTCGCTCCTCGCCGTGTCTCCAGTGAACCACCGCTGTGGGCCTGCCGGTCCAAGGTACCCGGAGCGGTGGCCGGGCAGCCGGGTGGCCGCGTCAGGCGAAGACCGCCAGGCTCCGCGACCGCTCGCCCGCGGCGTCGATCAGCGCGATGAAACGGTCGTCGGGCCCGAACACCGCCACCGGGCCCGCGGGAAGCGGCGGGGTGGCGATCCTGGCACCGTTCCCCAGCAGGGCGGCCTGCTGCTTGTCGACGTTCCAGCGCGGGAACGCCGCCGCGGCGGCCTCACCGAGCGGCAGCACCGTCAACTCCTCCCGCAGGCGCTGGAGCGGGTGGGCCGCGGCCAGTCCGTAGGGCCCCACACGCAGCCGCCGCAGCGCCGTGAGGTGCCCCCCGGTGCCGAGCGCGGTTCCCAGGTCGCGCGCGAGCGCCCGGATGTAGGTGCCCGACGAGCACACGACGCCGACGTCCACATCGGTCACCCGGGTGCCGTCCTCCGCCCGCAGCTCGCGGACCTCGTGGACGGTGAACGAGCGGACGGTGACCGGGCGGGCCGGGATCTCCACGTCCTCCCCGGCGCGCACCCGGTGGTAGGAGCGCCGGCCGTCGATCTTGACGGCGCTGACCTTCGCGGGCACCTGCATGATGTCCCCGGTCAGGTCGGCGACCGCCGCACCGAGCGCGTCCCCGGCGATGTCGTGGGCACCGGCGCTCCCGGTGATCTCGCCCTCGGCGTCGTCGGTGACCGTCGTCTGGCCGAGCCTGATGGTGCCCGCGTACTCCTTCTCGGTCAGGGCGAGGTGGCCGAGCAGCCGGGTGGCGCGCCCGACGCCGACGACGAGCACGCCGGTGGCCATGGGGTCCAGCGTCCCGGCATGCCCGACGCGCCGGGTGCGGGCGGCGCCGCGCAGCACGGCGACGACGTCGTGCGAGGTGAATCCGGCGGGCTTGTCGACGACGACGAGCCCGTCGGGTGCGCTGTGGCTCATCGGCCGCTCAGTCCTCGCCGCGCGCCGGGCCGCCGTCGCGGTCGTCGCGGTCCTCGTCCTTCACGTACGGGTCGGCGTCGCCCGCGTACTCGGCTCCTGCCGACGCCTGCCTGACCTGCTCGTCGCGTTCCCGCGCCCGGGTGAAGAGGTCGTCCAGGTTCCGCGCGTTCTCCGGCAGCGCGTCGGGGACGAACTCCAGGCTCGGCGTGTGCTTCACCCCCGCGGCGGCCCCGACGGCGGACCGCAGCACGCCCTTGGCGCTGCGCAGCCCCGCCGCGACCTCCTCCCGGGCGGCCTCGTCGCCGTACACCGTGTAGAACACGGTGGCCTCCCGCAGGTCGCCGGTGACCCGTGTGTCGGTGATGGTGACCCGGGTGCCGAGTCTCGGGTCCTTGACGTCCCGGTGGAGCTTCTCGGCGACCACCTCGCGAATGAGGTCGGCCAGCTTCTTCGCCCGCGCCTTGTCCGCCATCGGTCCATCTCCTTGCTCACGTGCCCGCTCGGTGGCGCGCAGTCGTGCTATTCGTCGTGGTCGCCGTGGATGCGCCGCCGCACGGACAGCAGCTCCACTTCGGGTCGAGCGGCCATCCACCGCTCGCATCGGTCGAGGACTTCGGTGAGGTGGGCCGCGTCCCCCGAGACGACGGCCAGCCCGATCTCGGCTCGGCGGTACAGATCCTGATCACCGACCTCGGCCACGCTGACCTCGTGGGAACGGCGCAGTTCCGCCACGATCGGCCGTACCACGGAGCGCTTCTGCTTCAGCGAGCGGACGTCGCCGAGCAGCAGGTCGAAGGACAACGTCCCGGTATACATAGCGATGATCGTAACGGGAACGGCCGGGGCCGATCGACGGAGTTTCCCCCGGCCGACCGGCCCCGGCCGCCTGCTCACGCGCGGGGCTTCTCCCGCATCTCGTACGTCGCGATGACGTCGTCGATCTTGATGTCGTTGAAGTTCCCGAGGTTGATACCGCCCTCGAAGCCTTCCCTGATCTCGGTGACGTCGTCCTTGAACCGCCGCAGGCCCTCGATGGTGAGGTTCTCCGCGATGACCTTGCCGTCGCGCACCAGGCGGGCCTTGGTGTTCCGCCTGACCTCGCCGGACCGGATGAGGACACCCGCGATGTTGCCCAGCTTGGAGGAGCGGAAGACCTCGCGGATCTCGGCGGTGCCCAGCTCGACCTCTTCGAACTCCGGCTTCAGCAGGCCCTTCAGGGCCGCCTCGATCTCCTCGATCGCCTGGTAGATGACCGAGTAGTACCGGACGTCCACGCCCTCGCGCTCGGCCGCCTGCGTGGCACGCCCCTCGGCGCGCACGTTGAAGCCGAGGACGATCGCGTCGGAGCCGGCCGCGAGGTCGATGTCGGTCTCGGTGACCGCACCGACGCCGCGGTGCAGCACCCGCAGATCGACACCCTCGCCGACGTCGAGCTGGAGCAGTGAGGACTCCAGGGCCTCGACGGAACCGGACGCGTCGCCCTTGAGGATGAGGTTGAGCTGCTGGATCTCGCCCGCCTTGAGCACCTTGTCCAGGTCCTCAAGGGACACCCGGCGGGTGCGCTTGGCGAACGCCGCGTTCCGCTCGCGGGCGGCGCGCTTCTCGGCGATCTGCCGCGCGGTGCGGTCCTCGCCGACCACCAGGAAGTTGTCCCCGGCGCCCGGCACGTTGGTCAGACCCTGCACCAGGACCGGCGTGGAGGGCCCGGCCTCGGAGAGGTTCCTTCCGGTGTCGTCGAGCATCGCCCGCACACGGCCGTGGGCGTCGCCGACCACCATCGTGTCGCCGACCCGCAGCGTGCCGCGCTGCACCAGCACGGTCGCGACGGCACCGCGCCCGCGGTCGAGGTGGGCCTCGATCGCGATGCCCTGCGCCGCCTGCTCCGGGTTGGCCCGCAGGTCGAGCGCCGCGTCGGCGGTCAGGACGACCGCTTCGAGCAGCCCCTCGATGTTCGTGCCCTGGCGGGCGGAGATGTCGACGAACATCGTGTCGCCGCCGTACTCCTCCGCCACCAGCCCGAACTCGGTGAGCTGGCCGCGCACCTTCGCCGGGTCGGCGCCCTCGACGTCGATCTTGTTGACCGCGACGACGATCGGCACCTCCGCCGCCTTGGCGTGGTTCAGCGCCTCGATCGTCTGCGGCATCACGCCGTCGTTGGCCGCCACCACGAGGATCGCGATGTCGGTCGACTTGGCACCGCGGGCACGCATGGCGGTGAACGCCTCGTGGCCCGGGGTGTCGATGAACGTGATCGCGCGGTCCTCGCCGTTGACGTCGATCGACACCTGGTAGGCGCCGATGTGCTGGGTGATGCCGCCGGCCTCGCCCTCGATGACGTTGGTCTTGCGGATCGCGTCGAGCAGCCGGGTCTTGCCGTGGTCGACGTGGCCCATGACGGTGACCACCGGCGGGCGGGAGGTCAGGGCCTCCTCGCCGCCCTCGTCCTCGCCGAACTCGATGTCGAAGGACTCGAGCAGCTCGCGGTCCTCCTCCTCCGGGCTGACGATCTGGACGGTGTAGTTCATCTCGTCGCCGAGCAGCGTGAGCGTCTCGTCCGAGACCGACTGGGTCGCCGTGACCATCTCGCCCAGGTTGAACATCACCTGGACCAGGGACGCCGGGTTGGCGTTGATCTTCTCCGCGAAGTCGGTGAGCGAGGCGCCGCGCGAGAGCCTGATGGCCTCGCCCTTGCCGCGCGGCAGCATGACACCGCCGATGGACGGGGCCTGCATGGCCTCGTACTCCTGGCGGCGCTGCCGCTTCGACTTGCGACCGCGCCGCGCCGGGCCGCCGGGACGGCCGAACGCGCCCTGGGTGCCGCCGCGGCCACCGGGGCCGCCGGGACGGCCGCCGAAGCCACCGCCGGGACGGCCGCCGAAGCCGCCGCCACCGCCGCCACCCGGGCGGGTGCCGGTGCCCGTGCCGCCGCCGCGGCCGGCGAAGCCGCCGCCACCGCCGCCAC
This sequence comes from Streptomyces marincola, assembly GCF_020410765.1. Lineage (NCBI taxonomy): Bacteria > Bacillati > Actinomycetota > Actinomycetes > Kitasatosporales > Streptomycetaceae > Streptomyces > Streptomyces marincola. The sequence goes on along the minus strand of NZ_CP084541.1, from coordinate 5,471,521 downwards.
CGGGACGACCGCCGGGACCGCCGCGGCCGGCGAAGCCGCCGCCACCGCCACCGCCGGGACGACCGCCGGGACCGCCGCCCGGACGACCGCCGGGACCGCCACCGGGGCGACCGCCGGGACCGCCGGCCGAGGGCCGCTGCGGCATCATGCCCGGGTTGGGCCGGTTGCCGCCGGGGCCCGGACGCGGCCCCGCGGGACCGCCCTGCGGACGCGGCATGTTGCCGGGCGTGGCGCGCCCGCCGCCGGGCGCCTGCGGGCGCGGGCCGGGACGGTCACCGCCCGGCCGGGGGCCGGGACGGTCCTGACCGGGTCCTGGACGCGGTCCAGGGCCGGGGCGCGGCGCCTGCTGGGGCCTGGCCATACCGGTGGAACCACCGGTCGAGAACGGGTTGTTGCCGGGGCGGGGGCCCGAGGGCCGGCCACCGGGCTTGGGGCCGCCCGGCTTGGCCGGCGCGGGCTTGGGGGCGTTGCCGCCCTGCGGCCTCGGCGTCTGCTGCTGCGGCCGGCTGCCGGGCTTCGGCGCCTGCTGGCCGCCACCGCCACCGGGTCGCGGCGCGTTGCCGCCGGGGCGGGGCGGGGCGGACTCGCCGCTCGCGGGCGGCGCGCTGAACTCCGGCGCGGCCGGGCCCGGCCTGGCGGCGGGCTTGGGGCCGGGGCGCGGGGCGCCCGGCTTGGGCCCCGCGGCGGGGGCGCCCGGCTTGGGGCCGGGCGGCCTCGGGGTCATGGCGCCCGGCTTCGGGGCGCCAGGCCTCGGGCCTGAGGGCGCGCCCGGCTTCGGGGCGCGGCGGCCACCGCCGCCGCTGAAGGCATCTGTCAGTTTGCGGACCACGGGCGCCTCGATCGTCGAGGACGCCGAACGGACGAACTCACCCAACTCCTGGAGCTTGGCCATCACGACCTTGCTCTCAACTCCGAGCTCCTTGGCGAGCTCGTATACCCGGACCTTAGCCACTTCGCTCCTTATACGGTCCGGGGTGGGTCGTCCGCCGGACCTTCGCTACTTCACGGGCGTACTCATCGCGTACTCATCGAGTGCTCATCGCAATCTCGACCTACTTCCGACTCGCGAGGTACCTCTTCGTGCGGAACGTCCGCACCTTGCATTTTCTACGGTGCCGCCTGACCGACCGCCTGCCGCAGCTCCCCCGTGTCGAGCGGCCCCTGCACCTTCAAGGCCCTGGGGAACGCTCGACGGCGGACAGCCAGCTCAAGACAGGCCGGCGTGGGATGCACATAGGCACCCCGACCGGGCAGCGTACCGCGAAGATCGGGGACACAGCGACCCTCGATCACCACCACACGCAGCAGGCCGTCTCGGGCTGAGCGCTTCCGGCAGCCGACACATGTACGTTCCGGGCAGCCGCAAGCGCGTGTCCGGCCAGACACCAAGATTCTACCTCCCCGTGCGCCCGTGCCCATCGGGCGGGCCCACGCCAGCTTTCAGGGGAACAGCCGACCTGCCGCCGGCATTCCCGGGTCGCGCCGGGCGCCGCTCACCCGGCGTCCTGCTCGCTCTGCTCGGTGTCCGGCCTGATGTCGATGCGCCAGCCGGTCAGCCGCGCCGCGAGCCGCGCGTTCTGCCCCTCCTTGCCGATGGCGAGGGACAGCTGGTAGTCGGGCACCGTGACCCGGGCCGACCTGGCCGCCTCGTCCACCACCTCGACCCGGGTCACCCTGGCCGGCGAGAGGGCGTTCGCCACCAGCTCGGCCGGGTCGTCCGACCAGTCGACGATGTCGATCTTCTCGCCGTGCAGCTCGGCCATGACGCTGCGGACCCGGCCGCCCATCGGGCCGATGCAGGCCCCCTTGGCGTTCAGCCCTGAACGCAGCGAGCGGACCGCGATCTTGCTGCGGTGCCCGGCCTCCCGCGCGATGGCCGCGATCTCGACCGAGCCGTCGGCGATCTCGGGCACTTCGAGCTCGAACAGCTTCTTCACGAGGTTGGGGTGCGTGCGCGAGAGGGTGACCGAGGGGCCGCGGGCGCCCTTCACGACGCGCACCACGTACGAGCGCAGCCTGGCACCGTGCGAGTACACCTCGCCCGGCACCTGCTCCTGCGGCGGCAGGATCGCCTCAAGGCGCCCGATGTCGACCAGCACGCTCTTGGGGTCGCGGCCCTGCTGGACGATGCCCGCGACCACGTCGCCCTCGCGGCCCGCGTACTCGCCGAACGTCACGTCCTCCTCGGCGTCGCGCAGCCGCTGGAGGATGACCTGCTTCGCGGTGGTGGCCGCGATCCGCCCGAACCCCTGCGGTGTGTCGTCGAACTCCCGCGGCTTTGCGCCCTCCTCGGCGTCCGCCAGGTCCTCGGCGTCCTCCCGGGCCCACACGGTCACGTGGCCCGTCTTCCGGTCGAGTACCACCCGGGCCTGCCTGCGGCTGCCCTCGGTGCGGTGGTACGCGATCAGGAGTGCCGACTCGATGGCTTCCACCAGCACGTCGAAGGAGATCTCCTTCTCCCGGACGAGCCCTTGCAGGGCCTGCATGTCGATGTCCACGACTACGTCTCCTTCAGGCTCTCGTCACGAGCCGGCTTGCGGCTGAACTCCACCTCGACCCGCGCCCCGGCGATGCCGGTGAACTCCACCCGCCGCGCCGTGGCCCTGCGGCCCTTCTCCCCCGGCACTTCGAGATCAAGCCCCTCGTCGTCCACCGCGACGATCCGGGCGGTCACCTCGCCGCCCTCGCGCAGGCGGAGGCGGGCCAGGCGGCCGACGGCACGGCGGTAGTGGCGCGGCTCGGTCAGGGGGCGCTCCGCGCCGGGCGAGGTCACTTCGAGTACGTAGGGCGCGCCGCCCATCACATCGTCCTCGTCCAGCAGGGCGGAGACCTCGCGGCTCAGCTCGGCGCAGGCGTCGAGGCCGACGCCGCCGTCCTGGTCCACGACCACCTGGAGCACTCGCCGGCGGCCCGCCGGGGTGATGCGCACCTCTTCGAGGTCCATCCCCCGGCTGCCGGCCAGCGGTTCGAGCAACTCCCGCAGCCTGTCGATCTGGGTGGAACTCATCCGGGTGACTCCTCGGCCGCGTGTGCTGTTGTCGGGGTGGCGCGTCTCGGGCGCTCGCGCCCAACAGCCTAGCGCCTCGGGCACGGTACGCCGACCGACCGGCCCGCGGGACCTGGCACGCCGGGAGGTGGGCCGGGGCCGGGATGGACCCCGCGCACAGGTACGCTCACGGGGCGGTGATCTCTCCGGCCCGCGCGCCCCGGGCGTGCGGCCGTCGAGGAGAGCCGCCGCCTGCCCTACGGTCCACTCCACGAGTCGGGGAAGCCATGTCCACTGGCGTGTCCTTCGGCATCTCCACCGGCGTGCCCCGGCGCGCCCTGCTCGCGAGCTGCCTCCTGACCGGTGCCCTCACCGGGTGCACGTCGTCCGGCGGTGCCGGGGCCGGCGGGCGGGCCGCGGGCCCGGGGGCCGCCGCGGGCCTGCGCCGCCGCGCCGCGCGCGCCAGCAGCGCCCTCCTGGCGCGCTACGACGCGACGTCCGCCGCCCACCCGGCCCTCGCCGGGCCGCTCGCCCCCTTCCGCGACATCGTCACGGCCCACCTGCGCGCGCTCACCGAGGCGGACGCCGCCTCGGCGGCCCCGGACGACGGCGTGGGCGCCGGCCCCGAGGGCGACGTGCCGCGGGTGCCCGGCGAACCGGCGGGCGCGGTCTCCGCGCTGGCCGCGGCGGAGCGGCAGGCCGCTGAGGAACGGCTGCGCACCCTGGCCGACGCCCCGCCGGAACTCGCCAGGCTGCTGGCGGCGCTGGCCGCCGCGGGCGCGGCCCAGGCCCACCTGCTCGGCGAGGTCCGCGCATGAGCGAGGACACCAGGCGCCTTGAGGCCACTCAGGCCGCGCTCGCCGCCGAGCACGCCGCGGTCTACGGCTACGGCGTGGTCGGCGGCCGGATCGGGGAGGAGCGCGGCGCCGAGGCCCGCGAGGCGCACACCGCGCACCGTTCGCGCCGGGACCAGCTGCACCGGGCCGTTCGCGACCTCGGTGGGGAGCCGGTGGCCGCCGCCGCGGGCTACGCCCTGCCCTTCGAGGTCACCGACAGCGCCGGCGCGGTGGAACTGGCGGTCGAGCTGGAGACGCGCCTGGCCGGCTGCTACGCGGACCTCGTGCTCGCCACGTCGGGAGAGGCGCGCGGCGCCGCCGCGGCGGCCCTGCGCGAGACGGCGGTGCGCGCGGCGCGCTGGCGCGGGCACGGGGAGCCGTTCCCCGGTCTTGCCGAGTACGCGGACGAGAGGCGGTGAGCGCGATGGCGGCGGCCGTCACCCCCTGTCCGCCCCGGCGGCTCGCCCGGGCCCAGGGGGCCGGGGCGGCTGACTGGCTGGCTGAGCTGCCCGCCCTCGTGGAACGGCTGCTCGACCGCTGGGAGCTGACCGCCGAGCGGGTCGCGGAGCCGGGCGGGCGCAGCAGCATGACCGTGCTGGTGCGGCGCGCGGACGGGGAGCGCGCGGCGCTGAAGCTGTGCGCGCCCGGCGCGCCCGCGGCTCTCGAAGAGGCCGCGCTGCGGCGCTGGGACGGCCACGGCGCGGTCCGCGTGCTGCGCGGCGCGCCCGACGAGGGCGCGCTGCTGCTGGAGCGCCTGCGCGGGGAGACGTCGCTGCGCGCCCTGCCGGAGGCGAAGGCGATGCTTGAGGCGGTGTCGGCGGTGCGGCGGCTGTGGATCGACCCGGGCGCGGAGCACCCGTTCCCCACGGTGGCGCTCCGGACGGCGCGGTCGGAGCCCGCGCTGCTCGCCGCAGCGGACGGGGAGGCCGGGCCGCTGGTGGCCGAGGCCCTGCGCCTGCGCGAGTCGCTGATGGCGGACGCCCCAGAACAGCTGCTGCTGCACGGCGACTTCCGGCAGGGCGCGGTGCTGGCCTCGGACTCCGGGCGGGCGCCGTGGCTGGCGGCCGGGCCCGAGCCCGTGGTGGGCGAACGCGCCTGGGACCTGGCCAGGCTGGTGCGCGACCGGCTGCACGACCTGGCCGCGTCGCCCGGCGCGCCCGCCGTGACGCGGCGCCGGGTGACGCGGCTGGCGGACGCGGTCGAGGTCGACGCGGAGCGGCTGCGCGGCTGGGCGCTGTACCGGGCGGTGGAGTCGGGCGTGGGCCACCTGGCGGCGGGCCGCCGCGCGGAGGGCGAGATGCTGCTCGAATTCGCGACCTGGCTGTAGCGCCGGATCTCGCCCAGCCCCCGGGGCCGCTCGCGCGGGCGGCCCCGGGGACGGCGGGGGTCAGCCGGCGGCGGTGAGGCGTTCGATCGCCTCGTCGACGGGCAGCTCCTCGCGCTCGCCGGTGCGCCGGTCCTTCAGCTCGACGCGGCCGTCGGGCGCGGCGCGCCCCACGATGAGGATGGTGGGCACGCCGATCAGCTCCGCGTCGGCGAACTTCACGCCGGGCGAGAGGCCGGCCCTGTCGTCGACGAGGACCCGCAGGCCCGCCGCGCCCAGCCGCTCCGCGACATCCCGCGCCAGCTCCGTCTGCACGGCCTTGCCCGCGGCCACGACGTGCACGTCGGCGGGCGCGATCTCCTTGGGCCAGCACAGGCCGCGGTCGTCGGCGGTCTGCTCGGCGAGAGCGGCGACGGCGCGGGAGACGCCGATGCCGTAGGAGCCCATGGTGACGCGGACGGGCTTGCCCTCGCGGCCGAGGACGTCGAGGGCGAAGGCGTCGGTGTACTTGCGGCCGAGCTGGAAGATGTGACCGATCTCGATGCCGCGTTCGAGGCTGAGCCCCGCGCCGCAGGACGGGCAGGGGTCGCCCGGCTCCACGACCACCACATCGAGGTAGCGGTCGACCTCGAAGTCCCGGCCGCACACCACGTTGCGCGCGTGGGTGTCGGGCCGGTTGGCGCCGGTGATCCACGCCGTGCCGGGCGCGACCCGCGGGTCCGCGATGTAGGGGAACGCCTTGCCCGCCATGCCCTGCGGGCCGACGTAGCCGCGGACGAGGTCGGGGCGGGTGGCGAAGTCCTCGGCGGTGACGACCTCGACGACGGCGGGCGCGAGGTGCTCGGCGAGCTTGCCGAGGTCCACCTCGCGGTCGCCGGGCACGCCGACGGCCGTGATCTCGCCGTCGACCTTCACCAGCAGGTTCTTCAACGTGGCCGAGGCGGGCGCGCCGACGTGGGCGGCGAGCGTCTCGATCGTGGGGGTGTCCGGGGTGTCGAGCTCTTCGAGGGGCGGGTGGGCCGCGGGGTCGGCGGGGGGCACGGTGACCGTGACGGCCTCGGTGTTGGCCGCGTAGCCGCAGGCGGCGCAGGAGGCGAACGTGTCCTCGCCCGCGGCGGCGGGGGCCAGGAACTCCTCGGACGCCGAGCCGCCCATCGCGCCGGAAACGGCCGAGACGATCCGGTAGTCGAGGCCGAGCCGGGCGAAGATCCGGATGTACGCCTCGCGGTGCAGCCGGTAGGCGGTGGCCAGGCCCTCGTCGTCGGTGTCGAAGGAGTAGGAGTCCTTCATCTGGAACTCGCGGCCCCGCAGGATGCCCGACCTGGGCCTGGCCTCGTCCCGGTACTTGGTCTGGATCTGGTACAGGATGACCGGCAGGTCCTTGTACGAGGTGGCCTGGTCCTTCACCAGCTGGGTGAAGATCTCCTCGTGCGTGGGCCCGAGGAGGTAGTCGCCGCCCTTGCGGTCCCGGAGCCGGAACAGCAGGTCGCCGTACTCCTCGTAGCGGCCGGAGACCTCGTAGGGCTCCCGGGGGAGCAGCGCGGGCAGCAGGACCTCCTGCGCGCCGATGGCGTCCATCTCCTCGCGGACGACGCGGGCCACGTTGTCCAGCACCCGTTTGCCCAGTGGCAGCCAGCTCCAGAGGCCGGCGGCCGAACGCCGCACGTAGCCGGCGCGGACCAGCAACCGGTGGTTGAGGGTCTCGGCATCGGCGGGGGCCTCGCGCAGCGTCTTGAGCAGGGAGGCGGACAGGTACTGGACTCGGGCTGCCATGGGCGGGAGCCTAACCCCGCCGGGGCACCGGGCGCCAAACGGGTGGCTCACGCGTCACCTGCGCAGCGGTAGCGGGGCGCCCATGACGGCGTAGGGGCTCGACGCGGAGGGGAACATGACGCGGCGCGCGAGGTCGGTGTAGCCGAGCTTGCGGTACAGGGCGCGGGCGGGGCTCTCGGTGTCGATGGCCGAGAGGATCGAGCGGGGTTCCGCGGCCGTGTCGGTGAGGGAGGTGATGAGCGCGCGGCCTATGCCGCGCTGCTGGTAGGCGGGCAGGACGTGCAGTTCCGTGATGGTGAACGACTCGTCGAGCCACGCGTCGTTCCCGGCCCTGCGCAGGTAGGGCTCGACGACGCCCGACCACCACTGCGCGCGGTCGTTGGGCATGCCGTAGACGAAGCCCACGAGCCTGCCGCGCGCGTCGGTCGCGCCCAGGGCGCGCGCGCCGGGGCTCGCGATGTGGCGCAGAACGATGTGCCGGCGCACCCCGATCTCCTCCGCGCCGAGCCCGAAGGCCCGGGCCTGGACGGCGAGGGCGTCGTCGACTCTGGCCGCGAGGTCGAGGGGCGCGATGGCGACGGGGCCGGCGGCCGGGTCCCCGGCGGCGGATGCTGTCATGCGGGGAGGCTAACGCGCCCGGGCCGTCCCGTCGCGTCCTGGGCCGCGGATGGTCCGGCGGGCGCGGGCGCGGCGCCGCGTTCAGAACAGCACGCTCATCAGCGTCCCCGACCGGGTGAAGCCGAGGCGGCGGTACACGGCGAGGGCGGGCGCGTTGAAGTCGTTGACGTACAGGCTCACGACCGGCGAGGTCTCGGCGAGGGCGTGGGCGATGACGGTGGCGAGCCCGGCGGTGGCCAGTCCCCTGCCGCGGCGGTCGGGAGCGGTCCAGACGCCCTGGAGCTGGCACACATCGGGGGTGACGGCGCCGATCTCCGCCTTGAAGACGACGCGGCCGTCCTCGATCCGGGCGAAGCAGCGGCCGGTGCCCACCGTTTCTGCCACGCGGGACTGGTAGGCGAGGCCGCCGTCCTCGGCGCTGAGCGGGGAGATGCCGACCTCTTCGGTGAACATGGCGACCGCGGCCGGGAACACCAGGTCCATCTCGTCCTTGCGCACGCGCCGCACGAGGGGGTCGGGGGCGATGCCGGCGGGCGTCGCGCGCGTGGCCAGCAGGGGCTGGCGCGGGCGCAGCTCCCTCGCCGGGCCCCAGTGGGGTTCGAGGCGGGTCCACAGCCGCGCGGTCGCGCCGGCGGGGCCGACGAGCGAGGAGCAGCGGCGGCCCTGGCGCAGGGCGCGTTCCGCGAACGCGTCGACGGCCGCGGCGTCGGCGCGGACGGGCACGAGGTTGGCCCCGGCGTAGCACAGCGAGGCCAGCCGCCCGCCGCGGTAGTAGCCCCACATGTCGCCGCCGAGGTACGGGTGTTCGAGACCGGATTCGAGTACGCGCGCGGTCACGAAGGCGTTGGCCACCGGGTCCTCGTTGAGTACGGCGAGGGCGTCGCCGAGCGCGGAGGGGCGCAGGACGCGAACGGTTGGCGTGGTGAGCACGGGCAGGCGGCCTTGTGATCGGGGGACGTGGCTCGGCGGACGTGGCGGTGGACCGCACCCTACCCCGGGCACGGCCCACGCGGCGCGGTGGACCGTACCCGGGCAGCGGGCATCGCCCGGATCAGGACACCGTGACCTCGGGGGCGCCGGAGTGGACGCCGTCCTTCTCCATCTGCTCGGCGATCTTCATGGCCTCGTCGATGAGCGTCTCGACGATCTTGGACTCGGGAACGGTGCGGACGACCTCGCCCTTGACGAAGATCTGTCCCTTGCCGTTGCCCGAGGCGACGCCGAGGTCGGCCTCGCGGGCCTCGCCGGGACCGTTGACGACGCAGCCCATGACGGCGACGCGCAGCGGCACGTCCATGCCGGTGAGGCCCTCGGTGACCTCTTCCGCGAGCTTGTAGACGTCGACCTGGGCCCGGCCGCAGGAGGGGCAGGAGACGATTTCGAGGCCGCGCTGCCGCAGTCCGAGGGATTCGAGGATCTGCGTGCCGACCTTGACCTCCTCGACGGGCGGGGCCGACAGCGAGACGCGGATCGTGTCCCCGATGCCCTCGCTGAGGAGGGCGCCGAAGGCGACGGCGGACTTGATGGTGCCCTGGAACGCGGGCCCCGCCTCGGTGACGCCGAGGTGCAGCGGGTAGTCGCAGCGGGCGGCGAGCTGCCGGTAGGCGTTCACCATGATCACCGGGTCGTTGTGCTTGACGGAGATCTTGATGTCGCGGAAGCCGTGCTCCTCGAACAGCGAGCACTCCCACAGCGCGGACTCCACCAGCGCCTCGGGGGTGGCCCGGCCGTACTTGGCCAGCAGGCGGGGGTCGAGCGAGCCCGCGTTGACGCCGATCCGGATCGGGGTCCCGGCCTCACCGGCGACCCTGGCGATCTCGGCGACCTTGTCGTCGAACTTCTTGATGTTCCCCGGGTTGACGCGCACGGCGGCGCAGCCGGCGTCGATCGCGGCGAAGACGTACTTGGGCTGGAAGTGGATGTCCGCGATGACCGGAATGCCGGACTTCCGCGCGATGACGGGCAGGGCGTCCGCGTCGTCCTGCGTCGGCACGGCGACCCGGACGATCTGGCAGCCGGAGGCGGTCAGCTCGGCGATCTGCTGAAGGGTGGCGCCGATGTCGGAGGTGCGCGTCGTCGTCATGGACTGCACGGAGACCGGGGCGTCACCGCCTACGGCAACGGAACCGACCTGGATCTTGCGGCTCACGCGGCGGTCGGCCAGCTTGGCCGGCACGGACGGGATTCCCAGCGAAATGGCTGTCATTGGATCAGTGCAACCCTACGGTGTGGACGGGCGGGCTCCAGGAGTCGAGCTTAGGGCACATCAGCCGGTGAGCCGGACCGGACTGACGATGTCGGCGGCCAGCACCAGCAGGGTGAAGCAGATGAACACGCCGGCCACGACGTAGGCGACGGGCATCAGCTGCGCCACGTCGAACGGGCCCGGGTCGGGCCGTTTCCTGAGGCGGGCGAGCCTGCGGCGCAGGGACTCCCACAGGGCCCCGGCGATGTGCCCGCCGTCGAGCGGGAGCAGGGGCAGCATGTTGAACAGGAACAGCGAAAGGTTGAAACCCGCGACCAGGAAGAGGGCCGTGGCGACCTGCTGGCTCGCCGGGATGTCGAGGGTGAAGATCTCCCCGCCGACGCGGGCCGCGCCGACCACGCCCATCGGGGAGTCCTGCTCGCGCTCCGCGTTGCCGAGGGCGGCGTTCCACAGCCCCGGCACCTCCGACGGGATGTCGATGAGAGCCTCGACGCCGGTGGTCATGATGTCGCCCATGCGGTCCACGGCCTGCGGGAAGTCCTGCTTGACGATGCCGCTGGCCGGGGAGAAGCCGAGGAAGCCGGCCGTGACGTACTCGCCCTCGACGTAGCCGCCGTCGCCGTCGGTCCTGGCGACCTGGTTCTGGATGAGGTCGGCCCTCAGGTCCAGCGTGGCGCCGTCGCGTTCGACGGTGATCGTGGCCTCGCCCGTGGTGTCGCGGATGCGCTGCTGGAGAGTGCTCCACTCCTCGATGGGCTCGCCCTCGAACGCGACGATGACGTCCCCGGGCAGCAGCCCGGCCTCGGCCGCGGGGGCGGGCCGGTCGGTGTCCCGGCAGTCCCTCGGCTCCTCGCTCTGCGAGATCACGCACTCGGAGACGGTGGCGACCGTGGTGGTCTGGGTGTTGATGCCGAAGCCCATGAGCACGCCGAGGAAGATCACCACGGCGAGGATGAGGTTTTGCGCGGGCCCGGCGAACATCACGATGACGCGCTGCCAGGGCTTGCGGGTGTAGAACAGTCGCTTCTCGTCGCCCGGCTGCAACTCCTCGAAGGCGGCGGCGCGCGCGTCCTCGATCATGCCCCGGAACGGCGAGGTGGAGCGTTTCCTGAGCTTGCCGTCGTCGCCGGGCGGGAACATCCCGATCATGCGGATGTAGCCGCCGAGCGGGATGGCCTTGATGCCGAACTCGGTCTCCTTGCGCTTTCTGGACCAGATGGTCGGCCCGAATCCCACCATGAACTGCGGCACCCGGACGCCGAACATGCGCGCGGTCGAGAAGTGGCCCAGTTCGTGCCAGGCGATGGAGAACAGCAGGCCGATGACGAAGACGAGTATCCCGAGGATGAACATCAGGGCCGTCATGGTGTCGCCTCCGTCGTCGTCCGGCGGGCCGTCCCCGCCAGCTCCCGGGCGCGGCTTCGCGCCCTCGCCTCCGCTTCGAGGACGTCCCCGAGGGTCAGGGAGGTTCCGGAACCGTCACCGCCCTGTTCGTCGACCACCTGCGCGACGGTGTCCACGATGCCGGTGAACGGCAGCGTGCCGGCGAGGAACGCCTCGACGCACTCCTCGTTGGCCGCGTTGAACACGGCGGGCGCGATACCCCCGAGGCTACCGACCTTCCTGGCGAGCGGCACCGAGGGAAAGGCATCGGTGTCCAGCGGGAAGAACTCCCACGTGTGCGCCCGGGTCCAGTCGCAGGGCGGCGCGGCGCCCGCCACGCGGTCCGGCCAGCCGATGCCGAGCGAGATCGGCATGCGCATGTCCGGCGGCCCGGTCTGCGCCAGGGTCGAACCGTCCGTGAACTCGACCATCGAATGCACGTACGACTGCGGGTGGACGACCACCTCGATCCGCCCGAACGGGATGCCGAACAGCAGGTGCGCCTCGATCACTTCGAGCCCCTTGTTGACCAGGGTCGCGGAGTTGATCGTGACCATCGGGCCCATGTCCCACGTGGGATGCGCGAGCGCCTCGCGCGGGGTGACCGAGGCCAGCTCGGCCCGGCCCCGCCCGCGGAACGGCCCGCCGCTCGCGGTGACGATCAGGCGGGCGATCTCGCGCGGGGTGCCGCCGAGCAGCGCCTGGTAGAGCGCGGAGTGCTCGGAGTCCACGGGAATGATCTGCCCCGGTTCGGCCAGGCCGGTGACCAGCGGGCCGCCGACGATCAGCGACTCCTTGTTGGCCAGGGCGAGCACCCGGCCCGCCGAGAGCGCCGCGAGGGTGGGGGCGAGTCCGATCGAGCCGGTGATGCCGTTGAGCACGGTGTGGCACTCGCTCGCGGCGAGCTGCGAGGCCGCGTCGGGCCCGGCCAGGATCTCGGGCAGCGGCTGACCGACGCCGTACTGCGCCCGCAGCGCCTCGCGCAGGGCGATGGCCCGGTCCTCCCTGGCGATGGCCACGGTCCGCACCTGGAGGCGGTGCGCCTGGCCGGCCAGCCGGTCGAGCCGTTCCCCGGCGGCGGACAGGCCCGTCACCCGGAAGAGGTGCGGATTGCGGAGCACGATGTCGATGGCCTGCGTGCCGATCGACCCGGTGGACCCGAGGACGACGATCTCCCGCGGCCCCTCGGGCGGCGGCTCGGCGGGGAAACGCGCGTGCGGATCGGCGAGACAGGCGGGACTCACGGTCATCTCCCCATTGTCGCCCGCCCCGACCCCGCCCCCCGACCGGCCCCGCCCCTGGGGAACACGGCCGGGCCGGGCCGCGTTCCGCACCGGAACACGCCGCCTGTGAGCGGGCGTACGCGGTGCGCTATCGTAGCCGCGCGGCGGATGCCTCCCGCCGCGCCAGCGGATGGCATGGGGGGACCATGACCGACGGCACCGGGCCCGAGCCCGGCGAGGCCGATCTCCAGGTGCGCCCGGAGGAACTGACCCGTATCGGCGAAGCGGCACGCGGCCTGGGCGGCGACCTGGTCGGCAAGGGCCTGGGCGCATCGGACAGCAGTTACACGGCCGCGAGCACGCTTCTCGGTTCCGGGCTGGACAGCGGGGCCGGTCTTCGGCACACGATGGCGCGGTTCTTCCGCAAGACCATGGACTTGAAGGAAGACTGCGACCGCATCGACGAACACCTCACCGGCACGGTCAGATCGCACTCCGCCCTGGAACACGACCTGCTGGGCCAGCTGCGGACCGCGCGAGCGCCCGCCCTGCCCGCCGCCGGGGGCAACCCGGCGATCGACGCCCTGCTGAGGGAGTGAGCGGACGGCATGCCGACGTTCGAGGAGCTGGCCGAACTGAGCCTGGAGACCCTGGACCGGGCGGTCGAGGACTGGCGGCAGGCGAAGACCGACTTCGACACCATGGCCGACGAGGCCAGAACGGCCTTGCGGGGCAAGGCCGAGTCCGCCGACTGGCGGGGCGTCAACGCCGGAGTGACCAAGCGGTTCATCACGACCGTCGCGGACCGCTTCGGCTTCGCCCACGAGCAGGCCGCCGGTATCCACCGGGTCCTCGAAGACCTCGGCAACGACCTGCGCGCGCACCGCACCCGGCTCCTTGAGGTCCGGCAGGAGGCGGAGAGCCAGGGCCTGTTCGTGACGCGGAACGGCAGGGTCCTGGTCAACGGCGAGAGCCCGGTCGGCGGCACGGTGGAACCCCTCGCGCAGCAGGAGCTGAACGAGACCAGGGCCGAGTTGCAGCCGTTCATCGACGAGTACGCGGCCCGCATCGAGCGCATCCTCGCCGAGGCTGCCGAAACCGACGCCCTGGCGGACCGGGCCCTGCGGGAACTGGCCGGGGCGGAGGACAGCGCCTTCCGGGCGACCGATTACGACACGCAGACGATCGAGGAAGTGCAGGGCCGGGCCGACGCCGAGCGCGTGCAGGAACTCATGGCCATGGAACCGGCCGTGCTCAGCGACGACGAACTGGCGGAACTGGACCGGACGCTGCGCGACCAGGCCGAGAACGAGCACTTCGGTGTCGCGCTGGCGACGGGACTCGGGCCCGAGGGCGCGTTGCGCTTCTGGACGGGACTCACCGCCCACCCGTACCCGCCGGGCGACCAGGAGCGCACCGACCTGCTCACCTCCCTCGGGAACGGCTTCGGCGCCGCCCTCGGTACGGCGACGCGCAGCGACGACCCGGCCATGAGGGCCTGGGAGGCGGACATGATCGCGCTGGGGCCCCAGCGGATCGACCTGGGCATGAGCAACGGCCCGTTGGGGTTCCAGGTGATGAGCGACCTGATGGCCGGCGGGACGTACGGCGAGGAATTCCTCACCGACTACGGCGGCGCGCTGATCTCCTACGAACGGGCTATGGACGCGCCCGGGTCGGCGTGGAACAACTCGTCGATCAACCACCTCCCGCCCGAGGTCTTCGCCCGGGACCCGATGATCGGCTACATGGACGCCCTCAGCCGGACGCCCGCCGCCGCGACCGACGTCTTCCTGCGTCGCGACACCATGGAGTACCTGCTCGACCGCCCCGTCGACCACCTGCCCGTCGAGGCCGGCGACGGGGGCGGCTACGCGTTCCGGCTTGCGATCGGCGACGCCCTGTTCGCCGCGACCACGGGCCTGGAACCCGGCACGGCCGCGACGTCGGCTCCCGAGCACAGCCGGGAGAGCCGCATCGTCCTGAACAACGCGGTCAACGTCCTGGCGGCGGTCGGTGGCGACGGATTCCCGGTGGAATACCGCGAACCGCTGGCCGGCATCCTGGTCAACCGGGGCGACCTCGTCATCGACTCCGTCGCCGGCCTGCACAGCGAGCGCCCCATCGACCGGAACGAACTCTTCGACGTGGTCACCCAGATCTCGGCGGACCCGGCCTCCTACGCGCTCCTCAACGAGGGCATGAACTTCGCCCTGGTCCAGGAACTGGGCAGCATGCCCGACAATCCGGACCTGCCGCTGCTCAGGGCAGGAGAGACCGTCGGCTTCCTTGAGGGGGCGTATCGGGAGGCCCTGCGGGCCGAAGCGGCGGGCGAGATCGCGGGGGCGAGTTCCCGGGTCGACTGGGCCACCTACACCCTCGGCACCGCAGCCGACTTCGTCCCCTTCGTCGGCGGGGCGATAAGCGGTGCCGTCGACATGGTCGCCCAGTCCTGGCTGGAAGGCGAGGCGGCTGCCCGTGAAGATGAGCAGACACGGCAGAAGCAGGACATCAGCGATAGTCGCGACAGGCACCTGGAAGCGCTCGCGAATCACTGGATCACGTTGAACGAAGACTGGGCCGGGCAGTCCGATAGCCACAACTCGTCCGCCGAGGTGTATGCCGAGTTGCGCACGGCCGCGAATCTGGGGCTCAGTACCGGAGAAGGAGACTCGAACAGCGGATGATCAC
This sequence comes from Streptomyces marincola, assembly GCF_020410765.1. Lineage (NCBI taxonomy): Bacteria > Bacillati > Actinomycetota > Actinomycetes > Kitasatosporales > Streptomycetaceae > Streptomyces > Streptomyces marincola. Next base: position 5,456,481 of record NZ_CP084541.1, on the reverse strand, counting down.
CTATTACTCCTTCTTCCGGAACGGTTCACCGATACTTCTGGCACTCACCGCTCTTCTGACCGCATGCGGCACCGACGAGACCAACTACGCCGTGCCCGACGAAATCTGCGACACACCGATCGCCCCAGATACACTGCAAGCGCTTCTACCTTCAGGCGAGCAACTGGAAGCCGCTCCCTCCTCGGTGTCGATCGTCATGACATGCGAGGTCAAAGTCGACGCAAAGCTACACATCGACATCACGGGATTCGCTGTCCTGGGAGCGAGGGACCCGTCCGAACACGCGCGTTCGCTCCGGCTGGAAAATCCGGTCGAGGAGAATTGGGGCCCGGACATCCCCGCCGTGCTGGCAGACGACGGCGCAGTGGTCTCCCTCCCCTGTGGAGCCGGAGACGGAACCGACGCCATGCTGGCGGAGATACACGTCTACGGCGACCACATGCCGGAAGACGAACGACGGGGCCGGGTCACCGACTTCACCCGCAGCTACGTGACCGGACTGGCCGAACAACTGAACTGCGACGCCCGACCAGCCACCACGGGTTCGCCATAACGGCTACCGAACGCCGTCCAGCGTCCACAGTGCCTCGCGCGGGGACCGCCACAGAGGATGAGCCGACCAGTCCGTAAAACATGCCTCGCCTCACGAGGCATGTTCCGCGAACGACACGTCCGCAGACCTGGGACGCAACACCTGAGAGGGAGAGTCGAACAACGAATGACCGCCTACCGGCCCTTCTCCCGAAACGGGGCACCAATACTTCTGGGACTCGCCGCTCTTCTCACCGCATGCAGCGGCGACGAATACAACTACACCGCCCCCAATGAGATCTGCGACACACCCATCGACCCCCAAGCACTGCAAGCAGTCCTTCCTCCGGGCGACGAAGTGGAAGCCACATCTCTTCCGTTGTCGATTACCGTGGCTTGCGAAATCAAAGTCGATTCGAGGCTTCAGATCGACATCAGGGGATTGGCCCTTTCGGGAGCGAGGGACCCGTCCGAGCGCGCGGCCACGTTTCGGATGGAAAATTCAGTCGAGGAAAACTGGGGCCCGGACTTCCCCGCCGTACTCGCAGACGATGGCGCAGTGGTCTCCCTCCCCTGCGGGACCGGAGGCAGAACCGACGCCCTACTGACGGAAATACACCTCTACAGCGACCACATGCCGGAGGACGAACGACGGGACCGGGCCACCGACTTCACCCGCAGCTACGTGACCGGACTGGCCGAACAACTGAACTGCGACGCCCGACCAGCCACCACGGGTTCGCCATAACGGCTACCGAACGCCGTCCAGCGTCCACAGTGCCTCGCGCGGGGACCGCCACAGAGGATGAGCCGACCAGTCCGTAAAACATGCCTCGCCTCACGAGGCATGTTCCGCGAACGACACGTCCGCAGACCTGGGACGCAACATCTGAGAGGGAGAGCCGAACAACGAATGACCGCCTACCGACCCTTCTCCCGAAACGGGGCACCAATACTTCTGGGACTCGCCGCTCTTCTCACCGCATGCAGCGACGAGGAGACCAACTACGCCGTCCCCGACCGCATCTGCGACACATCCATCGCTCCCCAAACCCTACAAGCCCTACTACCTCCGGGAAACGAGTTCGAAGCTGCTCCCGTCTCGAAGTCGGCCACCGTGACCTGCGAAGTCAGGATCGACTCAACGCTCCACATCGACATTATTGGATACGCCGTCGTCGGTGCGCTCGATCCTTCCGAGCACGCCCGTGGACTCCGGCTGGAAGATCCGGTCGAGGAGATTTGGGGCCCGGACATCCCCGCCGTGCTGGCAGACGACGGCGCAGTGTTCTCCCTCCCCTGCGGAGCCGGAGACGGAACCGACGCCATGCTGGCGGAGATACACGTCTACGGCGACCACATGCCGGAGGACGAACGACGCGAGCGGGTCACCGACTTCACCCGCAGCTACGTGACCGGACTGGCCGAACAACTGGACTGCGACGCCCGACCGGCCGCCCCGGCCTCGCAATAGGGGCTGCCCAGTGCCATGCAGGCGCCCGCGACGCCTCGCGCGGGGACCACGGCCTGGAATGGGCAGACCAGTCGAAGGTCACGCCTCGTTTGACGAAGCGCACCCCGCGAATGATACGGCCCTGGCCCTTGGGCGCAGCACCGCAGAGGGAGACCCGAACAACGAATGACCACCCACCGATCCTTCTCCCGAAACAGTGCACTGATACTTCTGGCACTCAGCGCCTTTCTTACCGCATGCGCTGACGACAAACCCAACTACACCGCACCCGATCACATCTGTGACACGCCCATCGACCCCGCAGCGCTGCGCGCGCTTCTCCCCTCAGGTGAAAAACTGGAGGCCGCCCCAGTCCCGGGCGTGGCAACAACCTGCGAGGTCAGGGTCGACTCGAGATTCTACATCGACATCACGGGCTACGCCGTCGTCGGAGCACTGGACCCCGTCGAGCACGCGCGTACGCTCCAGCTGGAGAACACGATTGAGGAGAATTGGGGCCCGGGCATCCCCGCCGTGCTGGCAGACGACGGCGCAGTGTTCTCCCTCCCCTGCGGAGCCGGAGACGGAACCGACGCCGTGCTGGTGCAGATACATCTCTACGGCGACCACGTACCGGAGGACGAACGGCGCGAACGGATCACCGACTTCACCCGCAGCTACGTGACCGGACTAGCCGAACAGCTCGACTGCGACGCCCGACCGACCTCGCCGAGCCCCACAAGGTAGCCCCGCGCGCCGCACAGCACCCGCAGCATCACGCCCGGACCACCACACGTCGCGCCGTGCACTGACGGATTCCGATCGTCTCCAGATCATGAAGCGCTCCAACAGCCGCACTCCGGGAAAGGTCAACTGCCCCGAGGGCTCACTTGCTGGAACGTGCGCCGCCACCTATACGGCCGCGAATCTGGGGCAGAGCACCGAAGGGAGACCCGAACAACGGATGGCCGCCTACCGACCCACTTACCGGAAAGGGATACCGATACTCCTTGCATGCGCCGCCCTTCTCATCGCATGCGGTGGTGCGGAATACCGGTACACCGTTCCCGAGGAGATGTGCGGGGCTTCTGTACATGCTGAGGCGCTGCGCGGGCTGCTGCCGCCGGGTGACGTGATCGACGCGGCTCCGCGGGACATCCGCAGCGCGAAGACGTGCGACGTGACCGTCGACGACGAGGTGCAGATCAGTGTCACAGGCTACAGCTCCGATGAGACGGAAGACGCCCTGACATACGCACGGTCGAATGAATTTCCCGAGCCGGAGGAAGTCGAGCTGATCGATGGCGGCTCGGGCGCCGTGTGGGTGGACGGCGCGGTGGCCGCCTGGTCATGTCGCGATCCCTCGACGTATGACAGCTACACGCACGTGCTCGCGGTCATCCACGTGCCCGGCGACCATGCCGAAGGAGATGAACGGCGGGAGCGGGTCGCCGACTTTGCCCGGAGTTACGTGGCCGGGCTGGCCGCGAAGCTGGACTGCGACGTCTGACCGGCGCCCCGTGGGCGCGTGCGGCACCTGCCGTTCACCGGAGTTTCCTTCAAGGACACTTTCTCCTTCTTGTGCGACATGGCAGATTTCGGTCGCGTCAAGCGGTATGTGCGACTGAACAGCCGATGCACGAAGGGGAGTTCATGTCCCTCGACTTTCACTTCCGGTCACGCCGCGGCGTGCTGCTCGGGGCCGCAGCGGCGGGTGCCGGGATCGCGTTCGGGGCCGCGGGGCAGGCCACCGCGAGGCCCCGGGGCATACCCCCGGTGCTGGTCACCGAGCAGGCCGGCCGGCGACTGCTGCTGCTCGATCCGCGCGTGAGCGTGTGGGACCCGGCCGCCGAGCCGTCCGTCGTGCGGTGGGCGTTCTCCCCGCTGGGGGACGCCCGTTACCGCGACCTGGTGCCCGAGACCAGCTGGGTGTACCCGGATGAGGCCAAGGTGCGGCGGTACCGGGGCCGGACCTTCGTGCTGACCACGGCATCGTTCGGTTTCGCCGCCGTCGTCGAGTACCCGTCGGGCCGGCGGTACTGGGCCGGCGGCCTCGGCGCCGGCGACGACCTGTTCAACCCGCACTCCGCCGAGATCCTGCCGGACGGGAACGTCGCGGTCGCGTGCAGCACCGGTGCGCTGGTGCGGCTGTTCGCCGCGTCGCTGGGGCCGCACGCCGGGCGTTACGTGGACGCCGAGCTGAAGGGCGCGCACGGACTGCACTGGGACGACGCGCGTGAGGTGCTGTGGGCCGTGGGCGACGACGAGTTGGTCGCCTACGAGGTGGCGGGGCGGCGGGTGCGTCCCACGCTGCGGCAGCGGTTCGCGGTGCCGCTGCCCGTGGCCACCCCCGGGCGGACGGCCGGCGGGCACGACCTCTTCCCCGTGCTGGGCCGGCCGGGGCGGCTGTGGGTGACGACGAACGCCGCGGTCTTCCAGTACGACATCGCGCGTCGCGTCTTCGTGCGGGACTTCCCCGGCGCCGAGGAGATCTCGCGCAGTTCCGTGAAGGCCGTGGGGGACGATCCGCGCACGGGGCGGGTCCTTTCCAACGCGCCCGAGCCGGGGCTTGAGAAGACGTGGTGGACCACGACCGTGGACCTGCACCGGCCCACCGACAGCCGGAAGCTGGTCGACGGCGGTATCTACAAGGCGCGTTGGTGGCTCCCGCGCTAGAAGCCGCTCAGGGCGGGGGCCTTCGGGGCGGTGCGACCGGATGCCCCCGCGCGGCCCGGCGCGCACGCGCGCATCACGGGCGGGAGGAGCGGTAGCGGGCGGCCTTGGCCTGGTTGCCGCAGGTCTTCATGCTGCACCAGCGACGCCGACGGCCGCGGGAGGAGTCGATGAAGAACCAGCCGCACCGGTCGCAGGCGCGCACGCCCTGCGGGGGCGGGTCGAGCGCGAGCGCGACGCCGTTCAGCGCCACGACCGCGAGAGCCCCCCGCGGGCCGCGGGGTCTTGCGGACCCGTCGGCATGAACGGTCAGGTCGGTGACGGAACGCCGGGCGGTGTCGAGCAGGCCCGCGAAGGCATCGGCGGGGATCGTCCGCCCCTCCCTGTGCGCGTCGAAGACCGTCCACAGCAGCGCCCGTAGCGTGCGGGCCTCGGCCAGGGCGGCCTCGGTCGCACTGCCGCGGGGGCTTTCCGGCAGGAGGCCCGCCCGGGCGAGCCAGGCGGCGAATGTGTCGGGGCCGGTGAACAGGTCGGCGCCTGGTTCGGGCCAGCGGCGGTAGACGGTGTTGGCGAAATCGAGCGCCAGGTTCCCGGCGACGAAGTGGTCCTCGCCCCACGCGGTGGCGGTCGTCATGGCCGTCGGCGCCTCGTGGCGGGCCGGGCGCGCCTGCCCTCGCCCGCGTTCTCCGTCCATCGGTCGCTGCCCGTCGCCGGTGCGGCCGTCGGGGCCGGCCCGGTCATACGGCGGACCTCGCGCGTTCGCGTGCGTCGCGGGCGAAGGCGACGAGCAGGTCGGCGACCTCGGCGGCGTGGGTCTCCAGCAGGAAGTGCCCGCCGTCGAAGATGTGCGCCTGGAGCGTGGTCAGCGCCCGGTGGTACGCGAGGACTTCGGCGATGTCGAAGGCAGGGTCGTGGCGCCCCCACAGCACCATGCACGGCGGTTGCCACGTGGCGTGGTAGTCGGCGATCTCCCCGAAGCGGGCGACGTGGTTGCGGTAGTCCTGGAAGAACCGGAAGTACACCTCGGTGCGGCCCGGCCGCGCCAGGTGCTCCCAGTCCAGATGCCACGACTCCGGCGCATGCAGCTCCGCGACCTCCTCGGGCAGCCCTCCGAGGTAGGTGTCCCTGGTGCCCTCGAACGTCAGCCACTCCGGCAGCGCGGCCCTGTTCTCCTCGGTCGGATCGGCCCAGAAGCGCCGGGCCGAGTCCCACGCCCGGCCCAGGCCGGCGTCGTGCGCGTTGCCGTTCTGCACCACAAGACCCAGCACCCGCTCCGGGTGGCGGGTGGCCATGGAGTAGCCCACCGGCGTGCTGTAGTCCGTCACGAACAGCACGTACCTGCGCACACCGAGGTCGTCGAGCAGAGCCTCGATCACATGGGAGAGCCCTTGGTAGACGCACGCGTACTCCTCCGGCGGGTCATCGGAGAACCCGAACCCGGGAAGGTCCGGCGCGACCGCGTAGGCGTGCTCGCCCAGGACCGGGAGCACCTCGCGGAAGGAGTACGACGAGCTGGGGGCTCCGTGCAGCAGGACGACCGCGGTCGACGACGGCGTCCCCGCTTCGCGGTAGTGCACCCGCAGCCCCTCCACTCGGCGGTCGCGGTGCCTCGTCCTGGCTGAGTGCTTCACGGCGGACTCCTCCTCGCTCACTGCCGACGGCCTCGGCGGACCTCGATAGTAACCGCTCTAGACGCTTATAACAGTTATCAACGGAGGCTGGGAGTCCGTGCCGGCAGGACGGGGTGGTGGAGTCGACGCACGCGCGCCCGCCGGGGCCGTGACGAGCGCGGCCCCGGTCATCGGGCTCGGGGCATGACCGCCAGGACGGCACCTCGGGGCCGACCTGGCCTCACCCGATGCCGCGGCGCAGATCCGGGTGGGAGGAAGGGCCCTCGACCGGTGGCGCGATCCACGGGCCGGGCGTCGAGGGGTCGTGGATGCCCTCCTCAAGCCAGGCGTAGTCGCCCGCCAGGACGCCGCCCGCCAGCGCGGCGTCGGCGGCGTCCGCGTTGTGCCACAGGTTGTGGAAGAGGTCGTCGACGCGCAGCCGCGCCTGCCGGCAGAACGTGTCGGCCAGGTGGTACGCCTCCTTCCCGTGGTCCTCGTGGGAGCGGAGGCGTTCGGCGTGGACGCAGGCGGCCGACATCGCGAAGAGCTCAGCTCCGATGTCGACGACGCGCCCGAGGAAGATCTGCTTGCTCTCCAACCGCCCCTGCCACCGCGACATCCCCATGAAGGTGGCGCGGGCGAGGCGGCGCGAGGAGCGTTCGGCGAACCGCAGGTGGGCGGCCAGGTTGGGGTGCCTGGACACGTGGAAGTCGCCGTAGGCCAGCGGCAGATGGCCGCGCCCGGTGGCCAGGGTGGGCAGCCAGCGGGCGTAGAAGGCGCCGGCGGCCGTGGCGGATTTGCGTTTCTGGGTGAACGAGGAGTGGGGGTCGATGAGGCCGCCGGCGACCTTCAGGTGGGCGTCGACCGCCTCGCGGGCGATCAGCAGGCGCATCATCTCGGTCGAGCCCTCGAAGATCCTGTTGCCGCGCAGGTCGCGCAGCATCTGCTCGGCCGGGACCCCGCGCTCGCCGCGCGCCGCGAGCGACGCCGCCGTTTCGTAGCCGCGCCCGCCGCGGATCTGGACGAGTTCGTCGGCGACGCGCCACGTCATCTCGCTGCCGAACAGCTTGGCGAGCGCCGCCTCGATGCGGATGTCGTGGCGGCCCTCGTCCGCGAGTTCGCCGGACAGTTCGACGATGGCTTCGAGCGCGAAGACCGTGGCGGCGATGAACGACAGCTTGGCGCCGACCGCCTCGTGCCTGCCGACCGGCCGGCCCCACTGCTCGCGTTCCGCCGACCACTCGCGGGCCGTCTTCAGGCACCACTTGCCGGCGCCGAGGCACAGCGCGGGCAGGGCGAGCCGGCCGGTGTTCAGCGTGGTCAGGGCGATCTTGAGGCCGGCCCCCTCGTCGCCGACGCGGTGGGCGACGGGCACGCGCACCCGGTGCAGGCGGGTGACGCCGTTCTCGATGCCGCGCAGCCCCATGAAGGCGTTGCGCCGCTCCACCGTGACGCCAGGCGCGCCCGCCTCGACGACGAACGCGGTGATGCCGCGGCCGGGGACGGCCGCGAGCACGAGGAGGAGTTCGGCGACGACGCCGTTGGTGGTCCACAGTTTCACGCCGTCGAGCACGTAGTGGTCGCCCTCGCGCACCGCGGTCGTGGCGACGCGGGCCGGGTCGGAGCCGACGTCCGGCTCGGTCAGCAGGAACGCGGAGATCGCGCCGCGCGCGCAGCGCGGCAGGAAGGTCCTGCGCTGCTCCTCGGTGCCGAACAGCTTCAGCGGCTGCGGGACCCCGATGGACTGGTGGGCGGACAGCAGCGCGCCGACGGCGGGGCTCGCGGTGCCGGCCAGCGCCAGGGCGCGGTGGTAGTGCACGTGGTCGAGGCCGAGGCCGCCGTACTCCTCGGGGATGTTCATGCCGAACGCGCCGAGTTCCCGCAGGCCGGTGACCACCGCGTCGGGGATGCGCGCCTCGCGCTCGATCGCGGCGCCGTCGATCCGTTCGCAGAACGCGCGGAGCCGGCCGAGAAAGCGTTCGCCGCGGTGGGTGGGCGGCCCGGCCGGCTCGGGTCGCGGGTGAATGAGATCGACGCGCAGCCGGCCGAGGAAAAGTTCCTTGGCGAAGCTCGGCTTGCGCCATTCCTGTTGCCGGGCGGCCTCGGCGACCCGGCGGGCTTCCCTTTCGGAGACGGTCATGTTCACACACCTCGTCCCGATGAGCACTACTGGTGCGTACGTACCCGTTTCCGACCGTCTGAAAGCGTCTGCGCGCCCGGAGTTGAAGCGCTTCGACACATGTATGGACACGCGCCGTCATGAGGTCTAAGGTCAACGCGATTACATAGACAGCCGCTGTCGAAGCGCTTCACTACATTCCTCTTGGGAGAGCAGATGGTCACTCTCGCCGAGGTCGCCCGGCATGCCGGGGTCTCCGCCAGTACGGTGAGTTACGTCCTCAGCGGCAAACGGACCATCTCCATGAGGACCAGGGAACGCGTCGAGAAATCCATCAGGGAACTCGGCTACCACCCCAACGCGGGCGCCCGGGCGCTCGCGAGCAGCAAGTCGAACATCATCGCCCTCATGATGCCGCTGCGTATCGACACCTATGTGCCGGTCATGGTGGAGATCGCCATCGCCGTGGCCACCACGGCCCGCGAACGCGGCCTCGACGTCCTGCTGCTGACGGGCCAGGAAGGGCCGGAGGCGATGCGGCGGGTGGTCGGCAGCGGCCTGGCCGACGCGATGATCCTGATGGACGTCGAGCTTGAGGACGCCAGGCTGCCCCTGGTCCGCGAGGCCGGGCGGCCCGCAGCGCTCATCGGCCTGCCCGCCGACCCCAGCGGCCTGACTTGCGTGGACCTGGACTTCGCCGCGACCGGCCGGCTGTGCGCCGAGCACCTGGCCGGGCTCGGGCACCGGGACATCGCGGTGGTCGGCGAGGCCGCGGCCGTGTACGAACGGCGCACCGGGTTCGCCGAACGCACGCTCCAGGGCGTGCGCGAACGCGCCGCCGAGCTGGGCGTGCGCGTGCTGCACCGGCCGTGCGACGGCAGCTACGAGTCGACGGCGGGCACGCTGGCCCGCATCTTCGACGAACGGCCCGCCACCACCGCGATGATCGTGCAGAACGAGGCGGCCATCGGCCCGCTGCTCAGCCTGCTGCGGCAGCAGGGGCGCGCCGTTCCCGAGGACATCTCGGTGGTCGCGGTGTGCCCCGAGCCGGTGGCCACCCAGCAGTCGGTCGCGCTGACCTCGGTGGCCATCCCCGCCCACGAGATGGGGCGGCGCGCGGTCGAGCTGGTGATGGACGGGGCCGGAGCGGTGAGCGAGTTGCTTCCCCCGCAGTTGACCGTCCGGGCGAGCACGGGACCCGCCCCCACCCCGACAGGAGCGCCGTGAACGACTCCTCCGCCGTTTCCCTCGCCCAGTCCTCCCCCACCGTCGGGACGTTCTCCGACAGCGCCGGCGCGCTGGAGTGGAGCGGCCGGCAGGAGGCGCTGCGGGTCGAGCCCTGGGGCCGGGACGGCCTGCGGGTGCGCGCCCGCCTCGGCGGGCCCGTGCTCGAAGGGCTGCCGGGCGCCCTGGCCGAGAACCCCGAGATCCCCGAGAACCCCGAGAACCCCGAGAACGCGGAGCCGGCCGTGGTCGAGATCTCCGCCCGGGTGGCGACGCTGACCTGCGGCGCGATCACCGCCGAGGTGAGCGCGGAGGGGCAGGTCAGGTTCCTGCGCACCGAGGACGGCGGCGAGTTGCTGGCCGAGGAGCGCGCGCACTTCTGGTGGCCGGGCCCGCGGCTCTACACGCCCACGGGCAACGGCCACCACCGGCTCGAACAGCGGTTCGCCGCGTATCCGGGGGAACGGCTCTACGGTCTCGGGCAGCACCAGCACGGGCTGCTGGACCAGAAGGGCGCCGTCATCGACCTCGTGCAGCGCAACGCCGAGGTGACGATACCCGTGCTGACGTCGAGCCGCGGCTACACGCTGCTGTGGAACAACCCGGCCATCGGCCGCGTGGAGCTGGCGCACAACGGCACCCGGTGGGTGGCGGACAGCGCGCGGCAGATCGACTACTGGATCACGGCGGGCCCGCCGGCGCAGGCGCAGCGCCGGTACACGGCGGTCACGGGCCGTGCGCCGATGCTGCCGGAATGGGCGGCCGGGTTCTGGCAGTGCAAGCTGCGCTACCGCACGCAGGAGGAACTGCTGGGCGTGGCCCGCGAGTACAAGCGGCGCGGGCTGCCGCTCTCGGCGATCGTGTGCGACTTCTTCCACTGGACGCACCTGGGCGAGTGGAAGTTCGACCCGGCCGAGTGGCCCGACCCGGCGGCCATGGTGCGGGAGTTGTCCGAACTCGGCGTCCAGCTGGTGGTCTCGGTGTGGCCCTCGGTGTCGCCGCTGAGCGAGAACCACGCGCCGATGGAGCAGCGCGGCCTGTTCATCGGCACGGAGTACGGGCCGATGGCGCACGCGGACTGGCCGGACAAGGAGGTCGCCGAGCCGGTGCAGGTGGCGTTCTACGACGCGACCAACCCGGCGGCGCGGGACTTCGTGTGGTCCCGGGTGCGGGAGAACTACGTGGAGCCGTACGGCATCACGGCGTTCTGGCTGGACGCGTGCGAGCCGGAGCTGAAGCCCGGTTTCGCGGCGAACCTGCGGTACCACGCCGGTCCCGGGCTTGAGGTGGGGAACCTGTACCCGCGTGAGAACGCCAGGGCGTTCGACGAGGGCCTGCGGGCGGCCGGGGTGGCGGCGGACGGCGTGATCACGCTGAACCGGTCGGCGTGGGCGGGCAGTCAGCGGCACGGGGCGGCGCTGTGGTCCGGTGACATCGGCACCGACTTCGCCACGCTGCGGCGGCAGATCGCGGCGGGGCTGAACACGGCGCTGTCCGGGATTCCGTGGTGGAACACCGACATCGGGGGCTTCCACGGCGGCGACCCGGACGACCCGGAGTACCGGGAGGTGCTGGTGCGCTGGTTCCAGTTCGGCGCGCTGTCGCCGCTGATGCGCCTGCACGGCTTCCGCGAGCCGGGGATGCCGCTCGGGCCCGGGATGACCGGCGGCCCCAACGAGGTGTGGTCCTTCGGCGCCGAGGCCGGCCGGGTGCTTGAGTGGTACCTGGGGCTGCGGGAGCGGTTGCGCCCTTATGTGCTGGCGCAGATGCGGACCGCGCACGAGGAGGGGCTGCCGCCGATGCGTCCGCTGTTCCTTGAGTTCCCCGGCGACGCGGAGGCGTGGGACGTCGCGGACTCCTACCTGTTCGGGCCCGATCTGCTGGTGGCGCCGGTGCTTGAGGCGGGGGCGCGCGAGCGCGCGGTGTACCTGCCCGCGGGGGCGCGGTGGACCGACGCGTGGACGGGCACCGAGTACGCGGGGGGCGCGCGGGTGGTGGTGCCGGCGCCGCTTGACCGCATTCCGCTGTTCCTGCGCGACGGCGCGCGACTGCCGGTCACCGGCTGAACGACTCCGCCGGCCACCCGCCCCGTGCAGGGCGGCGGGTGGGCGGCGGACCACGCGCCACCGCGCGCGCCGACGCCCGCGAGCCGTGCGGCTCGCGGGCGTCGGCGTCTTTGCGGTCAGCTCTCGCTGACGCGGAAGTCGTGGGTGACGAATTCCAGACCGCCGGCCGACGAGGTGATCTCGTAGCCGAACTGCACGTCGCCGATGACCGTGTCCTGGCTCATCCAGCCCCGCTCCGTGATCCAGTCGAGCACGGGCAGGATGTCGACCTCGCCCCGCGTGGAGTCGCCGTGGCGCAGGAACGAGTAGACGTTGTTGGCGCCGTTGCTGCCGCGGTAGACGTCCCAGGTGTGGCCGCCCACGGTGGCCTCGCCGACGGACGTGCCGAGCGGGCCGACCGGGCCCGTCCAGTTCATCCACAGCATGATCTCGTGGTCGTAGTTCTCGTCCCACACGTCGAACGTGGTGTTGTGCGCGCCGCCGCTGGGGACGGTGACGTCGTAGGTCGCGCTGAGCGAGCCGATGTCGCCGATGGGTTCGTCGACGATCCACTTGGCGTTCGGGTAGGACTTGATGCCGCCGGTGTTCGGGTGGTCGGCGGTCACGGACCACTGGGATCCGGAGTCGGCGGCGATGCACTGGCTGCCGGCGCCCGAGCCCCAGATGTTGTTGTAGACGATGTAGCCGTCGCCGGGCTCCCAGTTGCCCCACTGGTCGCAGGACTCCCAGGTGGCGGCGGCGTTCGCGGTGCCGGCGGTGAGTCCGACGCCGGTGACCGCGGCGGTGGTCAGGGCGGCGGAGGCGAGGACGCGTCGTCGGATGTGTCGTCGCATGGACGACTCCCTTCGGTGTGGGGGGTGAGAACGGCCGCGCCGTGGCGTTCCAGGGCGATGGCGTCCCGGTGGGCGCGGCCGGTGAGCAGGTCGGTGTGGGGGGTGTGCAGGGGGACGGTGACCCGCTCGGGTCCGTGGTTGAGGAGGAAGAGGTGTCCGCCGCGCCGCACGGCCTCCACGCCCGCGGGTGCCTCGGGCAGGACCGGTGCGAGGCCGGCCTCGTCCGCGGCGCGGGCCAGCAGCGCGGCGAGCGCGGGGCGTTCCGGCAGCGTGGAGACGTACCAGGCGCGGCCGCGGCCGTGGGCGTGCCGGGTGAGCGCGGGCCGGCCGGCCAGCTCGCCCTCGGCGTAGGCGGCGACGACCTCGGCGCCCGCGGGTTCGAGGTCCTCGCTCCAGATGCTGCCCGTGGTGCCGTCGGTGAGGGCGACGGTCCCACCGGGCGGCAGCGGCCACCACTCGTGCAGCGTCGCGAGGCCGAGCACCTCGCGCAGCCGGGCGTCGATGCCGCCCTCGCGGATGCGGTCGTCGGTGTCGGCGACGCCGGTGAAGAAGCCGCACACGAGGGTGCCGCCGCCGCGGACGTAGGCGGCCAGGCCGTCGAGCGCGGCGTCGCTGAGGAGGTAGAGCTGCGGGACGACCACCATGCGGTAGCCGGTGAGCTCGGTCTCCGGGTGGGCGAAGTCGGTGGTCAGGTTCTGCTGCCACAGGGCCTGGTGCCAGGCGGCGAGCAGCTGCGGGTAGCGCATCTCGGCGGAGGGGCGCCCCGGCTGCTCGGCGGCCCACCACGCGGACCAGTCGTGCAGGATCGCGATGTCCGCGGTGACGTGGCTGCCGAGGACGGGGGTGAGGTCGCGCAGCTGGGCGCCGAGCTCGCGGATGTGCCCGAACGTGCGGGAGCCCTCGCCGGCGTGCGGCAGCATCGCCGAGTGGAACTTCTCGCTGCCCTGCCGGGAGGCCCGCCACTGGAAGAAGCAGACGGCGTCCGCGCCGCGCGCGACGGCCTGGAGCGACCACAGGCGCATCACGCCCGCGGGCTTGGGACCGTTGACCGGGCGGAAGTTGACGGCGGACGCGGCCTGCTCCATGAGCATCCAGGGGCCGCCGGCCTGGGACCTGGTGAGGTCCTGGACGAGCGCGCCGTGCGCGGGTCCCGCCGGGTCGTCGGGGGCGGCGGCCGGGTCCGGGTAGACGTCGACGGAGACGACGTCCTCCTCGGCGGCCCAGCGCCAGCCGTCCTGCCCGGCGAACAGCGGCATGAAGTTGGTCGTGACGGGGATGCCCGGGCTGTGCGCCGCGACGATGTCGCGTTCCGCGGTGAAGCATTCGAGCAGCGCGTCGCTGGTGAAGCGGCGGAAGTCCAGTGCCTGGGAGGGGTTGATGAGGTACTGGGCGCGGCGCGGCGGCAGCACCTCCTCCCAGGAGTCGTAGCGCTGGCTCCAGAACGCCGTGCCCCACGCGGCGTTCAGGGCGTCGAGGTCGCCGTACCGGTCGCGCAGCCAGGCGCGGAAGTGGCGGGCGCTCACGTCGCAGTAGCAGGTGGTGCCGTACTCGTTGTTGATGTGCCACATGCGCAGGCCCGGGTGGCCGCCGTAGCGGCGGGCGAGGTCGTCGGCGATGGCGGCGGCGTGCTCGCGGTAGACCGGTGAGGAGGCGCAGAACTGGTTGCGCGCTCCGTACCAGACCACCGTGCCGTTCTCGTCCCGCGGCAGAGTCTCGGGGTGGCGGGCCCCGAGCCAGGGCGGCGGGGAGGCGGTGGGCGTGGCCAGGCACACGCCGATGCCGTTCTCGTGGAGCAGGTCGAGCACGCGGTCGAGCCAGCCGAAGTCGCGCGCCCCCGGTCTCGGCTCCAGCGTGGCCCACGAGAACACACCGACGGTGGCGAGGTTGACACCGGCCTCCCGCATCAGCCGGACGTCGTCCTGCCACACCTCGGGTGGCCACTGCTCGGGGTTGTAGTCGCCCCCGAACAGCAGCTTCCCCCGGGTGGCGTCGTGCAGCGCGGCCATGGTCGTCTCCTCCTGTCGTTCGCCGTCAGCCCTTCACGGCTCCGATCAGCATGCCCTTCTTGAAGTGGCGTTGGACGAACGGAGAGAGAATGGCCACAGGCAGCAGCGCGAGAATCATGACCGCGGTCTGCACCGAGATGCTGGAGATCTGGCCGGTGCCGATGATCTGGGCCATGCCGGCGGGCCGCTCGTTGGCCAGGACGATCTGCTGGAGCACGTTCTGGAGCGGCAGCTTCTCCTGGTCGTTGATGTAGATGAAGCCGGCGAACCAGTTGCCCCAGTAGGCCACGGCGTAGAAGAGGGCGATGACGGCGAGGACGGCCCGGGAGAGCGGCAGCACCATCTGCCACAGGATGCGGAACTCGCCGGCCCCGTCGATGCGGGCGCTGTCGATGATCTCCTGGCCGACGTTCATGAAGAACGCCCGCAGCACCAGGATGTTGAAGACGTTCACGGCCATGGGGAGGATCAGCGCGGCGTAGGTGTTCATCAGCCCCAGGCTCTGGATGAGCAGGTAGGTGGGGATGATGCCGGCGCCGCCGAAGAACATGGTGGCGAGCAGCGTGAACAGCAGGCCGCGGTGCCACAGCGAGCCGATGCGCGAGAGGCCGTAGGCGGCCAGCACGGAGACGGCCATGCTGAACGTGGTGCCGACCACCGTGACGCCGATGGAGACCATCATGGCGCGGGAGACCTCGCCGCCGCTGAGGAGTTCGCGGTAGGCGTCGAAGCTGATGCCGTCGGGCCAGACCACGAGCCCGCCGGCCCGGCTGACGGTCTCCGCGTCGGAGAGGCTGGTGATCAGGACGATCCAGATGGGGAAGAGGATGGCGAGCAGGGCGATGCCGAGGATGGCGCCCTTGGCGGTCAGCCCGACGCGGGTCGGCTGCTCCTCCCAGGCGGGCCGCTGCCGTTTGCCCTTCTCCTCCTTGTCCTCGACCAGGACGCTGGTGTCGGTGATGGCGCTCATCGCCGCGAGTACACCCCCTGCTCGCCCATCGCGTGGGCGACTCGGTTGGCTGCCAGGACCAGGGCGAGGCTGAAGACGCCCTTGACGATGCCGATGGCCGCCGCGTAGCTGAAGTCCCCGTTCGCGATCCCGCGGTTCCAGACGTAGGTGTCGAGCACTTCCGAGGCGCCCGGTCCGACCGCGGTGCGCTGGATGAGGAACTGCTCGCTGCCGACGGTCAGCATGTTCCCGACCTGGAGCACGAGCAGCAGGGCGATGACCGGGCGCAGCGCGGGCAGCGTCACGTGCCACATGCGCCGCCAGCGTCCCGCGCCGTCGACGGCTGCCGACTCGTACAGCTCGGTGTTGACCATGGAGAGGGCGGCGAGGAAGACGATGATGCCCCAGCCGGCGTCCTTCCAGATGACCTGGGCGGTGATCAGCCACTTGAAGAAGCCGGGGTCGGTCATCAGGTCGAAGCTGTCGGTCAGGCCCCAGTCACGGGCCAGCTGGGCGACGAGCCCGGCGCCGCCGAACATCTGCTGGAAGACGGTGATGACCAGCACCCAGGAGAAGAAGTGCGGCAGGTAGAGCACGGCCTGGGCCCACGCGCGGACCTTGCTGTGCAGGATGCTGTTGATCAGCAGGGCCAGGGCGATGGGCACGGGGAAGAACAGCAGCAGCTGGAGCGAGGAGAACATCAGCGTGTTCTGCACCGCGTTCCAGAAGTCCCTGTCGTCCAGCATGCGCTGGAAGTTCTCCATGCCGGTCCAGGCGCTGTTCGCCATGGCGTCGAAGAACCCGTCGCCCGCGTAGGGGCTGTAGAACTGGAACGCGATGACGTTGCCCGCGATGGGGATGTAGGCGAACACCACGAGCAGCAGCACCGCGGGCAGCGTCATCAGGACCAGCACCCAGTCGCGGCGCACCCGGTGCCGCAGCCCGATGCCGCCGGCGAGGCGGTGATCGCCCCCGCGCCGCCGCCGCGGCGCCTTGCGCGCCGCCGCGGGCTTCTGGGGTGGGCCGCCGCTCTCCCTGGGCAGGGGCGGGCGGGGGACCGTGCTCTGTGACACGAGCTTCTCCTTGCTTGCGGCGGCCGGGCCGACGCGACGCGGGGCGACGCGCCGGTCGGTCAGGCGCTCTCCTCGTCGAGCAGACCCTGGTAGAAGTCGCGCAGTTCGTCGCCGCCGTTGCGGCGCCACTCGGCCACGGCGTTCTGCATGTCGCGGATCGACTGCCGGCCGCGGACGACGTCGTCCTCAAGGGCCTCGAAGCCGTCGTTGAGGTTGGTCAGGCGGGCCGGCTCCTGCACCTGCCGGCCGAAGAACAGGGGTTCCCTGGTGTACGGCATGTGCCGCTTCATCCAGCCGGTCCAGTCCTCGACGACGCGGGGCGCGTCGGGCCCCGCGACGACGTGGCCCGCGGTGGCGATGAACGGGTACGTCTCCGGGACGACCTCCTCCTCGCCCTGCGGGGTGCGCACCGGCAGGCCGTCCTCCACGGTGTAGTGGACGCCCTCGACGCCGAACGCGCGCAGCCGCTGCTCGCGGGTGCCGTAGGGGGCGGCGGTGAAGTTGGCGATCTCCAGGGCCTCGCGGATGCGGTCCTCGGGGAGGTTCTTGTTGACGAACGTCCACAGCCCGGCGCCGTTGGCGAGGTAGAGGACCGGGTCGTTGCCGCCCGCGCCGAAGTAGTCGAACGCGTTCATGTGGAAGTCGGGGTTGGCGGTCCGCTGCTCGATGGTGGTGTTCAGCCAGGCGCCGTCGCCCGTGTTGAACATCAGGGACTCGCCCGCGGTGAAGCGCTGCGTGGAGTCGCCCGAGGCGGCGACGGCGTCCGGGTGGACGGCCCCCGCGTCGTACAGCTTGCGGGTCCACTCCAGGGCTTCGAGGTAGGCGTCGGTCTCGTACCGGTTGACCAGCGAGCCGTCGCGCTCCATCCAGTAGCGCGGCTTGTCGGGCAGCACGCCGAAGATGATGAACGCCGACCACTTCATGTCCTCGCAGGCCCACACGCGCGAGGAGGCGGAGGTGATGTCGGTGCAGAAGGCGATGAACTCGTCCGGGTCGGTGGGCACCTGCCAGCCGTTGGCGTCGAAGATGTCCTGCCGGTAGTAGGGGATCACACCGCCGATGGGTGCGCCCGGCATCGGCAGGCCGCGCAGGGCCCCGGAGAAGATGGACGCCTCCCAGGCCGCGGTGGGGATCGCGGCCAGGTTCGGGTAGTCGAGGACGGCGTCGCCGGAGAGGTAGGGGCCGAGGTCGGCGAAGCGGCTGGCGATGGCCTGGGGTATCTGCCCGGTCAGCTCCCAGCCGGGTATGCACACCAGGTCGGGGATGTCAGTGCCGGCGAGCACGGCGCCGAGCTTGTCGCCGTAGGTGTTGCCGTCCTGCGTCTGCCAGTTCATGCGGACGCCGATGCCCTCGTCCATGGCGGTCCAGAACGCGTTGCCGGCGGAGGGCGGGGTGCCCCACAGCGGGGTCATCGCGCTGAACTCGCCGCCGTTGCCGCGCGGTTCCGGCACCGAGACGCCCAGGTCGGCCTCGGGGATCCAGGAGGTGTAGCCGGGGCTCGAACCGTTCTCGGCCGGGATGTCGGGCGGGAAGGCCGTCTCGGACTCCTGGAACGTCGGCAGGATGTCGCGGACTTGGGCGTCGGAGGCCGCGCCCTCCTGGCCACCGCCACCGCCGCCACCGCCGTCGCCGCCGCACGCCGTGAGCAGGGGAACGCCGCCCGCGGTCGCCGCCGCCGCGAATGCCGAGGACGCCAGGAATTTTCTGCGGCTGGGAGCGGAGCGTGAGTTCGCCATAGGGCAACACCCTTCGAGACATTGCGACTTCGTGCGATCGGGGCAGTGATTCCGGTCGAAGCGCTTCGATGTTGCGCTGAGGTTAAGACCCGCCAGCGGGCGGCACA
Organism: Streptomyces marincola; assembly: GCF_020410765.1. Taxonomy (NCBI): domain Bacteria; kingdom Bacillati; phylum Actinomycetota; class Actinomycetes; order Kitasatosporales; family Streptomycetaceae; genus Streptomyces; species Streptomyces marincola. The sequence goes on along the minus strand of NZ_CP084541.1, from coordinate 5,438,101 downwards.
AGCCCTGCTTCACAGAAACTTCAACGGTGTTTCGATACGGGTTCGACCTGAAGAAGCAAGGCGATAGGGAGTCGATACCGGGCGGTGTCTTGACAGGGGCGGGACCGGAAACCCAGCATCGAAGCGCTTCGAACATGGACTTCGCGGATCGCTCCACGGGTGAGCCGCCACCATCCCGAGGGGACCGTACGTGACCGCCGAACCCCTGCCCTTCCGCGATCCGCTGGCCTCCGTCGAGGACCGCGTCGCCGACCTGCTCGGCCGCCTCACCCTCGCCGAACGCATCGCGCTGCTGCACCAGTTCGCCCCCGCCGTCGACCGCCTCGGCGTCCCCGCCTTCCGCACCGGGCAGGAGGCGCTGCACGGAGTCGCCTGGATGGGGAGGGCCACGGTCTTCCCCCAGGCGGTGGGCCTTGGCGCCACCTGGAACGACGACCTGGTGCGCCGGGTCGGCGAGGCCGCGGGCCGCGAGGTGCGCGCGATGCGCGCCAAGGACCCCAAGGTCGGGCTCAACGTCTGGTCGCCCACCGTCAACCTGCTGCGCCACCCGCTGTGGGGCCGCAACGAGGAGGGCTACGCCGAGGACCCGCACCTCACCGCCTCCCTCGGCGCGGCGTACTGCCGCGGCCTGCGCGGCGACCACCCCGTGTACTGGCGCACCGCCCCCGTGCTCAAGCACTGGCTGGCGCACAACCACGAGCACGAACGGGACACCGCGAGCACCAGCCTGCGCGCCCGGGTGCTCCACGAGTACGAACTGCCCGCGTTCCGCGGCCCGGTGCGCTCGGGCGCGGTGGCCGGGGTCATGCCCGCGTACAACCTGGTCAACGGGCGGCCCAACCACCTCTCCCCCCTGCTGTCCGAACACCTGCGCACGTGGACCGACCTGCCGCTCGTGGTGTGCTCGGACGCCGGGGCGCCGAGCAACGTGGCCGGTTCGCAGGGCTACCTGCCCGGCCACCCCGAGGGGCTGGCCGCCGCGCTGCGGGCCGGCGTGGACAGCTTCACCGACCACGGCGAGGACTCGGCGCCCACGGTGGAACGGCTCACCGAGGCGCTGGAGCGCGGGCTGATCACCGAGGCCGACATCGACACCGCGGTCGGCAGGCTGCTCGGCATGCGCTTCCGGCTCGGCCAGTTCGACCCCGGCCTCGACCCGTTCGAGGCGGACGCCGCGTTCGACACCCCCGAGCACCAGGAGCTGGCGCGCACCGCGGCCGAGGAGGCGGTGGTCCTGCTGAAGAACGACGGGCTGCTGCCGCTGCGCCCCGGCGTCCGGGTGGCCGTCGTCGGGCCGCTGGCCGACGAGGTGAAACTCGACTGGTACAGCGGCGCGCTGCTGCGCAGGACCACCCCGTTCGCCGGGCTGCGCGACCACCCGTCCGTCGCCTCGGCCGTCCACGTCGACGGCTCCGACCTGGTGCGGCTGCGGACGGCGGACGGCTTCGTGCGGGTGCCCGAGGCCCCGGGCGGCACCGGCGGCGCGGAGGCGGGCGACTCCGTCGCCGCGCTCGACCCGGCCCTGCTGCGCGGACGCACCGACCTGCCGCCGCTGCGGGTGGCGGCCGGCGGCGCGGAGGCGGAGGCCACGGTGTTCTCGCTGCTCGACTGGGGCGGCGGGGTGTGCACGCTGCGCGCGCCGGACGGCCGTTACGTGTCCGTCGCCGACGACGGGTACCTGCGGGCGTCGGCGGAGCAGCCAGGCGGCTGGGTCGTCCAGGAGACCTTCACGTTCGAGCCGCACGGCGCCGGGCACCTGCTGCGGCACCTGGGCACCGGGCGCCACGTGCGCGCGACCGAGGACGGTCTGAAGGCCGCGGGCGAGGGCGGGGCGGGCGACGTCTTCCAGCTGGAGACCGCCGAGCGCGGCGAGGAGGCGGTGGCCGCCGCGGCGGCCGGCGCCGACGTGGTGGTCGTCGTCGCGGGCAACGACCCGCACATCAACGGGCGCGAGACCGAGGACCGCACCACCCTGGCCCTGCCGCCGCAGCAGGACCGGCTGTGGCGGGCCGCGCACGCGGCCAACCCCCGCACCGTCCTGGTGCTCACCTCCGCCTACCCGTACGCCGTCGGGGACGCGGACGCCGCGCTGCCCGCGCTGCTGTGGACCGCGCACGGCGGCCAGGCCGCGGGCACCGCCCTGGCCCGGGTGCTGTGCGGCGACGTCTCGCCCGCGGGCCGGCTGCCCCAGACCTGGTACACCGGCGACGACGAGCTGCCCGCGCTGCTCGACTACGACCTGATCGCCGCCCGCGCCACCTACCTCTACTACGACGGGACGCCGCTGTACCCGTTCGGCCACGGCCTGTCGTACACGTCCTTCGACTACACCGCGCTCGCCGTGCGGGCCGACCCGGAGGCCGGCGTCCTCGACGTCGAGGTGACCGTCGCCAACACCGGCGGCCGGGCGGGCGACGAGGTGGTGCAGGTGTACGCGCGCGCCGAGAGCCCGGGCGTGCCGCGCCCGCACCGCGCGCTGATCGCGCACCGCCGCGTGCACCTCGCCGCGGGCGAGGCGCGGCGGCTGGCGTTCGCCGTTCCCCTGGACGACGCGCTCGGCCACTGGGACGTCGCGCACTCCCGCTGGACGGTGGAGCCGGGCACGTACACGGTGTCCGTCGGCGCGTCGAGCCGCGACCTGCGCGGCAGCGCGGCGGTGCACGTCGGCGGCGCCGCCGCCGGGCCGCGCCCGGTGCGGCGGGCCGGGCTGGCCGCCGCGGACTTCGACGACAGCCGCGGCGCCGAACTCACCGACACCACGAGGGAAACGGGCGACGCGGTCGCGGCCGGACCCGACGAGCCGGGTGAACTGCTGTTCCGCTCCTGCGACTTCGGCGACTCAACGGGGTCGGTGCGGCTGCGCGCCGCGCGCGAGGAGCTGGGCACGGCCACGGTGGCCGTCGAGGTGCTCGGCACCGGCAGCAGCGCGGAGCTGCGGGTGCCGTCCACCGGCGACCGCTACGCGTGGACCACGGTCACGGCGGCCCTGCCCGGCGCGCCGGGCGGCGTGCACGACCTGCGGCTGACGCTGCGCGGTCCGGTCCGCGTGGACCGGCTCGACTTCTCCTGAACGCCGCCGGGTGCGGGCCGCGAGCGGCCCGCACCCGCCCGGACCTGGGCCCGGCCCGCCCGCGACTAGACTGTCCGGCGCCATGAAGACCTACGGCCTGCTCCTTCTCCCCTCGCACAACCGGGTCTACGCCAAGACCGCCCCCGCCCTGGCCCGCGCCGAGCTGCTCGTCCTCGACGCCGCCGTGCTCGGCGGGCGGCTCGCGGACGTGACCACGACCGTCATCGGCGGCGTTCCCTACCTCACCTTCCGCACCGAAGGGCTGTCGGCGCGGGAGACGGACCTGCTCGCCAACCTCTCGTCGCTGTACGCCCTCTTCGAGATCGAGGACGCGGACGCGCCGGGCCGGGAGCCCCTGCTGCGGCCGGTCGCGCTGTCCCGGCTGGACAGGTTCGCCAGCGACCTGCTCACCATCCAGAAGTACCCGGGCAAGACCAACGAGGACTTCACCAAACTGCTGCTGAACGTCACGGCCCTGTCCTGCGCCACGCCCGAGCGGCTGCTCAGCGGCGAACTGCGGGTGCTCGACCCGCTGTGCGGGCGCGGGACCACGCTCAACCAGGCGGTGATGTACGGGCTCGACGCCGCGGGCGTGGAGCGCGACGCCAAGAGCTTCGACGCCTACGGCACGTTCCTGCGGCAGTGGCTGAAGAACAGCAGGCTCAAGCACCGGGCGGAGACCACCACCGTCCGCCGGGACCGCAGGGCGCTGGGCCGCAGGCTGCACGTGGAGCTGGGCGAGACCAAGGAGCTGTACAAGCGGGGCCGCGCCATCGACGTCACGATGATCAACGCCGACACCACGGCCGCGGGCGACTTCTTCAGGCCCGCCACGTTCGACCTGGTCGTGACCGACGCCCCCTACGGGGTGCAGCACGGCGCCGCCGCGCGCGCCGAACGCACCCGCAGCCCGCTGCCGCTGCTGCGGGACGCGCTGCCGGTGTGGGCGCGGCTGCTGCGGCCCGGCGGCGCGGTCGGCATCGCGTGGAACACGCTGGTGGCCCGCAGGGAGGAGCTGGCCGGCCTGCTCGCTGAGCTCGGCTTCGAGGTCATGGACGAGGAGCCGTACCGCGGCTTCCTGCACCGCGTGGACCAGGCGATCGTGCGCGACCTGGTCGTCGCGCGCCTCCCGGCACCGCGCTGAGGCCGCGCGGGGCCGGGCGGCCAGGCCCCGCGCGGCGCCCTCACAGGTCGAGGCCGGTGAGCACCATGACGCGCTCGTAGGTGTAGTCCTCCATGGCGAACCGCACGCCCTCACGGCCCACGCCCGAGTCCTTCACCCCGCCGTAGGGCATCTGGTCCGCGCGGTAGGAGGGGACGTCCCCGACCACGACGCCGCCGACCTCAAGCGCGCGGTGCGCGCGGAACGCGGCCTGGATGTCGTGCGTGAACAGCCCGGCCTGGAGCCCGAACGCGGAGTCGTTGGCCGCCGCGAACGCCTCCTGCTCGCCCTCGACCCTGCTGACCGAGAGCACCGGGCCGAACACCTCCTCGCACGAGACCTTGGCGTCCCGCGGCACGCCGGTGAGGACGGTCGGCCGCAGGCTCGCCCCGTCCCTGGTGCCGCCGGTGAGCACCCGGGCCCCGGCGTCCCTGGCCTCGTTCACCCAGGTCTCCACGCGCCGGGCGGCGTTCTCGTCGATCAGGGGCCCGACCTCGGTGGCGTCGTCGGACGGGTCGCCGGTGACGAGCCCTTCGACGGCCGCCACCAGGCGCGGCACGAGCCGGTCGTGCACGGCGGCGTCGGCGATGACCCGCTGCACCGAGATGCAGGACTGCCCCGCCTGGTAGTTGGAGAACGTCGCGATGCGCCGCGCCGCCCAGTCGAGGTCGGCGTCGGAGGCGTAGTCCGCGAGCACGACGGCCGCGCCGTTGCCGCCGAGTTCGAGGGTGACGCGCTTGCGGGGCACCGAGTCGCGGATCGACCAGCCGACGGGGACCGAGCCGGTGAAGGAGATGACGGGCAGCCGCGGGTCCTTCACGAGCGCGGGCATCTCGTCGTTGGGCACCGGGAGCACGCTGAACGCCCCGGCCGGCAGGTCCGTTTCGGCGAGCAGGTCGCCGAGCAGCAGCGCGGACAGCGGTGTGGCGGGGGCGGGCTTGAGGATGATCGGCACCCCGGCCGCGAGGGCGGGGGCGACCTTGTGGGCGCACAGGTTCAGCGGGAAGTTGAACGGCGCGATGCCGAGCACGGGCCCGTAGGGGAAGCGGCGGGTGAGCGCGAGGCGGCCGGTGCCGCCCGCGTCGGCGTCGAGCCGCTGGGCCGTGCCGCCGTTGAAGCGGCGCGCCTCGTCGGCCGCCCACCGGAACACCGAGACGCACCGGCTCACCTCCACGCGCGCCCACATGATGGGCTTGCCGTTCTCCGCGGTGATCAGCCGGGCGATCTCCTCGGCGCGCTCCCCCAGCCGCCGCACGACATGGTCGAGCGCCGCGGCGCGCGCGTGGGCGGGCGTGGCCGCGAACGCGTGGGCCGCGTCCGCCGCGGCGGCCACCGCCTCCTCGGTCTGCGCCCGGCTCGGCACGCCGACGGCGCCGACGGTCGCGCCGTCCCACGGCGAGGTGACCTCCAGGGTGCCTTCGCCTGCCGCCGCGCGGCCGGCGAGCCAGAACGGACGCGGGGTTGTCGCTGTGGTCATCGCGGGTGCCACCCTTCCGGAACGCTTCCGACGCTGTCGTCTCGCGTTCCCACCGTAGGCGCTGCCCCTCGGGTCGCCTCTTGTCCGGCGCGGCGCAATGCGTCCCGCGGGTGTGCCGTTCCGGCGGGTGGCGCAGCCACGGAAGGCCATCTTGACGGGAGCATGCCATATTCGCCAGCATGAACGGCTGTCCCACGGTCGAACCGGCACACCCTCACCCAGGAGACGTGATGCGCATGACCCGACACCGCAGGCGGGCCGCCGCGGCGGCCGTCCTCACCCTGGCGCTCGCCTGGTCGTCCGCCCAGGCCACCGCCGCTCCCCCGGAGCCCGAGGCGGCGTCCGCGACGGCGATCGTGACCTACGAGGTGGCCGGCGTGGCCACCGCGGCCGACCGCACGGCGCTGGCCCGCACCGGCACCGCGATCGACGAGGTCCGCGAGGACTCCGTCCTCATCAGCGCGGACGCGGCGCACGCGGCCGAACTGACCGGGCTCGGCTGGGAGCTGACCCCGCTGACCGCCCCGCGCGAACGCGGCGCGCCGCGGGCCGCCGCCCCCGGCGACTACCGGACGCACGCCGAGGTGCTCGCCGCCGTCGCCCAGGCAGAACGGCAGTACCCCGGCCTGGTCGCCGCCGAGGTGATCGGGCGGTCCCACCAGGGCCGGGACATCGTCGCCGTCAAGGTCAGCGACAACGCGGCGGCCGACGAGAACGAGCCCGAGGTGCTCCTCACCCACAACCAGCACGCCCGCGAGCACCTGACCGTGGAGATGGCCCTCTACACCCTGGAGGAACTCACCTCCGGGTACGGCACCGACCCCGAGATCACCTCGCTCCTCAACGAGCGCGAGGTGTGGATCCTGCCGTCGGTGAACCCCGACGGCAAGGTCTACGACCAGGAGTCAGGGGCGTTCCGCATGTGGCGCAAGAACCGGCAGCCGAACGCGGGTTCGTCCGCGATCGGCACCGACCTGAACCGCAACTGGGACTACCGCTGGGGCTGCTGCGGCGGCTCCTCCGGCTCCCCCGGCAGCGACACCTACCGCGGCCCGTCCCCCGAGTCGGGCACCGAGACCGGCGTGGTCGCGGACTTCGTGCGCGGCCGCGTCGTCGGCGGCGAGCAGCAGATCACCGCGCACATCGACTTCCACACCTACGGCGAACTCGTGCTGTGGCCCTACGGGTACACCTACGCCGACACCGCGGCCGGCCTCACCCGGGACGACGCCGACACGTTCGAGGCACTCGGCACCGCCCTCGCCGACACCAACGGCTACACGCCGCAGCAGTCCAGCGACCTCTACATCACCGACGGCTCGGTCAACGACTGGATGTGGGCTGACCAGGGCATCTTCTCGTTCACCTTCGAGATGTACCCCCGGTCGAGCTCGGGCGGCGGCTTCTACCCGCCCGGCAACGTGATCGACCGCGAGACCAGCAGGAACAGGGCCGCGGTCCTCACGCTCCTCGACTACGCGGACTGCCCCTACCGCATCACCGGCAACGAGGCGGAGTACTGCTGAACCGCCCGACCCGCACCCGTGCCCCGCGTGAGCCGCGGGGCACCCGGGCGGCCCGGGCGTCAGGAGGAGCCGAGCGGCGAGCGTTCCGTGGCCTTCAGCGCGAGCCACAGCTCCATCCGGACGTCCGGGTCGTCGAGCGAGCGGTCCAGGATCTCCTCCACCCGCCGCATCCGGTACCGCAGCGTGTGGCGGTGCACGCCGAGGTCGGCCGCCGCCGCGTCCCACTGGCCGTGCCGCGCCAGCCACGCGCGCAGCGAGGCCACCAGGTTCCCCCGGCCGCGCTCGTCGTGGGCGCGCAGGGCCCGCAGCATGCCGTCGGCGAACGCCCGCACCGCGTCGTCGGCGAGCAGCGGCAGCACCGACCCGTTCGCCACGTCGTCGTGCTCGACCAGCGGCCGGCCGCGCCGGCGCGCCACGAGCAGCGCCTCGCGCGCATGCTGGTAGGCGGTGTCGGCCGTGGCAGGCCCGGTCGGCGCGGACAGCCCCACGGCGAGACCCGCGCGCGGCTCCTGCCCGGCCGCGTACTCCACGCACGCGGTCAGGGCCGCGCCCCCGTCCGCCGCGAGCACGACCAGGTCGTCGCCGTCGGCCGCGGCGAGCACCGACTCGCCGGCGCGGGCGGCGGCCGACTCGACCACGGCGCCCAGTTCCTCAAGGGCCTGCGGCTGCGCGCCGGCCCCGGCGACCAGCACCCGCAGCGGCGCGTCGAGGAGCGTTCCGTACAACTGGCCCGCGACCGCGCGCGCGTGATCGGGCTCGCCGCTGATCAGCATGCGCAGCACCGCGCTCGACAGCCGGGCCTCGGCCGCCAGGTAGGCGCGGGAGCGTTCGGTGAGCAGCGTGAGCACGGCGACCGCCGACTGGAGCGCGTACCGTTCCGCCGCGCCGAGCGGCTCGGCCGTGCCGATGGCGAGCACCGCGCGGGGCACCTGCCCGGTGCCGACGGTCTGGAGCTCGACCCGGTCGGCCGGCGCGCTGGGGCACACGGTGCTCGCGGGCGCCGGGCGGGCGCCGAGCCTGCGCACCTCGGTGGTGAGCCGCGCGGCGCGGCGCGCGGCCCAGCCGGGCGCGACGGCGGTCGGCGTCCCCGAGAGGTCGTACAGCGCGGCCCAGCCGCCGACCTGGCAGGCGAGCCGTTCCAGCAGCGCCTGCCTGCCGCCGTCGGACAGCGCGGCCCTGGTCAGCTCGCGCTGCGCGGCGAACCCTGCCGTGACACTCCGGTAGGCCTCGGCGGCGATCGCGGCCGAGACCGCCTTGCCGATCGCGATGAACGGTGTGGAGCGCGGCACTTCGAGCAGCGGGAGCCCGGTCTCCCGGACGGCCGCGAGCAGGGCGGGCGGCACGCGCGGATGGTTCACGCCCACCCCGAAGCCGAGGCCCACGACACCCGCGCCGCACAGCCGCGTCACGTAACGGCGCATCAGCTCCCGGTCGTCGACCGGCAGTTTGAGACCCGTGGTGAGCAGGAGTTCACCGCCGTCGAGCCAGGGGGTCGGGTCGGTCAGCTCGCTGGCGTGGGCCCACCGGACCTCGGCGTCCAGCCGGTCCTCGCCCGCGAGCACGCCGAGCTTGAGTCCGGTGTGCTGGGTCAGGGAGGCAAGCGTCGGATGCATGGATCACCTTGGAGTGGCCGACTCGACACGTGACTTCACGGTACAGCGGCGCCCCCGGGGACCTGGGCGGTGCCCGTGGCATGTGCGGCCGGTATCGGCCGCGGCGCTCCCGTACCGCATCAGCCGAGGTGCACCAGTACCGGCGGCCCCGGCTCCCCGGCGACCGTGGTGAGGGAGAGCACCGCGTGCCGCGGCGGGACGCGGTGGGCGAGTTCCGATGCCGACCAGCGCTCCCGCTCCACCCGGCGCACCGTCACGGACTCGGTGGTGGCGTCGCGCCCGGTGAACAGCTTCCGCACCCCGCGCACCATGCGCCGCACCGAGCCGCCGCTGCGGTCCTGGGTGCGGGTGACGTCCTGGTCCTCCGTCCACTCGGTGCCCCAGGCGCGCGCGAAGTGCTCGGCGTCCCACGTGGTGATCCCGGAGAACGCCATCCGGCAGCCGACGGCGCCCAGCAGCCCGGCCCGCAGCCCCGCGGGGACGTCGTCGAGCGTGCGCAGGGCGAGCACGGCCCCGGCGTTCGCCTGCCGCAGGTGGGTCAGGCCGCGCACGGTGCCCTGCGTGATGGCCGCCGTCGCGTCGTCCAGGACCAGGCAGGCGAACAGCGAACGGTCGGGCCGCGCGGTGACGGCCGCGGCGAACTGCGCGAGCAGCAGCCGCGTGATGATGCGCCCTGCTTCGGCGTGGCCGGTTCCCGGCAGGTCGATCCGCACCCGCAGCGGGTGCACCAGCGCGCCGAGCGAGAACGGGCGGGTGGTGCCCTCCCGGTCGCCGAGCGAGAACCCGGCCCGGTCGAGCAGCGCGAGCCGGTCGGCCAGGTGCGGCCCGAGATCGTCGGGCCGCTCGGACTGCCGTGCGCGGGCGTCGAGTTCGCGCTGCTGCTCCGGCGCGCCCGCCAGCGCGAGGTCCTCGCGCAGCGTGGCGAGCAGGGCGGGCGCGCCGTCCAGCATGGCCCGCAGCTCGGGCACGCCGGGCAGCCGGCCGTAGGCGGCGTGGTAGGGGCCGATGAGCTGGACGAGGACGGCCGCCGCCTCCCTCGGGTCCACGCGCGTCCCGCCGACCAGCGCCTCGGCGACCAGCCCCGACGCCTCGTCGGTGTCGGTCGCGCCGCCGTACAGGTCGAGCCGGTGCGTTCCGGCCGGGTCGCCGACGCGCACGACGATGTCGAAGGCGCGGTCGGGGCCGAGGGCGGCGCTCGCCGTGCCCACGGCGACGACGGCGGCCTGCCCGGTGAGGGCGTGCAGGCACATCGCCTCGGTGACCGGGCGCACGACGCGGCCGGTCTTGCCCGAGCCCGGCGGCCCGACGGCGAGCAGGGACGTGCCGAGCACCGCGGGGTCCAGCGCCACGTGCTCGCCGCGGTACGCGTAGGGGTTGCGGTCCTCGTCGACGGCCAGGCCGATGCGGACCTGGCGGGTCAGCAGGTCGTGCCGGGCCGCGCGGACCGGCAGGTCGCGGTCCCCCGACGGGTGGACGAACGCCGCCGCGCCGTGCGCGCGCGCCTCGTCCCGGAACGCGGGCAGCGCGGTCGGCCTGGCCCGCACCGCGCTCCAGGCGTGGAGGATGCGCGCGTAGTCCAGGTCGCCCATCCGGCCGGTGCGCGCGTCGGCGGCCAGCCGTTCCGCGGCGTCGTGGGCCCCGGCGTCGCGCAGTTCGGTGAAGTCGCTCAGCCGCGCGAGCTGGGCGCGTTCCTCCGCCGTGGCCGCGCCGCCGCGCCGCGCGAGGGCCGGGCGGTAGCGGCGCCAGACGGCGCGCCAGTCGCCGAGCGCGGCGAACACGGCGACCAGCAGCGCCGTCCACAGCACGTAGTAGAGGTTGTACGCGGCGATGTAGGCGCCCGTGTCGCCCTCGCGCCACCAGGAGTCGGGCACCAGGGCGTAGAGCGGTTCGAGCCAGAATTCCCACACGCCGCGGAAGCACAGCCGCCAGACCCCCCAGCCGGCGACGAGGGCGGCCGCGGCCCGCAGCGCGGTGCGGCGGGGCAGCGGCTCGACGTTGGTCCTGCCGCACACCAGGCGCAGGAACGCGGGCCGCCAACGGCGCCACAGCGCGGGCGCGTTGCCGACGCGGCCGAAGGCGTACACCAGCAGGCAGGCCAGCAGCAGCTCGTACGCGTAGATGACGCTGATGCCCGCGGTGCCCGTGCCCCAGGAGTCGAGGCCGAGCCAGTCGAGCGGCCAGGTCACGGCGTTGATGTAGCCGTTGGTGTACAGGGACCAGACCAGCCACCCGGTCAGCGCCGCGAGCAGCGCCGTGCCGTGCAGCTCGCGGTCGCCGAGGCGGTCGGGGTCGTGCGGCGGCTTCGGCTCGTGGCCGTGCCGCCAGACGCCGGGCCCGGCCGGGGGCCGCGGCGTGTGCAGCCAGCGGATCAGCGGCGGCCCCTCGGCCTGCGGCGGCTGCCGGGGCACCGGCGGCACGCCCCCGGCCGGCGGCACGACCCGGGCGCCGGTCTCCCGCGCGTCGCGCGCGCCCTTGCTGTTCATTCGCTGCCAAGCCCCCTGATCAGGCGATCGGCCGACCGTGCGTCGGCCTTCAAATCTAGTGCAGCACGGATCGCCGAATATGCGCCGGGCCAACCTGTGCGGACCCGTTCCCCTGGGACATGGGGTGCGCTACGTTGCGGCTCCACCGCTGGATCAATGAGGATTTCCGGACGGACACTCGTCATGACACGCGCCATTTCCCTGCGGGACGTCTCCAAGGTCTACTCGCGCGACGTCGTCGCCGTCGACCGGATGTCCCTCGACATCGCCCCGGGGGAGTTCGTCGTGCTGCTCGGCCCGTCCGGCTGCGGCAAGTCCACGGTACTGCGCATGATCGCGGGCCTCGAACCGATCACGTCGGGCGAGCTGTTCCTCGACGGCGAGGAGGCGAGCCACCTGCCGCCCGGCGCGCGGCGGCTCGCCATGGTGTTCCAGCACTACGCGCTGTACCCGAACATGACGAGCCGTCAGAACATCGGCTTCCCGCTGCGCATCGAGTCCCCGCACGAGGACGGCGGTGCGCGGATCACGGACGCGGCGCGGCTGCTCGGCATCGAGGAGCTGCTGGACCGCTACCCGGGTCAGCTCTCCGGCGGTGAACAGCAGCGCGTCGCGATGGGACGCGCGATCGTCCGCCGGCCGTCGGCGTTCCTGCTCGACGAGCCGCTCTCCAACCTCGACGCCAAGCTGCGCAACCGGCTGCGCGCCGAAATCGCCACCCTTACCAGGCACTTGGGGGTGACGACGGTGTACGTGACCCACGACCAGGCGGAGGCGATGTCGCTCGGCGACCGGGTGGTGGTGATGCGGGACGGCGTCATCCAGCAGATCGGCTCGGCGCGCGAGGTGTACCGGCTGCCGGAGAACGTGTTCGTGGCGGCGTTCGTCGGCACGCCGCGGATCAACCTGCTGCGCGCCACCGTGCACGCGCCGCTCGACTCGCGGATGAGCATCGACTTCGGCACGCAGCGCATGCAGTTGCCGCACCCGCTCAGCCCCGACCACCAGATGCTGCGCGTGCAGATGGGCCGCGAGATCACCGTGGGGCTGCGCTCGGAGGCCGCGCGGATCGCGCCCCCCGAGGAGATGCGGCCCACCGAGGCGCTGCTGAACGGCGTGGTGCAGCACGTGGAGTACCAGGGGCACGAGTCCCTGGTGCACGTGACCACCGGCGCGCGGCCCGCCGACGTGGACGGCCTTGAGGCGCCGCGGCCCGCGTCGGGGCCGCGCACCAGGCGCGCCGCCAGGGCCGGGCGGGCCGAGGGACCCAGCCGGCTGCGCCGCATGCTGGCCCGGCAGGACCGGGGCGAAGGCCCGGCAGGGCCGGTGCCCGCCCCGGAGCAGCCGCCGCCGCCCACGGCCTCGGGCCGGGCCGGCGGCGCCCTCGTGGTGCGGGCCGGGACGGAGGTGCAGCCGCGGATCGGGGAGCGCGTTCCGCTGCTCCTCGACCTGGACCAGCTGTACGTGTTCGACAGCGAGGGCCACCGGATCTGCCCGGCACCGGCCCGGCGGTTCCGGCTCGACTCCTGACCGGGGCGCGGCCGGCCGGGAGCGCGGGTCAGGGCCAGGGGCCGAGCGGCGGCAGCGGGCCCGAGTCTGCGGCCGGCGCGGTGGGCGGGGTCCTGCCCGCGTACCAGGCGGTCAGATCGGTCAGCCGGCCGCGCACGGTCAACGGGCGGCCCGTGCCGTGGGTGACGCGTTCCCCGCCGTCCGTCGCGGCGAGCGTCAGCCGGGTGCCCGCCGGCGCGCGCGGGGCGAGGAAGTCCAGCG
>NZ_CP084541.1:3642500-3920000 GCF_020410765.1 Streptomyces marincola | reverse complement strand
TACCCGCGCTGCGGCTGCTCGGCCGGGACGACCCGCTGGGGCTGCCCGGCTGGGTCGACTTCCTGTCGCCCGTCGTGGCCGCGGCGATGTGCGGCCTGGCGGCGCTGCTGTGGCGGCTCGGCCTGCGGAGCTATCGGAGTACGGGGAGTTGAGGGCGGTGAACGGGATGGCGGATGGGCCGGACCGCATGGACGCGGGCGCGCGCGAGGACGCGCTGATCGAACTGGACGATGTCGAGAAGGTCTTCGAGGTGCGCCGCAGGGCCGGAGTGCTGCGGCGCACGCGCGAGGAGGTCAGGGCGGTCGACGGGATCTCGTTCCGGGTGGCGCGCGGCGAGATGGTGGGCTACATCGGCCCGAACGGCGCCGGCAAGTCGACGACGATCAAGATGCTGACGGGCATCCTGACGCCGAGCGGCGGGCGGCTGCGGGTGGCGGGGTTCGACCCGGCGCGCGACCGGACCCGGCTGGCGCGGCGGATCGGGGTGGTGTTCGGGCAGCGCACGACGCTGTGGTGGGACCTGCCGCTGCGGGACTCCTACCGACTGGTGCGGCGGATGTACCGGGTGCCGCGGGAGCGGTTCGAGGCGAATCTGGAACGCTGCGTCGACCTGCTCGACCTGGGCGCGCTGCTCGACGTGCCGGTGCGGCAGCTGTCGCTCGGGCAGCGCATGCGCGGCGACATCGCCGCCGCGCTGCTGCACGACCCGGACGTGCTGTACCTGGACGAGCCGACGATCGGCCTCGACGTGATCAGCAAGGCGAAGGTGCGGACGTTCCTGCGCGACCTGAACGCCGACCTCGGCACGACGGTGCTGCTGACGACGCACGACCTGACGGACATCGAGCAGTTGTGCCGCCGCGTCATGGTGATCGACCACGGGCGGCTGATGTACGACGGCGCGCTCGCCGGTCTGCACGAGGTCGGGGAGAGCGAGCGGACGCTGGTGGTGGACCTGGAGCGGGAGTCGCCGCCGATCGAGGTGGCGGGGGCGAGGACGGTGCGGGTGGAGGGGCCGCGGCAGTGGCTGGCGTTCCCCGCGGCGGCGAGCGCGGCCCCGCTGGTGGCGCGGATCGCGGAGGGGTACCCGGTGGCCGATCTGTCCATCAGGGAGCCGGACATCGAGGACGTGATCGCCCGCATGTACGCGATGGGGTCGGCCGGGGGCGGCGCGGCGGGGTGAGCCCGGGGCGGGTGCGGCGGCGCGTGCGCGGCCGGTGCGCCGGCGTTCGCGCGGGGCGGACGGACGTGCCGCGCGCGATCGGCTCGGACTGGCGCGGCGGCTCCCGGCCCCCGCGCGGGGGCCGGGAGCGCGGTTCCGGCCTGCCTGTCAGCCGCCGGTGGCGAGCTGGCGGCTGCGGTCGCGGGCCGCTTCGAGCGCGGCGATGAGGGCGGCGCGCACGCCGTGGTTCTCCAGTTCGCGGATCGCGCTGATGGTGGTGCCGCCGGGTGAGGTGACGGCCTCGCGCAGGGTGACGGGGTGTTCGCCGCTGTCGCGCAGCATGACGGAGGCGCCGACGGCGGCCTGGACGATCAGGTCGTGCGCCTTGTCGCGGGGCAGGCCGAGCAGGATGCCGGCGTCCGTCATGGCTTCCACGAGGTAGTAGAAGTAGGCGGGGCCGGAGCCGGACAGCGCGGTGGCGGCGTCCTGCTGGGACTCGGGCAGGCGCAGGGTCTTGCCGACGCCGTTGAAGATGTCCTCGGTGTGCGCGAGGTGCCGTTCCGTCGCGTGGGTGCCGCCGGAGATCACGGACATGGCCTGGTCGACGAGGGCCGGGGTGTTGGGCATGACCCGCACGACGGGCGTGCCGCGGGTGAGGCGGGATTCGACGAACGAGGTGGTGATGCCGGCCGCGGCGGAGATCACGAGCCGGTCGGCGGGGGCGTGCGGGGCGAGTTCGTCCAGCAGGGCGGCCATGTCCTGCGGCTTGACGGCCAGGATGAGGGTGTCCGCGGTCTTGGCCGCCTCGGCGTTGCCCACCGCCTCCACGCCGTGCCTGGCGCGCAGGACCTGGGCGCGCTCGGCGCGCCGCACGGTGACGAGGAGGTCGGCCGGGGACCGCCCGGCCCTGAGCATGCCGCCGAGGAGGGCCTCGCCGATCTTGCCGGCGCCGAGGACGGCGATCTTGTGGGTCATGGGGGGTCACTCACTCGCTTCCGGATGTGCTGAACGGATGGCGCGGCCCTCATCCTCGCACCGCGGCGGCGTCAGCGGGGCACGACGGTCAGCCGCACCGTGTAGTGCTCGGTCACGCGCCCGTCGGGGAATTCCGCGCCCACGGCCTCCTCCTCCGCGGCCAGGATCGGCCGGGCCCTGGCCGGGTCGAGGACGGCGAAGTAGGAGTGGGTGGCGAGGTTGGCTATGTGGGCGGCCAGCGGGACGACGCGGCTCCAGGACACCTCGCGGTAGGCGGTCGCGGCGCCGGGCCGCAGGGAGCGGACGATGTCGGGCGCGGTCCTGGTGACGTCCGCGGGGTGCTCGCCCGGCAGGGCGCGCTTGAGGCGCCGTTCCTGCGCGTCGACCCAGGGCTGGGAGCGGTCGCGCACGTTCCACCACAGGGCGAGCGCGCCGCCGGGGCGCAGGACGCGCAGCGCCTGGGGCACGGAGCGGGCCGGTTCCGTCCAGTGCCACGCCTGCGCGTAGGTGACCAGGTCGAAGGAGGCGTCGGCGAACGGCAGCGCGTCGCCCGAGCCGCGCACCAGCGGAACGTGCGGCAGCGCGGCCCTGAACTGCGCGGCCATGCCGGGTCCCGGTTCGGCGGCGACGACGTGGGCGCCGCGTTCGCTCAGGGGGCGGGTGCCGAGGCCGGTGCCCGCGCCGACGTCGAGCACGCGGGCCCCGGCCAGGGGGCGGCCGGTCAGCTCCTCGACGGCGTCGTAGAGGGCGGGCGGGTAGGTGGGGCGGAGTGCGGCGTACTCGGCGGCGACGGCGTTGAACGATGTGGCGAAGTCCCTGGTGGTGGTCATGCCGGGTCAACTCCCCCGCGGCGACCGCCTTGAACCGGGGCCGCCCGCGTCCTCCGGGCCTTCGGTGAGGCCGGTGACGGGCCGCGGCCTCGGGTGTTCGACCGGGAAGCCGTCGTTGGCGTAGTCGCCGCGCGGCGCGGGGCGCAGGCGGCGGAGGAGTCGGTTGAGGCCGCGCATGTCGGGTGCTCCTCTGGTGCGGGCGTCCGGTGGTGGGTCCTGGGTGTCAGTCGAGTTCGCGCATCATGCGCTCCATGGAGGCGACGGCCGCGCGGGTCTCCCCGAGCTCGTCGGTCCAGCGGCGCAGGATCTCGGTGTTGTCCTCAAGCAGGTCGGCGTACTTGGCGCTCAGCCGCCGGTACTCCTCCTCGCGCGCGGCGAGCATGCGGGAGCGCCAGGTGACGGCGATCTGCCAGACGACGACGATGAGCAGCGCGAACACTCCCGCGGTGCCGATGCCGGCCGCCCAGACGCCGGCCGGGTCGTCCGCGATCGTGGTCATCGAGTCGTTCACGGGGCTTCCTCTTTCCGCCGCCCGCGGTCGCCCTGCTCGGTGAGCGTCCCGGCGGCCTCCGCGACCGTGCGCGGGGTGAGCCGATAGATGAAGGGCGCCACCTCGAAGAACTTCATGGCCTTGCCGTCGTCGGACAGTTCCAGCGTGCCGACGACGAGTCCCGCGGCTTCGAGCCGTTGCAGGTGCATGTGCAGCAACGGACGGCTCATGCCGATCTCGCGGGCGAGCGCGCTGACGTAGTTCCGCCGGGCGGCGAGCGCCGCGATGATCCGCATGCGGTGCGGGTTGCCGAGGGCGGCCAGCACTTTCAGCAGCTCGTCGCCGTTCATCGCGGCCTTTCCGTTCCCAGGTGGTGCTCCGCCAGGCTCGCAGCGCCCCACCCACCTGTCAACGATGACTGACACATGTCCGGGGCAGGTGAGGGTAAACCCTGAGCCGGGCCAGGGGCGGCCTCAGGCGCGCCGGGCCCTGCCCTTCTTCCTGCCCTTGCGCGCCGGGTGTCCAGAACGGCGCTCGGTGCGGCGCCGGTACCGGTCGAGCGCGGCGTCGTGGTCGGCGCGGCGCAGGCGTTCCCCGGGCGCCTCGATCGCGCTGCGCAGCGCGTAGGCGAAGAACACGCCGACGAAGCCCACGACCTTGATGCTGCGGAACGCCGACTCGTCCACCGCGTTCTCCGGTGCGGGCCTGGTGTACCTGATCCAGGTGCGCAGGCCGGCCATCGCGGTGCAGATGGCGAAGGCGATGACGACCATGGCCCGCAGCCAGCCGGCGGTGCCGGAGTCGTCGAGACCCGCGTAGCCCAGCCACAGCACGGTCGCGCCGAGCACCGCGAGGAGCAGCGCGGCCAGGGTGAGCACGACGCGGCGTGCCATGTAGCCGCCGCTGCGGTCGACCCAGGAGACGCCGTAGAACCTGATGGGCTCCGGCCGGGGCTCGTCGTCGGCCGCGCCTCCCGGCGGGCCCTGCGGGTGCGAGATGGACATGCGAACGATTATGACGGGAAGGTTTCGGCGCCGTCCCGGCGGTTCCCGCGGGGCGGCGGCCCGGCGGTGTCGGACAGGGTCCTGGTCCGTTCCCGCGCGTCGGGCGGCGGCGGGGCGGCGGTTTCGGTTCCGGGGTCTTCGGCGGGTTCGGGTACCTGGGCGGTCGGGGGCGCGGTCGGGGGCGCGGTCGGGGGTGCGGTCGCGGTCGCGGGGAGGCGGGCCAGGACCCGGCCGACGGCCGCCGAGGCGGCGAACCCGGCGGCGACGACCGCGGCGCCGCCCGCCGCGTCGAGCAGGTAGTGGTTGGCGGTGCCCATGATGACGACGGTCGTCGACAGGGGGTAGGCGAACCCCGCGATCCGCAGCCACCGGTAGGGCGCGACGCGCCAGAGCACCAGGGCGCACCACAGCGACCAGCCGACGTGCAGCGAGGGCATCGCCGCGTAGGGGTTGGTGATGCCGGTGAGGGCGCCGTACCGCGGGTCGTTGAGGTCCTGCGGCCCGTTGGCGGTGTCGATGTAGCCGAGCCCGGGCATCAGGCGGGGCGGCGCCAGCGGGTACAGCCAGAAGCCGACCAGCCCGAACAGCGTGGTCAGGGCCAGCCACCTGCGGGCCGTGCGGTACTCGGCGGGGTGCCGCACGAGCAGCCAGCCGAGGATGGCAATCGGCACGGCGAAGTGGAACGTCTGGTAGTGCCAGTCGAACGCGTCGGACAGCCAACTCCTCGCGGCGACGGCCTGGTTGATGGCGTACTCGATGTCGATGCGCAGGAAGCGCTGGATGTCGAGGATCTGGTGGCCGTGCTCCTCGGCGGTCTCCCGGTCGCCCCTGGCATAGGAGCGCACCCACGAGTAGGCCCAGTAGCCGACGCGGATGAGGAGGAGTTCGAGCAGCAGGTTGGGCCGGGAGGCGAGGCCGCCGCGCACCGGGTGCGACCACAGCTCGGAGCCGCGCGGGAGGAACGGCACGACGCAGGCGGCCAGCAGCGCGGCGATGAGCGGGATGTTCTCGCCGATGACGGCGAGCGCGTCGATCTTCGGGACGAGCGCGGTGCCTTCGAGCGTGAGCGCGAGCACCGCGAACACCGGCCACATCGGCCGGTCGGCGGTGCGCCGGCCGGCGCGGCCGGCCAGGGCGAGCAGCAGCCACAGCTGCTGCTCCTGGCCCGCGACCGGGGTGGCCGCCAGGGCCGCGCAGCCGGTGACGGCGGCGGCCAGCAGCCGCTGCCCGTCGGCGGCGTAGCGCGCGGCGCGGCGCAGCGCGAGTGCGCACACGACGATGGCGAGCACGGCGAACGCGGCGACCTCGGCGGGTCCTGAGGCGCCGAGGCGCAGCAGCGCGCCGTGCAGCGACTGGTTGGCCTGCGCGTCGGGAGCCCCGCCGAGCCCGGCGCCGGCGAGGTGGCGCAGCCAGAACGTCACCGACTCCTCGGCGCGCGCGGTCCAGGCGAGTGCGGTGACGGCGGCGAACGCGCCGCCCGCGACCGCTGCCGCCCGGCGGCGGCCGGTGAGCAGGAGCAGCACGGCGAACAGGAGCAGCGGCGGCTGGAGCGCGCCGGCGAGCCCGATGAGCGCGCCGCCGGCGAGCACGGGGAACGTTCCGGCGGCGAGCGCGGGGAACGTTCCGGCGGGGGGCGCGTCGCCGGGGCGCGCGGGGGGCGCACCGCCGGGGGCGCGCCGCGTGGTGAGCAGCCAGCCCGCGAGGGCGAGCACGAGGGCGAGCAGTCCCGCCGTGACCGCGGTCGCGGGCCCCCGCACCGGCAGCGCCACCAGCAGCAGGCAGAGCGCGGCGGGCGCGGCCCACGGGCGGTGCCGCGCGGGGAGCGCGCGGGCGGCGAGCAGGGCGAGTGCGCCGAGCAGGCACAGGGTGGCGGCGAGCCAGAGGGCGCCGCGCACGCCGGGCGCCGGCTCGGCCAGCGGCGCGAGCAGCAGCCCGGCGGCGGGCGGGGCGGGGGCGCCGCCGCCCGCGTGCAGCGGGGCGCCGCCGGGCGGCAGGCCGGTGAGCCGTTCGTCCGCGTCGAGCCCGAGCACCGCGAGCACGTGCCGCGCGGTCAGCGCCCCGGCCACCGGCCACAGCGCCCATGCCGCCCACCGGATGCGCGCGGCGTTCCGGCCGCGTCCGGTCTCCGTCTCCGCCACCCCTGCGCCCTTTGCGTCACGGCCGTTGCCACGAGTTGTCGGCGGCCTGAACACCGCCTGAAGGGAACCTACCCGGCGGACCGGGTGAACCGGGCGGGCGGGGCCGGGCCACCGGGTGCGGGACTCGGCGGTGGCGGGGTCAGCCCTCGAACCTGCTGATGTCGCGGACCGCGCCCTTGTCGGCGCTCGTGGCCATGGCCGCGTAGGCGCGCAGCGCCACGGACACCTTGCGGTCGCGCGCCTGGGGCGCGTAACGCCCGCCGAGCGCGGCGCGGCGTTCGGCCAGCTCCTCCTCGGAGACCTTCAACTCGATGCTGCGGGCCGGGATGTCGATGCGCACCGGGTCGCCGTCGCGCACCAGGGCGATGGTGCCGCCGGCCGCGGCCTCGGGCGACACGTGGCCGATGGAGAGGCCGGACGTGCCGCCGGAGAACCGGCCGTCGGTGATCAGCGCGCACTTGGCGCCCAGGCCGCGCCCCTTGAGGAACGCCGTCGGGTACAGCATCTCCTGCATGCCGGGGCCGCCGCGCGGGCCCTCGTAGCGGACGACGACGACGTCGCCCTCCTTGACGCGCTTGGCCAGGATCGCCTCGACGGCCTCCTCCTGGGACTCCACGACGACGGCGGGGCCCTCGAACGTCCAGATCGACTCGTCGACGCCCGCGGTCTTCACGACGCAGCCGTCCTCGGCGAGGTTGCCGTACAGCACGGCGAGCCCGCCGTCGGCCGAGTAGGCGTGCGCGGCACTGCGGACGCAGCCCTTCTCGGCGTCGGTGTCCAGCGACTCCCAGCGTTCCGACTGGGAGAAGGCGCTGGCGGAACGCACGCAGCCGGGCGCCGCGTGGAACATCTCCACCGCCTCGGGCGCCGGCGAACCGCCGCGGATGTCCCACTTCTTCAGCCACTCGGCGAGGGAGTCGGAGTGCACGCTGTGCACGTCCTCGTTGAGCAGCCCGGCGCGCTGGAGTTCGCCGAGGATCGCGGGGATGCCGCCGGCCCGGTGCACGTCCTCCATGTGGTACGAGCCGTTCGGGGCGACCTTGCACACGCAGGGCACGCGCCGGGAGACCGCGTCGATGTCGGCCATGTCGAAGGCCAGTTCCGCCTCCTGGGCGGCGGCGAGCAGGTGCAGCACGGTGTTGGTCGAGCCGCCCATGCCGACGTCGAGCGCCATGGCGTTCTCGAACGCGGCCCGCGAGGCGACGGCGCGCGGCAGCACGGTGGCGTCGTCCTGCTCGTAGTGCCTGCGGGTGATGTCGACAACCGTGCGGCCGGCCTCCTCGTACAGCGCGCGGCGCGCGGTGTGCGTGGCCAGGACCGAGCCGTTGCCCGGCAGGGCCAGGCCGAGCGCTTCGACGAGGCAGTTCATGGAGTTGGCGGTGAACATGCCGGAGCAGGAGCCGCAGGTGGGGCAGGCGGCTTCCTCGATGCGCATCAGGTCCTCGTCCGACGTGGTGTCGCTGACCGCCTCGGACATGGCGCTGATGAGGTCGAGGTTGGAGCGGACCGTGCCGTCGACGAGCGTGGTCTTGCCCGCCTCCATCGGCCCGCCGGAGACGAAGACGGTCGGGATGTTCAGCCGCATCGCGGCCATCAGCATGCCCGGGGTGATCTTGTCGCAGTTGGAGATGCAGACCAGGGCGTCCGCGCAGTGCGCCTCGACCATGTACTCGACCGAGTCCGCGATGAGGTCGCGCGAGGGCAGCGAGTACAGCATGCCGCCGTGGCCCATGGCGATGCCGTCGTCGACCGCGATGGTGTTGAACTCGCGCGGGATGCCGCCGGCCTCGGAGATCGCGTCGGACACGATCCGGCCGACGGGCTGGAGGTGGGTGTGCCCCGGCACGAACTCGGTGAAGCTGTTGGCCACGGCGATGATCGGCTTGCCGAAGTCCTCGCGCGCTACGCCGGCGGCGCGCAGGAGGGCGCGCGCGCCCGCCATGTTGCGGCCGTGGGTGACTGTGCGGGACCTCAGTGTCGCCATGATCCGTTTCCTCTCGGTGCGAGCCCCTGAGCGGCTGGCTTCCGAGGCTACGCCTTCCGACCGCCTGCCGGGACACGCCGACCGCGATCCGGACACATCGGTGCGCGGCGGCGGCGCGGGAACGGCGGCGCGCGCCCCGGCGCGGTGCGGTCGTTCCGGCGGCGCGCGGTCGTTCCGGCCGGGCACCGGTCGTTCCGCTGACGGGCCGTCGCTGTGCCGGGGCGGGCGTTCCTACTGCACCGGGGCCTCCACCGGGTCGGCCGGGTGCGCGGCGAGCAGGGGCAGCGGCCTGGCGCCCGGGGGCAGCGCGGAGGCCGCCGCGAGGCGCTGCTCGCACAGCTCGACGAGCCGGTCGTACCCGGCCTTGCCCATCAGCTCGGTCAGCTCGGGCCGGTAGGTGAGGTACAGCGGCTCGCTCGCGCCGTGCGCCGCGGGCGCGCCGGTGCACCACCAGTGCAGGTCGTGGCCGCCGGGCCCCCAACCCCGCCGGTCGTACTCGCCGATCGAGACGTACAGCAGCTGCTCGCCGTCCGGCTGCTCGACCCACTCGTACGTCCTGCGCACCGGCAACTGCCAGCACACGTCCGGCTTCGTCGTCAGGGGCTCGCTGCCTTCGCGCAGCGCGAGGGTGTGCAGCGCGCAGCCCTCGCCGCCGGAGAATCCCGGCCGGTTGAGGAAGATGCAGGCGCCGTCCACGCGGCGGGTGCGGCGTTCATCGTCGTCGTCGAGCTCCACCCAGCCGTCGGGGCCGCTGCCCTCGGCGTGGTACTGCCAGGTCGCGGGGGTCAGCCGGGCCATGTGCCCGGCCACGCGCCGTTCGTCGTCCTCGTCGGAGAAGTGCGCGCCGAGCGTGCAGCAGCCGTCGGAGGCGCGCCCCGCCTGAATGCCCTGGCAGCCGCGGCCGAACACGCAGCTCCAGCGCGAGGTCAGCCACGTCAGGTCGCAGCGGAACACCTGCTCCGCGTCGGCCGGGTCGGGGAACTCGATCCAGGCCCGCGGGTGGTCGAGCGCCACCTCTTCGCCGGCCGCGCGACGGCGCGCCCCGTCGAGCGGCCGGGGAGTTCTGCCCGGCTTCGTCCTCTTCGTCTTGGCCACAACGCCAGGGTAGAGGGCGGGGTAGCGTGGACGCCCATGAGGCTCGGAGTTCTCGACGTGGGGTCCAACACGGTCCATCTGCTCGTGGTGGACGCGCATCCGGGCGCGCGCCCGCTGCCCGCCTACTCGCACAAGGCCGAACTGCGCCTGGCGGAACTGCTCGACGAGCGGGGCGCGATCGGCGGCGGCGGTGTGGACCGGCTGGTGGCGACCGTGCGCGAGGCGCTGGACGTGGCGGAGGACCAGGGGGTCGCCGATCTGCTGCCGTTCGCGACCTCGGCGGTGCGCGAGGCGAGCAACGCGGACGAGGTGCTCGCGCGGGTCGCGAACGAGACCGGGGTGGTGCTCCAGGTGCTGTCCGGGCAGGACGAGGCGCGGCTGACGTTCCTCGCGGCGCGGCGCTGGCTGGGCTGGTCGGCGGGGCGGCTGCTGATGTTCGACATCGGCGGCGGCTCGCTCGAAATCGCGTTCGGACTGGACGAGGAGCCGGACGCCGCCGCCTCGTTGCCACTGGGCGCGGGGCGGCTGACCGCCGCCCGGCTGCCGGGCGACCCGCCGTCCCCTGAGGACGTGCGGTCGCTGCGCCGCGACGTCCGGTCGCGGATGGCGCGCATCGTCGGGGACTTCACCCGGCTCGGGGCCGCGGACCGGGTGGTCGGGACGTCGAAGACGTTCAAGCAGCTGGCGCGCGTCGCGGGGGCCGCGCGGTCCGGCGAGGGCCTGTACGTGCGGCGGGACCTGGCGCGCGAGGACCTCCAGAAGTGGAGCCAGCGGCTGGCCGAGCTGCCGGTGCGGGAGCGCCAGCAGCTGCCCGGGGTGTCCGAGGGGCGGGCCAGGCAGCTGCTCGCGGGGGCCGTGGTGGCCGAGGCGGCGATGGACCTGTTCGGCGTGGAGACGCTGGAGATCTGCCCGTGGGCGCTGCGCGAGGGCGTGATCCTGCGCCGGCTCGACCGCATGCGCGCCGCCTGAGCCGGCGCGGGGCGGTGGCGGGACGGCGGCCGAGGGCGGCGTCCGGGCAGCGCGGACGCGGCTCGCGCCGGGCGTGCGCGCCGGCGCCGGGCGCGTACGGTGGATCGAACGACGCGCCGCCGCCCGGCACGTAGGCTTGACGCCGTGGCACATCAGGCATCCGTCCCGGACGCGAAGATCGCCCTGTCGACCGCGTCCGTGTACCCGGAGAACACCGCCGCGGCCTTCGAGATAGCCGGCCGGCTCGGCTACGACGGTGTCGAGGTCATGGTCTGGACCGACCCGGTGAGCCAGGACGTGGACGCGCTGGGCGAGCTGTCCGCGCGGCACGGCGTGCCCGTCCTCGCGGTGCACGCCCCCTGCCTGCTGGTGACGCAGCGCGTCTGGGGCACGGACCCGTGGGCCAAGCTGCTGCGCTCGCGCGACGCGGCCCAGCGGCTCGGCGCCTCGACGGTGGTGGTCCACCCGCCGTTCCGCTGGCAGCGCGCCTACGCCCGCGACTTCGTCCGGGGCATCCGGCGGCTCGACGGCGAGACCGACATCACGTTCGCGGTCGAGAACATGTACCCGTGGCGCTACCGCGACCGCGAAGTCCTCGCGTACGCGCCGGGGTGGGACCCCACGGAGAACGAGTTCCCGCACTTCACGCTCGACGTGTCGCACACCGCGACCTCGCGTTCCGACGCCCTCGCCATGGCGGACCGGATGGGCGAGCGGCTCGCGCACGTCCACATCGCGGACGGCAGCGGCTCGGGCAAGGACGAGCACCTCGTGCCGGGCCGCGGCAGCCAGCCGTGCGCCGCCCTCCTCGAACGGCTCGCGGCCACCGGCTACGGCGGCCACGTCGTCGTCGAGGTGAACACCAGGCGCGCGGCCTCGCCCGAGGCGCGCCGGGCCGACCTGGCCGAGGCCCTCGCGTTCACCCGGCTGCACCTGGCGACCGCGCCGCCCGCGGTGAACCGCGGCGGGGAGCCAGGGCCCAGGTGAGTGCCGGGGGCGGCCCGGCCCTCGGACCGCGCTCAGCCGGACCCGGTGCCCTCCTCGGGGTCCGTGCCCGGCTCGCCCGGCGCCGGCTCCGACGGCTCGGGCTCGGGCGCCGGCTCGGAGGGCTCGGGGTCGGCGGGGCCGCTGCCCTCGACCGTGACGACGGCCCCGGCCGGCCGCACCGTGATGCGCCCCTGCCACGCGCCGGCCGGCTCGCGCGCCCGGTCGATCGTCACGTCGATCACGGCCGACTCGCCGGGCCGCAGGGTGCCCGACGTCCGGCTCAGCGCGACCCAGGCGGCGTCCGTGCCCGCCGTCCACTCCACCGGGGCCCCGCCCGAGGCCGTCAGTGTGATCCGCGTGCCCGCTTCCGTGGCCACCGCGTCGACCGCCAGCCGCCCCGCGGTGCGCTCCTCGCGGTCGCCGCCCGCCGCGTGCTCCCGGCCGCCGCCGGCCGACGGCGCGGCGCCGCCGGGCGCCGGCTCGCCCGCGTCGTCCTCGCTCTCCTCCGCGTCCTCCCCGCCCGGTTCCCGCTTCACGCGCTCGCCGGCCCCGGTCGCGCTCTCTTCCGTCCGCGGGCTCGTCCCATACGGGTGCCGCCCCGAGCCGTTCGCGCCGTCGGCCGCCGTGTCCTCGGCCGCCGCCGCGGTGCCCTCGCCCGCCGTCTCGCCGGCCGGGGGCGCGCCGCGGTAGGCGGCCCACAGGGCGAGCACGGGAACGGCGACCACCGTCACGGCGACCGTCGACGTCATCACGCGGCTGCGCAGCCGCTCGCGGCGGGCCGACTTGTCCTTGTCGGGCAGCGGGAACCCCGACCTGTCGTAGCGCGGCGCGTACTGGGCCCGCGCGCGCCGGATCGCGAGCCGCGCGGCCTGCACGGCGGCGCGCGGCGCGGGCAGCACGGCCAGGCGCGACGGCCCGGCCGAGCCGCTGCCGCGCCAGCCGACCTCGACCGCGGCGCGCTGCGCGATCAGCCGGCACGAGGGGCAAGCGTCGACGTGGCGCAGCAGCTCCCTGCGCATGGCCGGGCCGAGCAGCAGGCCCCGGTCGTCCCCCGACAGGGCGGCGGCGGCCGGGCAGCCGGCCGCGTCCACGGCGGCGAGCGCGGCGCGCGTGCGTTCGACCTCGCGGGCCGCCTCGGCCAGCAGGGTCCGCGCGTCGTCGGCGGCGAGGCGCAGCACCCTGGCCACCTCGCGGGCGGACAGCTGGTGCCGCACGGCGAGTTCGAGCGCCTCGCGCTGGTCCGGCGTCGTACCGGCCGCCTCCGGCCAGGAGAGCGCGGCCAGCTCGCGGTGGCGGTGCGCCGCGTCCTCGCCGAACGCGCGCGGCACCGGGCGGCCCTGGCCCTCCTTCTCGTGCGCGGCCAGCCGCCGCAGGCAGGTCCAGCGGGCGAGCGCGTAGAGCCACGCGCGCAGGAGCGCGGGATCCGACGGGCGCCGGCCGCGCTCGTGCTGCGCCTCCGCGAGCGCCAGCGCCTCACCGAGCGCGGCGGTGGCCGCGTCGTGCTCGCACATGACGGACAGGCAGTAGGTGAACAGACCGTCCAGGTAGGCGTCGTCGTACGCCGGCCTGCGGCGGTCGGCCGCCGCAACGGCGGTGGCCGCCTCGCCCGGTGACGCGCCGAAGGGTGAGGCGCTCGGGGAGGCGGTGGCATCGGACGGACGTGCTGGGGGCGGAGCGGCGGCGGGGTGGTGGGCCGCGCGCGCCGGTCGTTCGCGGCTGCGGGTCATCAGAGGGGAACGTTAGGCGCCCCTGACCCGCCATCGCCGCCCGGTCGGCGAGGTTCCTTCTAACGGGTGACGCCGACGGCCCCGTTCCGGCCGCTGGGTGTCAGCGGGCGGGAGTAGCGTTCTGGGCATGGCTCGAAAAACAGACCGCCCCTCGTACCGGTGCACCGAATGCGGCTGGTCCACGGGCAAGTGGCTCGGCCGCTGCCCCGAGTGCCACGCGTGGGGCACCGTCGAGGAGTTGGGCGCCGCGCCCGCCGTGCGCACCGTGCCGGCGGCGCGCGTGGCCTCGCCCGCGGTGCCGATCGGGCAGGTGGACGCGGTGCAGGCCGCGGCGCGCGGCACGGGCGTGCCGGAGCTCGACCGCGTGCTCGGCGGGGGCCTGGTGCCGGGCGCGGTGGTGCTGCTCGCCGGCGAGCCCGGAGTCGGCAAGTCGACTCTGCTGCTCGATGTCGCGGCCAAGTCGGCGTCCGCCACGCACCGGACGCTGTACGTGACGGGCGAGGAGTCGGCCGCGCAGGTGCGGATGCGCGCCGACCGGATCGGCGCCCTGGACGACGACCTGTACCTGGCCGCCGAGACCGACCTGGGGTCGGTGCTCGGCCAGCTCGACCAGGTGAAGCCGGCGCTGCTCGTGCTCGACTCGGTGCAGACCGTCGCGTCGGCCGAGGTGGACGGCGCGCCGGGGGGCATGGCGCAGGTGCGCGAGGTGGCGGGGGCGCTGATCCGGGCGTCCAAGGAGCGCGGCATGTCCACGCTGCTGGTCGGGCACGTCACGAAGGACGGGGCGATCGCGGGCCCCCGCCTGCTGGAGCACCTGGTCGACGTGGTGCTGCACTTCGAGGGGGACAGGCACGCCAGGCTGCGCCTGGTGCGCGGCGTGAAGAACCGCTACGGCGCCACCGACGAGGTCGGCTGCTTCGAGCTGCACGACGAGGGGATCACCTCGCTCGCCGACCCGTCCGGGCTGTTCCTCACCCGGCGGGACGAGCCGGTGCCGGGCACGTGTCTGACCGTGACGCTCGAAGGCCGCAGACCCCTGGTGGCCGAGGTGCAGTCGCTGACGGTGGCCAGCCAGATCCCGTCCCCGCGGCGCACCACGTCGGGTCTTGAGACGTCGCGGGTGTCGATGATGCTCGCCGTGCTGGAGCAGCGCGGGCAGATAGCGTCCCTCGGCAAGAACGACATCTACACGGCGACCGTGGGCGGGGTGCGCCTGTCGGAGCCGGCCGCGGATCTCGCGGTGGCCCTGGCGCTGGCCAGCGCCGCGTCGGACACGCCGCTCCCGAAGAACCTGGTGGCCATCGGCGAGGTCGGGCTCGCCGGCGAGGTGCGGCGCGTCACCGGGGTGCAGCGGCGCCTGGCCGAGGCGGCACGGCTCGGTTTCACGCAGGCGCTCGTGCCCACCGACTCGGGCACGGCGCCGGCCGGTATGCGGGTGCGCGAGGTGGGCGACATCGGGGAGGCCCTGCGTGTGCTGCCCGCGCGCGGCGCCGAGTCAAGCCGCCGGGAGGAGGTGCGCCGGTAGACTCATGTGCACCAAGCGCAGGTTCGTCTCCCGGAGGATTGCATGGCAGCCAGCGACCGTCCTGCCGGGCCCGGGAGGTCCGGGAGCGGTCCCGGGGCGGACGGGCTGCTGCGGGCCGCGCTGAGCGCCGTGGCCCCGGGGACCCAGCTGCGGGACGGCCTTGAGCGCATCCTGAGGGGGAACACGGGCGGGCTGATCGTCCTCGGTGTGGACCGGACGGTCGAGTCGCTGTGCACGGGCGGCTTCGTGCTGGACGTCGAGTTCACGGCGACGCGGCTGCGCGAGCTGTGCAAGCTCGACGGCGCGGTGATCGTGGACCGGGACATCTCGCGGATCGTGCGGGCCGGGGTGCAGCTCGTGCCCGACCCGAGCATCCCGACCGAGGAGACGGGCACGCGGCACCGCACGGCCCAGCGGGTGTCGATCCAGACCGGTTTCCCCGTGGTCTCGGTGAGCCAGTCGATGCGGTTGATCGCGCTCTACCTGGACGGGCAGCGGCGCGTGCTTGAGGACTCGGGCGCGATCCTGTCGCGGGCCAACCAGGCCCTGGCCACCCTTGAGCGCTACAAGCTGCGGCTCGACGAGGTGACGGGCACGCTCTCCGCGCTGGAGATCGAGGACCTCGTCACCGTGCGGGACGTGGCGGCCGTCGCCCAGCGCCTTGAGATGGTCCGCCGCATCGCGGCCGAGATCGCCGAGTACGTCGTGGAGCTGGGCACCGACGGGCGGCTGCTGTCGCTCCAGCTCGACGAGCTGATCGCGGGCGTCGAGCCGGAACGCCAGCTGATCGTCCGTGACTACCTGCCCGACGCGGGCGGCAAGCGGTCCCGCAAGGTCGGCACGGCGCTGGCCGAGCTCGACGGTCTCGGGCACGCCGAGCTGCTCGAACTGGCCCTGGTCGCGCGTGCGCTGGGCTACAGCGCCGCGCCCGAGTCCCTCGACACCTCGGTCTCGCCGCGCGGCTTCCGCCTGCTGGCCAAGGTGCCCCGGCTGCCCGGCCTGGTCATCGACCGGCTGGTGGACCACTTCGGCGGCCTCCAGAAGCTGCTCGCGGCGAGTGTCGACGACCTCCAGGCCGTGGACGGCGTCGGGGAGACCAGGGCCAGGTCGGTGCGCGAGGGCCTGTCGCGGCTGGCCGAGTCCTCCATCCTCGAACGCTACGTCTGACGCCTCGAACGCCCCGCCCGGCAGGGCGTGGGCCCGCCACCGGCCGCGCGGGGCGGACGGTTCCGGGAAAGTTGACGTCCGACCGGCCCGTCACCGGCCGCGCGGGGCGGACGGGCACGGCGCGTTCTCCCGTGGCTCCCCCGCCCGTTCCGCCGCCCCGCCCCGGGCCGGAGCGCCTGCGGGCGGTTTCCGGCCCCGGGGAACGTCCGTCCCCGGCCGGGCGGCCGGCGCCCGCCGTCAGTCCTCGTCGAAGCGGAAGGTCGTCTGCACGACCGGGTAGTCCGCGAGCGCGGCCTCCGCCAGGTAGGAATCGGCCGCCGCCTCCCGGCCGTCGCCGTCGCAGTCCGCGGTGGAGTGCCGCCGGTCCCAGACCAGGGCGAAGCTCTCCGAGCCGCCCGCGGGCACGGCGACCGGCAGGGACGCCTCGCCCGTGGGGCAGTCGGCGGAGGACCAGACCTGTTCGTCGGCCGCGTTGGCGATGGTGACGACCAGCGCCTCGTGGCCGAAGTCGACGCGGCAGTCGGCCGGGCCCGCGTTCTCCACGGTGAGCCGGACCTCGGGCACCTCGCCGGGCGCGTAGGCGTTGGCGTCGCTGCGCAGCGAGATCGACAGGGCCTCCTCGGTGCACTCGGGCAGCGCCGCGGCGTCGGCCCGGCCGGAGCCGTTCGCGCCGTCGTCGGCCGCCCCGCCACCGGCGCCGTCCCCGTCCGCCGCGGCGTCCCCGCCGGTGCCGTCGCCGCCCGCGTCCTCGCCCCCGGCGCCGTCGCCGCCGTTCTCGCCGTCCTCCCCGTCGGACGTCGAGTCGCCCCGGCCGCCCGGGCGTTCCTCGATCAGGGACTCGGAGGGGGCGGGCCCCGGCGTGATGGACTCGACCGGTCCGCCGGCGCCGTCGTCCCCGCCGGTGGGCTCCTCGTCGCCGCCCCCCGAGCGCAGCGCCCAGAAGACGAGCAGCACGACGAGCGCGATCAGCAGCAGCACGACGGCCCTGCGTCGCCAGTAGATGGACGAGGGCAGCGGGCCGACGGGTGTGCGCAGAGATCCCACGCGGAAACCTTACGAGACTTCCGTCACCCGCAAGGCCCCCACCCGCCACTCGCGGGGACACCGTTGGGTATCAACACGCGCGGAGTGCCGTCCGCTTTGTGCCGTGCCCCGGCCGTGCCAGGATCGCCTTTGCCATGACTGCGACGACTGCGACGACACCGACGAGTACGACGCCGCCCACCGCCCTGCACGCCCCGGTCATCGACTGGTTCGACCGGCATGCCCGCGACCTGCCCTGGCGCCGCCCCGAGGCGGGCGCCTGGGGCGTGATGGTCAGCGAGTTCATGCTCCAGCAGACGCCCGTCAGCCGCGTGCTGCCGGTCTACGAGGAGTGGTTGCGCCGCTGGCCGCGCCCGGCCGACCTGGCCGCCGAGCCCTCGGGCGAGGCGGTCCGCGCCTGGGGCCGCCTCGGCTACCCGCGGCGGGCCCTGCGCCTGCACAGCGCCGCGGCGGCGATAGCGGAACGGCACGGCGGCGAGGTGCCCACCGACCACCACCAGTTGCTCGCGCTGCCCGGCATCGGGGAGTACACGGCCGCGGCGGTCGCCTCGTTCGCCTACGGCCAGCGGCACGCGGTGCTCGACACGAACGTGCGGCGGGTCTTCGCCCGCGCCGTGAGCGGCACCGAGTACCCGCCGAACGCCACCACCGCGGCCGAACGCAAACTGGCGCGCCTGCTGCTGCCCGAGGAGCCGGCGACGGCCGCCCGCTGGGCCGCGGCCACGATGGAGCTGGGGGCGCTGCTGTGCACGGCCCGCGGCCCCGAGTGCGCGCGGTGCCCGATCGCGGAGCTGTGCGCCTGGCGGCGGGCCGGCTCGCCCGCGCACGAGGGCCCGCCGCGCCGCGGCCAGACGTACGCGGGAACGGACCGCCAGGTGCGCGGCAAGCTGCTCGCCGTGCTGCGCGGGGCCTCGGGTCCGGTCGAGCGCGCGGTGCTCGACCGGGTGTGGCACGACCCGGAGCAGCGCGGCCGGGCGTTGAACGGGCTGGTCGGGGACGGTCTCGCGGAACGCCTCCCGGACGGCCGCTACCGCCTGCCCGGCGCGGGCTGACCCCGTCCCGCCCGCCGGCGCGGGCCGCGGTGAGGGGGCGGCGCGAAGGAGGTCCGTGCCGCCCGCTCGCTCAGGACCAGACGCCGGTGGCCGCGATTCTCGCCACCCAGTCGCCGAACGCGACCGGCTCCCGCCCGAGCACGCGCCGCACGCCGTCGGCGGCCTCGGCGGTGAGTCCGGCCCGGTGCAGCGCGAACATGCCGTCGAGCGCCTCGACGAACGCCGGCGGCACCCCTTCGGCCGCCAGTTCCGCGCGGTACTGCTCCGGCGTCAGTTCCTCGTAGACGATGTCCCGGCCCGTCGCCTCCGCGATGGTGGCGACGGCTCCGCGCCACGTCGGGCCGGCCGGGCCCGACAGGTCGTACGCCTGGCCGGCGTGCCGGTCGCCGGTGAGCGCGGCGACGGCGACCTCGGCGATGTCCTCGGCGTCGATGAACGGCTCGGGCACGTCTCCGATGGGCAGCGCGATCCGACCCGCGCGGAGCGGCTGGAGCCACAGGTCCTCGGTGAAGTTCTGGTTGAAGTTGTTGGGGCGCAGCAGGGTCCACTCGGCGCCCGAGGCGACGACGGCCCGTTCCGCGGCGACCTGGCCCACGGAGGGTCCGACTCCCCCGGCCGCGTCGGCGCCGCGCCCCGAGAGGACCACGAACCGCCGCGTGCCGGTGGCCGCGGCCAGGTCCACGAACGCCCCGACCGGCCCCGGGTCGTCGGGCGCCACCAGGTACACGGCGTGCGCGCCGTCGAGCGCGGGCCGCCACGTGTCCCGGCGCTCCCAGTCGAAGCGCACCTCTCCCGAACGCGCGGCCACGCGCACGGGCAGGCCGGCGGCGCGCAGGCGGCGCGCGACCCGGCGTCCGGTCTTGCCGGTCCCGCCGAGTACCAAGTAGTCGTTCTGGCTCATGCTCGGCATGCTCCGGGTGCCGCGACCGCGGAACCATGGCCGACCGTCCACGGCGCATGCCCGAGGGTGCGCCGGCGCCCGCCGCGCACGATCGCGCCGGGCGCGCGGCCGTACCGTGGGCGTATGGACCCCTTCGACGATCTGCTGCGCGGCGTGTGCGCCGACGGCGCCGTACTCGATCTCACGCGGCTCTCGCCGGCGCGGGCGCACCGGCTCGGCAAGGGCGACGCCATGACCCTGTGCGTGCCGTTGCGCGGGGCGGGCAGCGTCGCGGAACGGCCGCTGCGGCTGGGCGAGATGGCCGTGGTGCGGGGTCCCGAGGAGTTCGAGGCGACGGGCGACATGACCCTGCTGGTCGGCAGGTGCAGGTTCCGCGGCGAGACCCAGCACCGGCTGCTGCGGGTGCTGCCGCGCGTCGCGGTCGTGCCGGAGGACGGGGACTTCGCCGCGCTGCGCGACTACATGGCGGGAGAGGTGAGCCGGCCGGGGCCCGGGCGGCAGATCGTCATCGACCGCATGCTCGACTGGCTGCTGGTGTGCACGTTGCGGGCCTGGTTCGACGGGCCCGACGCCCGGCCGCCCGGCTGGTACCGCGCGTTGAGCGACGACGTGGCGGGGCCGGCGCTGCGCGCCCTGCACCGCGCGCCTGAGCGCCCCTGGACGCTCCGGGCGCTGGCGGCGGAGGCCGGGGTGTCGCGGACGACGCTCGCGAAGCGCTTCACCGAGGCGGTCGGCGAGGCCCCGCTCGCCTACCTGACCGGCTGGCGGATGACGCTGGCGGCCGACCTGCTCGCCGAACGCCCGGACGCGACGGTGGCGTCCGTCGCCCGGCGGGTCGGCTACGCCGATCCGTTCGGGTTCAGCGCGGCGTTCAAACGCGTGCGCGGGCTGAGCCCGAGCGAGCACAGGGCGGCGGCGCGGAACGCCTCGGGCGCGGCGCCCGGGGGCGACTACAGCTGGAACCAGACCGTCTTGCCGGAACCCGGCACGTGACGGCAGACCTCCCAGCGGCGCGCGCAGCGCGTCACGAGCAGCAGCCCGCGCCCGTTCTCGTCCTCGGTCGGCGGCGCCTGTTCCGGCAGGCGGGGGTCGCCGGGGGCCCGGTCGTAGACGTTGACCTGGAGGTCGCCGTCCGGTGACCAGCAGGCGTGCACGTCGACCGGTGGTGGCGAGGGGCAGTCGAGCGATGCCTTGATGGCGTTGCTCACCACCTCGGAGGTCAGCAGGACGGCGGTGTCGATGAGTTCGTCATCGGCGACGACCGTCGTGGACAGCGCGGTGCGCATCGCGTGGCGGGCGTTGCGCACCCATACGGGGTGCGCCGGGAAGCGCAGGGTGAAGTCCGCGGTCCCGGATCGCGTCGGTACAAGGCACATGCGAGGCTCCTTCGTTGCTCGAAAGGTCGCACACCACTACGAGTGCCTCGTCACGCCCGCGCCAACCGTGCGCGATGGGAACGAACTCACGCGGTAGCACGCGACGAGGCGCGTGCGCGGGGCGCGCGCGCACTGCACGCGCGCGGGGCCGCTCCGGCCGGCGCGCCGGGCGAGGCGCCCGGACGGCCCGAACGGCCCGCCGGACGATGAATATTTCCGAAACCCGGCAGCATGTTCCATCCTCCGGTGCCGCCGGACCGTCAGCGATAGAGTCACCCGCATGGATGTCCTGGCAGACGCGCTCGCGGCCCTGCGCACCGGGCAGCCGGTGGCCGTCCACGCCGAGGCGCGCGCACCCTGGGGCCTCCGTTTCCCCGCGACCACGGGAGCCTCGTTCCACGTCGTGCTGCGCGGCACCTGCTGGCTGATACCGCCGGCCCGGGCGGCGGAGCCGGGCGAACGGCCCGAGGCGAAGCCGCTCGCCCTCGCCCAGGGCGACGTCGTCCTGCTGCGCGACGGACCCGCGCACGGGCTGGCCGACGACCCGGGCAGCCCGCTCACCGACGTCCCGCCGCTCCGGCAGAGCGCCTGCCCGGCACTCGGCCGGCTGTGCGTCGAAGGCCCCGGGCCCCGCGCGGTGCTGCTGTGCGGCACCTACGCCCTCAGCACCGCGCGCCCGCACCCGCTGCTGCGCGCGCTGCC
Source organism: Streptomyces marincola (assembly GCF_020410765.1). Classification (NCBI taxonomy): domain Bacteria; kingdom Bacillati; phylum Actinomycetota; class Actinomycetes; order Kitasatosporales; family Streptomycetaceae; genus Streptomyces; species Streptomyces marincola. Next base: position 3,898,872 of record NZ_CP084541.1, on the reverse strand, counting down.
CGACGTGCTGCACCTCCCCGGTCGGCACGGCGCGCTCCACTCGCTGACGGAACTGCTCGGCGCGGAGCTCGAAGAACGGCGCCCCGGACGCGACGCCGTCGTCTCCGCCCTCGTGGACGCGATGCTGCCCTGTGTCCTGCGCGCCTGGGCCACCGGGCGGCCCGGCTCCGCCGGCTGGGCCGCCGCCCTCAGCGACCCCGCGGTCGGGCGCGCGCTCGAAGCCATCCACTCCGCGCCCGAACACCCGTGGACCGTCGAGGACCTGGGGTCCTGCGGCGGGCTCTCGCGCTCCGTCTTCGCGCAGCGCTTCACCGCGCTCGTCGGCTCGGCTCCGCTGTCCTACCTGACCTGGTGGCGCATGACGATCGCCGGCCGGCTGCTCCGCGACTCCGACGCGCCCCTCGGCACGGTCGCGCACCGCGTCGGCTACCGCTCGGAGTTCGCCTTCGCCAAGGCGTTCAAACGGGAGTACGGCACGGCACCCGGCCGCTACCGGCGTGAACACGCGGGCGGCGCGCCCCACCGGTGAGCCGGGCGCCGGGGCCCCGGGCGCGTGCGCCGTCCGGCCGGACTCAGGCCCATGGCTTGTCGAGGTCAAGCTCGGCCCGCCGTTCGGTGAGCGAGTACCAGTTGCCCGTGGGGTCGCGGAAGATGGCCTCCACCCCGTAGGGGCGCTCCTGCGGCCCCTGGACGAACTCCACGCCGGCGGCGGCGAACCTCCGGTGATCGCCCCGGCAGTCGTCCGTGCGCAGGGCTCCCCCGCCGATGAGCCCCTTGGTGACCAGGGTCGTCAGCATGCGCGCCGACTCGGGATCGAGTCCGGGGCCGTCCGGGCGCATCAGGGCGAACTCGATGTCGGGCTGCCCCGGCACCCCCACCGTGACCCAGCGCACGTCCCCCATGAAGAGGTCGCTCCTGACCTCGAAGCCCAGTTTCTCGGTGAAGAACGCGACGTCGCGCTCCTGGTCGGTGCTCCACACGGTGGTGAGGGCGATGCCCTTGATCATGTCCGCCTCCTCATGACGTCCCCTGCCCGCTCACCCTAGGACGGGGGCCCGGCCTGCGGCTTCTCCGCGATTGCGCCGCTCGTGGCCTCCCCGCCCCGGCCGGGGAAGCCGCCCGCCCACAGCAGCGCGTAGCAGCCGGGGATCAACGCCGCCCCGCGCCCCGCGTGTGCGGCGCGGTAGGCCGTCGGAGTCCGGCCCGTGTGCCGCTTGAACGTCGCGGAGAACGTCCCCAGGCTGTGGAAACCCACCAGGTCGCAGATCTCGGTGACGGACAGGTCGGCGCAGCGCAGCAGCTCCTGCGCCCGCTCGACGCGCCGCAGGGTCAGGTACTGCCCGGGTGTCCGGCCGTAGGCAGCCCGGAAGACCCGCACGAAGTGGTACCGCGAGTAGCCCGCGTGGGCCGCGACGGCTCCCAGGTCCAGCGCACCCGACCACTCCCGGTCCATCAGGTCCTTCGCCCGGCGCAGCTGCCTGAGCGCGGCCGGGTCCCGCACGGTCACCGCCGCCGCCCGGGGCCGGGAGGCGGCAGCGCCCTGCCCGCGCCGGCGGCGCGGGCGGCGGAACCGGCCCGGGCCCCGGCGGGACGGGGGCGGGGACGCGGGCGGATCACGCGGCCGCGGGCAGCGGCCCGATGAAGTCGGCCACCCGCTGGCGCAGCAGCCGGTAGGCGGCGGCGCGACGGCGCGGCGGGCCGGGCGGCCGGGGCACGACGCGGGACCCGGATATGGTCTGGCCCTGCCGGAACTGCTCGCGGGTCAGGTCGATCTCCACCCCGTTCGGCAGGCGGTTCCACCAGTGGTACCCGCACGGGTTGCCGTCGAGGTGCACCTCGCCCACGATCAGGTCACCGCCGAATATGTCGTGCACCACCAGGGCGGTGATGTCGCAGTGCCCCCACGCCGGATTGTCCGGGCTCCAGGGGGCGCGCAGCAGGTCGTCGGGCGAGCAGGTGTCCGCGGCCCAGCCGGTGCGGAGGGCGGCGGCGATATCGGTGAGAGTCCACGGCGCCATGGGCCCACCCTGCCAGGCACCACTGACAATCCCCCGGGACCGGGCCTCCGGCCCCGACCCGCGACCGCCTCAGCCCCGCCCGGCGGCCACCGCGGCGCGGGCGTGGCAGTCGGCGAGGTGGTCGTTGACCAGGCCGCACGCCTGCATCAGGGCGTAGGCGGTGGTCGGGCCGACGAACCGGAAGCCGCGCTTCTTCAGCGCGGCGGCCAGCGCCGCGGACTCGGGCGTCGTCGCCGGTATGTCGGCCGTGCCCGCCGGGGCCGGCCGGTCCCGGTCGGCGGGGGCGTGCGACCAGATCAGGTCCGTCAGCTCACCGGGGGCCCAGGCGGCGGCGACCCGGGCGTTGGCCACGGTGGCCTCGATCTTCAGCCGGTTCCTGATGATGCCGGGGTCGGCGAGCAGCCGGTCCACGTCCGCCTCGGTGTAGGCCGCGACCTCCGTGATGGCGAACCCCGCGAACGCCGCCCTGAAGCCCTCCCGGCGGCGCAGGATCGTCAGCCACGAGAGCCCGGACTGGAACGCCTCCAGGCTCAGCCGCTCGAACAGCGCGTCGTCCCCGCGGACCTCCCGCCCCCACTCCGTGTCGTGATACTCCCGGTAGTCCTCGGGCGCCGCGCCCCAGGGGCAGCGCGCCAGCCCGTCGGACCCGGTGATGGCAGGCGTCGATGTCATGGGGAGCAGTGTGCCTGACGGCACCGACAGCGACGCCGGGATTCCGAAGGCTGTCAACTCGGCGTTGACAATCCCTCGACTGTCAACCTAGGGTTGCCCTCGTGGCGAATCCCGTGCGCATGACGAACCCGGTCCGCCTCGACGACCTGATCGAGGCCATCAAGAAGGTCCATACCGACGCGCTCGACCAGCTGTCCGGCGCGGTCATCGCCGCCGACCACCTCGGGGACGTGGCCGACCACCTGATCGGCCACTTCGTGGACCAGGCGCGCCGCTCGGGCGCCTCGTGGACGGAGATCGGCAGAAGCATGGGGGTCACCAGGCAGGCGGCCCAGAAGCGCTTCGTTCCGAAGACTCCGGACGAGCCCTCCGACCTCGACCCGAGCCAGGGCTTCAGCCGGTTCACCGAGCGGGCGAGGAACGTGGTGATGGCCGCGCAGAACGAGGCCCGCTCCGCCGGCAACGACGAGATCCGTCCCGAGCACCTGGCCCTGGGGCTCCTGCACGAGCCGGACGCGCTCGCGGCGCGGGCCATCGCGGAGCAGGGCGTGCCGCTGGCGACCGTGCGCCAGGACGTGGCCGCCGCGCTGCCGCCGGCCGCCGAGCAGCTGCCCGACCTCATCCCCTTCGACCCCGCGGCGCGCAAGGTCCTGGAGCTCACGTTCCGCGAGGCCCTGCGGCTCGACCACACGTACATCGGGACGGAGCACATCCTTCTCGCGCTGCTCGAATTCGAGAACGGCTCCGGTGCGCTCGCCGGCCTCGGCATCGACAAGACAGCCGCGGAGACGCACATCGCGGACGCGGTGGCCGCCGCCCTCGCCGCCGAAGAACAGCGGTGATCCGGCGCGGCCGCCCGGCGGTCGCGGCCGTTCGACGGCCGTGGCCGCCCGGCGGTCGCGGCCCGGGCGGCCCCGTAGGGCGCGCGGGGACCGCGGCGGCGGTCCCCGCGCGCCCTACGGGACCTCGCGCAGGTAGAGGGCGCCGCAGCTGTGGCAGTCGGGTTCCGCCGTGCCGCCCCACGAGTCCTCCGGCAGCGTGTCCGCGTCCGCCCTGAGCACCCGCCCGCACATCGCCACGTGCTCATCGCCCCGGACCATGTGCCAGGTCCGCACCGCGTCCCGCCGGTCCTCCTCGTACTCGGCGCGCATCAGATGCCGCACGTCACCGCACCTCCGCTCCGTTCGCCCGCGCCGCCTCGCGGCCCTTCCATCCTCGGTCCGCACCCGCCGCCGCGCGACCGCAGCGCCGCGCGGCGCGGCACCACGCCCCGGACGGCCGGCCCCGCACCCGGGGAGCGCCTCAGCGCGCCGCCGGCTCCCCGACGCCCGCCCCGGCCGCCGCCCGCGCGGCGTCCTCGCCGGCCGCCTGCCGGTCCCGGTGGTCGGCGGCCACGCGCCGCCACAGCGCGAGCCGCTCCTCCTCGGGGAGGTCGGCGAGCGTCAGGCCGAAGATGTCGGCCAGCGCGGTGAACCAGTCGGCCGCGGTCAGCAGTTCCCGCGCGTGCCGGCCCGCCGCGTCCCGCCGGCTCAGCACGAGTCCGCGCAGCATGTCCACGCCCTCGGCGTCCCTGCGGATCACGGACGCGGTGCGCACGAACGGGGAGCCGGGGTCGCCGCTGAGCGCGGCGTGCCGGTCCGCGAAGTCGCCCGGTCCCGCGGACGCCGTCGCGAAGTCCATGCCCGCGCACGTGGCGCCGTCCATGACGTCGAGCCGCCACCCGCCCGGCACGCGCGGGGACGGCCGCAGGCCGTACCTGAAGGGGTCCTGCCGCCAGATCCCCGGCCGCAGCGGCAGCGGCTCGAACGGCCCGTCCCCGAGCCCCGCGTCGATCAGCCACTCCTCGCCCTCGCAGGCGACCGTCAGTGCCAGGTGGCCGCCGTCCGCGCCCGGCGGCGGGACGGACGGGTTCGCGTGGACTCCCGCCAGGTGCCACACCACCGGGTAGCCGAGCGCACGCAGCAGCGCGGCGAACGCGCCGTTCAGGTGGTAGCAGTACCCGCCGCGTCCGCGCAGGACGCGGGCCACGGAGTCCGCCGGGTCCACGGTGGTGGGCCGGCCGAGGTACAGGTCCAGGGTCTCGTACGGCACGCGCTCCAGGTGGGCCGCCTGGAGGGCGCCGAGCGCGGCCACGGAGGGCCGCCCCGGGTCCGGCAGGCCCAGCCTGCGGAGGTACCGGCGCACATCCGCTTTCTGCATCGTCTCCACGTCAACCGCCTTCAACGATATTCCGCCCGCACATCTTCCACGTCAATCGCACATCAGACCTTGACAGTTCCTCCCCTCGCTCCGCCATCCCGCCGCATGGGAGCGCTCCCACACCGCGCGAGGATATCGGGGCGCGCAAGGGGGCGCCGGCGGACCACCAGCCGGGCACGGAAACCTGCCGACCGCCTCGCCGTTCCGCTCGCGCCCGGCGGCGCGCCGCTCCCCGCCGGCACGCGGCGGGCGGCACCCGGGCGCGGACCGCCTCGGGCGGCCGGCTCGTGGGCGCGGCGGGTGATCCCGTCCGGATGACGGGTATCAACGGATGCGGCATGCGCACCGGTACGTCCGCGCCGCACGGGCTGTGGGCGCGCGACCACCGGTACCTGCCCGATCAGGTCAAAGGGCTGGAGTACGACACCCTACGCCTCCCCCGCGCGAGCGGGGTCGCGGACGCGGGCCCGGCCCGCGACGCCGGGCAGCATCCGGCCCGCCCGGCCGCCGCGGCGCCCCGCTACGCTCCCGGCATGGATGCGGCAGGGCTCGGACTCCGTTTGGCGGCAGGGGTGTTCATTCCGTTGCTGAAACGGCTGTTCCCGCCCGAGGCACCGGGAGCCGCCCTCACCGACCGGCCGGTGCGCGTCTCGGCTCTCGTTCCGCTCCGGGGCGCGAAGCGGACGCTGACCGAACGGGACCTGCGCGAGCTGAGCGCCGAGGTCGTGCGGCGGGCCGTGCGCGCCCTCGGGCCGCACGACGCGCCGGGCCCCGAGGCCCTGGACGCCGCCGCCGGACTGCTGGCGCGTTCGCTGCTGCGCCTGGGCGAACTGGACATGGACGACGTCCAGGCGGTGCGGCTCGGCCACGAGGCCCTGGCCCGCGAACTCGCGGGACCGCGCGCCCCCGGCGTGCCGGACGACGCGCACCTGCTGCACGACCGCCTGCTGAACTCCGCCTGCCTGCACGTGCTCGACTTCTTCAGCCGGCGTTCCACCTTCGTGGCCCGCACCCTCGTCGAGCAGACCCGGCGGCTCGAATCCCTCGTGCGCGCCACCGAGACGCTGGCGGAACGCCTCCCGTACCTGCCCGCCGAGGACGCCGCGTTCGAACGGCGGTACGCCGACTACGTGGTGCGCGAGTACGGCCGCCTCACGATCTACGGCCTCGACCTCGACCAGTCCCGCGAATGGCCGCTCGACGACGCTTACTTGAGCCTGGAGACCCGCCAGTCCAGCGCGGCGGGCCAGGACGGCGCGGAGGCGCCGCAGCGCGCGGAACGGGCGCTCGGCGACTTCAGCCGCGTGCTGCTGCGCGGTCACGCCGGGTCCGGCAAGACGACGCTCGTGCAGTGGCTGGCCGTCACCGCCGCCCGCCAGGACCCGGAGAGCGCCCTGCCGCAGCTCCTGGGCCGTATACCGTTCGTGCTCACCCTGCGCACGATCACCCGCGACCGGGGACCGCTGCCCGGCCCGGGCGACTTCCTGGCCGCCGTGGACTGCCCGCTGGCCGGCGCGCAGCCCGACCGCTGGGCGGACCGGGTGCTGGCCGCCGGGCGCGGGCTGCTGCTGGTCGACGGGATCGACGAGATACCCGAGGGGGAGCGCGAAGGCGTGCGCCGCTGGCTGCGCCGCCTCCACGCGACGTACCCGGAGACCCTGTGGCTGGTCACCGCACGCCCCTCGGCGGTCGGCGGGGGGTGGCTGGACCTTGAGCAATTCACCGAGCTGACGCTCGCCCCGATGAACCACGGGGACGTCCAGGCGTTCGTGCGCCGCTGGCACCGCGCGGTCGGCGCGGCCGACGCGGACGCCTCGGCGCTGCTCGATCTGGTGCGGACCAGGCAGGACTTGGCCGCGCTGGCCACCAACCCGCTGGTGTGCGCGCTGATCTGCGCCCTGCACCGCGAGCGCAACGGCCACCTGCCGCGCGGCAGGAAGGCGCTGTACGACGCGGCGCTTGCGATGCTGCTCGAACGGCGCGACCGCGAACGCCCCGACCCGCCGCGCGGGGCCCCGGCCTGGGACGCGGAGACACAGGTGTCGCTGCTCCAGAAGCTGGCGTACTGGCTGATCACGAACGGCCGTTCCGAGCTGTCGGCCTCCGTCGCCACCACGCTGATCGGCAACGCGCTGCCCGTCCTGCACGGCGGCGACACCCTCGGCACGCCGGCCGAGGTGCTGCGCCACCTGATCGAACGCTCCGGGGTGCTGCGCGAACCGGGCGAGGGCGCGGTGGACTTCGTGCACCGCACGTTCCAGGACTACCTGGGGGCGCGGGAGATCGTGGAGTGGCAGCACTTCCCCGCGCTGGTGGCCCGGGCCCACGAGGACCAGTGGGAGGACGTGGTGCGCATGGCCGTGGCCCACGCCCAGCCGGTGCAGCGCGGCGAACTCCTCACCGCGCTCGTCGAACGCGGCGACGCCGAGCCCGCCCACCGGGTGCGGCTGCACCTGCTCGCCACGGCCTGTCTCGACCACGCGACGCAGCTGCGCCCCGACGTGCGCGCCGATGTCCTCGAACGCGCCCGGCGGCTCGTTCCGCCGCGCACGCGCGAGGAGGCCAAGGTGCTCGCGGACGCGGGGCCGGTGGCGACGGGCCTGCTGCCGGGCCCGGAGGGACTGTCCGACGAAGAGGCCGACGCGGTCATCTTCGCGCTGACGCGGAACCCGACGGACGCCGGACTCATCGCGTTGCGCGCCTTCCGCGACCACCCGGCCCGCGCGGTGCACCACCTGCTCGCGGTGCACTGGCACCGCTTCGACACCGACCGGTACTTCCACGAGATCATCGCCCGCCTGCCGCCCGACGAGGACCGGGTGCTGCCGGCGCACGACCGGGCCGAGCTGGCCCACCTGTGGTCGCTGCCCGTGCTCGGGGGCGTCGAACTGCTGGGCGACTTCGCCGAGGCCGACCTCGCCGCCCACCTCGCGGCGCGCCGGGTGCGCACCCTGCGGCTGCGGGACTGCGCCTCGATCGCGGACCTCGGCTTCCTCGTCGGCGGCCGGGAGGACGGCGGGTGGCGGGGCGTCGAAACCCTGCTGCTCGACGGCTGCCCGCACATCACCGACCTGTCGCCGCTGGCGGGCGGCCCGCTGCGCGTGCTGAGCCTGTACGGCGGCACGCCGCACGCGGCGCCCCTGGGCCTGGCGGAGCTGACCGGCCTGACCTCCCTCACCGTCGGGGAGAAGGTGACGCTCGACTCGCTCGACCGGCTGCCGCGCCCGGCCCCGCTGACCGCGCTGACCCTGCCGTCGCTGCTGCCCGACCTCACCGGCATCGGGGCCTGGCCCGGCCTGACGCACCTCGCGCTGCACTTCTCCGGGCGCGCCCTCGGCCCGGCCGAGGGACGCGCGCTGGCCGCGCTGCCCGCGCTCGACCAGCTGACGCCGCAGGTCGCGGCGGTGCGCAGCCTGGCGGACGCGGGGGTCACGCTGCCGCGCGTCACCACGGTCCAGCTGTTCCCCGCGCACTACGGCGACCCGGTGGGTCCCGGGACGCTGGACGCGATCGCGCGGGTCTTCCCCGGCCTCCGGACGCTGTACCTGAACAACGACGCCCCGGACTTCTCGCCCCTCGCCGCCCTGCCCGAGCTGCGGGACCTGCACGTGTTCACGCCGAGCGCGGGCACCGGCCTGCCGGAGAACGTCCGGCTGACGGCTCCCCCGGCCGCACGGTACTGAGCCCGAGCGGTACTGAGCAGGGCGGTACCGACCCCTCGCCCGCCGAACGCCGCACGCCCGGGCGAACGTCAGCGCGCCCCCGGCGCGCATCCCGCGCCCCCCACAAACGACGGGCGCCCCCGCGGCCCCGTGCGGGGGCCGTGGGGGCGCCGTTGAACCGTCGCGCGCGCCGGCGTCACTCCTTGGAGAGGTTCGGACCGCCCTTGGCGGCCTGCTCCACCGGCGGGGCGTCCGGCAGCGAGGACTTCTCCTCGCCGCGGAAGGTGAAGGTCTTGTCCTTCCCCTCGCCCTCGGTGTCCACGACCACGATGTGGCCGGGGCGCAGCTCGCCAAAGAGGATCTTCTCCGACAGCACGTCCTCGATGTCGCGCTGGATGGTGCGCCGCAGCGGCCTGGCGCCGAGCACCGGGTCGTAGCCGCGCTTGGCCAGCAGCTGCTTGGCGTCCGTGCTCAGCTCGATCGCCATGTCCCGGTCCTTCAGCCGGTCGTCCACCTGCGCGACCATCAGGTCGACGATCTTGATGATGTCGTCCTGGGTCAGCTGGTGGAAGACCACCGTGTCGTCGACACGGTTCAGGAACTCGGGGCGGAAGTGCTGCTTCAGCTCGTCGTTGACCTTGGCCTTCATGCGCTCGTACCCGGTGGCGACGTCGCCGGCCACCGCGAAGCCCATGTTGAAGCCCTTGGAGATGTCCCGGGTGCCGAGGTTGGTCGTCATGATGATGACGGTGTTCTTGAAGTCCACGACCCGGCCCTGGGAGTCGGTCAGGCGACCGTCCTCCAGGATCTGCAACAGCGAGTTGAAGATGTCCGGGTGGGCCTTCTCGACCTCGTCGAACAGGACCACCGAGAACGGCTTCCTGCGCACCTTCTCGGTGAGCTGGCCGCCCTCCTCGTACCCGACGTATCCGGGCGGGGAGCCGAACAGGCGCGAGACGGTGTGCTTCTCGCCGAACTCCGACATGTCGAGGGAGATCAGCGCGTCCTCGTCGCCGAACAGGAACTCGGCGAGCGTCTTGGACAGCTCCGTCTTACCGACGCCGGACGGGCCGGCGAAGATGAACGAGCCGCCCGGCCGCTTCGGGTCCTTCAGACCGGCACGCGTACGCCGGATGGCCTGCGAGAGCGCCTTGATGGCGTCCTCCTGGCCGATGACGCGCTTGTGCAGCTCGTCCTCCATGCGCAGCAGGCGCGAGGACTCCTCCTCGGTCAGCTTGAAGACCGGGATGCCGGTGGAAGCGGCGAGGACCTCGGCGATCAGCTCCTCGTCCACCTCGGCGACGACATCCATGTCGCCGGCCTTCCACTCCTTCTCCCGCTGCGCCTTCGCCGCGAGCAGCTGCTTCTCGTTGTCCCGCAGCGAGGCGGCCTTCTCGAAGTCCTGCGAGTCGATCGCGGACTCCTTCTCGCGCCGCACGTTCGCGATCTTCTCGTCGAACTCGCGCAGGTCCGGCGGCGCGGTCATCCGGCGGATGCGCATGCGGGACCCGGCCTCGTCGATGAGGTCGATCGCCTTGTCCGGCAGGAACCTGTCGGAGATGTAGCGGTCGGCCAGCTGGGCCGCGGCCACCAGCGCGGCGTCGGTGATGGAGACGCGGTGGTGCGCCTCGTACCGGTCGCGCAGACCCTTGAGGATCTCGATGGTGTGCGGCAGCGACGGCTCCGCGACCTGGATGGGCTGGAACCGGCGTTCGAGCGCCGCGTCCTTCTCCAGGTACTTGCGGTACTCGTCCAGCGTCGTGGCACCGATGGTCTGGAGCTCGCCGCGGGCCAGCATCGGCTTGAGGATGCTGGCGGCGTCGATCGCGCCCTCGGCGGCGCCCGCGCCCACGAGGGTGTGCAGCTCGTCGATGAACAGGATGATGTCGCCGCGGGTGCGGATCTCCTTGAGCACCTTCTTCAGGCGCTCCTCGAAGTCACCGCGGTACCGGGAGCCGGCGACCAGGGCGCCGAGGTCCAGCGTGTAGAGGTGCTTGTCCTTGAGGGTCTCGGGCACCTCACCCTTGACGATCGCCTGGGCCAGGCCCTCGACGACCGCGGTCTTGCCGACGCCGGGCTCGCCGATCAGGACCGGGTTGTTCTTGGTCCGGCGGGAGAGCACCTGCATGACCCGCTCGATCTCCTTCTCGCGCCCGATGACCGGGTCGAGCTTGGATTCGCGGGCGGCCTGGGTGAGATTGCGGCCGAACTGGTCCAGCACCAGCGAGGTGGACGGGGTGCCCTCGGCGGGAGCCCCCGCGGTCGCGGCCTCCTTGCCGCCGGAGTAACCGGACAGCAGCTGGATGACCTGCTGGCGCACCCGGTTGAGGTCGGCGCCCAGCTTCACGAGGACCTGGGCGGCCACGCCCTCGCCCTCGCGGATCAGGCCGAGCAGGATGTGCTCGGTGCCGATGTAGTTGTGGCCGAGCTGGAGGGCCTCGCGGAGCGAGAGCTCCAGCACCTTCTTGGCCCGGGGAGTGAAGGGGATGTGCCCGGACGGGGCCTGCTGGCCCTGCCCGATGATCTCCTCCACCTGCTGGCGGACCGCCTCAAGCGAGATCCCGAGGCTCTCCAGGGCCTTAGCGGCGACACCCTCACCCTCGTGGATCAGGCCCAGGAGGATGTGCTCGGTGCCGATGTAGTTGTGGTTGAGCATCCGGGCTTCTTCCTGAGCCAGGACGACAACCCGCCGCGCGCGGTCGGTGAACCTCTCGAACATCGTTAATCGCTCCTCAGAGCGGTCAGGCAGTAAAGGGGTCGGTCCCCTCCCTGTCCTTCCGCAGCTTAGTCCCGCAACGGGGGACCGCTCATTCCAACTGTCAGCTCCTGTCCCCGGCCTCGTGCCCCGAACAGGCGACAACAGTTCCAACCCGATGGTGCGAGACGATGTTCCCGCAGGCCAAGCATTGGCGCTCCGGACGGCTACGCCCATGGCGAACACCCCGCGCCGACACACCCGGCCCCACTGTCACCGCCCCCCATCCATGAGTGACCCATCATCCGTCAGGAACTGCCTACCCCTCCAGGCTGACACTCCATGCCGTACGGGGCGGGTACATCCGCTACGGGCGAACGCGAATACGGTGCGCCGCGGATCACGAACACCACGTGACCCGTCCGGGTGACGTCCGTCGCGCGCCCCGCGGGCGCGGCCCCCGGGCGGGAGGACGCGCCGCTCACGCGGCCCTCCGCCCGCCGGAGGGGATCAGGACGGCGCCGCGGCGGCGGGGGCGCCGCCGGGCGGACCGGGCGACGCCGCGCCCGGGCGCGGCGTCAGACGCCGGCCTTCTCGTACGCCTCGCGAATGTTCGCGGGAACACGGCCGCGGTCATTGACCTCGAATCCGTTTTCCTTCGCCCAGGCGCGAATTTTCGCGGTGTCCTGGCTGCCGCCGCCGGCCGTCGCCGCGGCACGGGTCCGCCCGCGCGCCGCACGGCCGCCACCGGCCCGACGACCGGCCTTCACGTAGGGCTCCAGGGCGTTCCTGAGCTTGTCCGCGTTATCGGAGTTGAGGTCGATCTCGTAAGTCTTGCCGTCGAGGGCGAACGTAACGGTCTCGTCCGCCTCGCCACCACTGAGGTCATCGAGGAGAAGGACCTGAACCTTCTGTGCCACCGGGCTGCTCCTCATTCATCGTTGCCGAATACCAATGACTGTTGTACTGCGGATGTAATCAAACCGCCATGGCCGGAAAAACACAAACCTTGGCGCCACATTACTGGGACCCCCATAAGACACGTTGGGACGATTCGGACATAAGGGCCACCGTCCGCGTCAATCTAGAGATGCAGCAGCATCCGACTGTTACCCAAAGTGTTGGGCTTCACCCGTTCCAGTCCCAGGAACTCCGCCACTCCCTCGTCATAGGAACGCAGCAGCTCGCTGTAGACATCGCCATCCACCGGGGCGTCCCCGATCTCGCGGAAGCCGTGCCGGGCGAAGAACTCCACTTCGAAGGTCAGGCAGAAAATGCGCCGGACGCCGAGCCAGCGGGCGGTCCGCAGCAGCTTCTCCAGCACCAGGTGGCCCACGCCGCGGCCCTTCAGCTGCGGGTCGACCGCCAGCGTGCGCACCTCCGCGAGGTCCTCCCACATCACGTGCAGCGCCCCGCAGGCGACCACCTGGGCGTCGTGGTCGCGTTCGGCCACCCAGAACTCCTGAATGTCCTCGTAAAGCGTCACCGTCGCCTTGTCGAGCAGGATGCCGCCGCGCGAGTAGACGTCGATGAGGCGGCGCACCGCCGCGACATCTGTAGTCCTGGCGCGGCGGACAGTGACTTCGCTTGAGGTTTCCGGCACAACGGGGAGGCTATCGCTGCGTGCGTTCACCTTCGCCTTCGGGGGCGGGCGCGGGCACGCCCGAGACGTCGACCACGCGCAGCGCGTCGCGCAATGCCGCGGTCTGCTCGGCCGACATCATGCCGAAGAAAGCGACCAGGGCGGCGGCCGGGTTGTCGCTCTCCGCCCACGCGTCATTCATCAAAGCCGCCGAGTACGCTGCGCGAGTGGAGATCGCCTCATAGCGATAGGCCCGCCCCTCCTGCTCGCGCCTGACCCAGCCCTTCTGGTGCAGGTTGTCCAGGACGGTCATCACCGTCGTATACGCGATCGAACGCTCACGCCGCAGATCTTCCAGAACTTCCCGCACGGTCACGGGCCGGTTCCACTCCCATACGCGGCTCATCACCGCGTCTTCCAGCTCTCCCAATGGCCGAGGCACAAGAGGAAGAATAACCGGGTGGCGACAAAACGGACAGGCGTGACGTTTGCCCACCGTCGCGCGCGGCGCTCGACGGCGCGTTGAAGCACGGAATGGCGCACACAGGCGTGCGCGAGCGGGGGAACGCGCCGGCGGCAGCCGCGCGCGGCGCGGAGCGGCGCCGGGACCGGCGTCAGGCGGTGCGCTCGGCGGGCCGGTCGCCCTCGTCGGCGGCCCGCGCGGCGAGCGCCGCGTCGACGGCGGCGTCCTCCTTGTACTTGTTGGCGCCACCCTGGGTCTTGATGATCGTCCTGATCAGCAAGGTGAAGCCGACGGCCATGACGGCCGGCGGGAAGAGTGCGGCGATGTAGTCCACGGTGTTCGGCCTCCTGGAACGTGCTCGGCGAGCCGCCACTCAGCCTACCGACCGCCACCGGCCGCCCTCAGGTCGCCCTCCGGGCCGCCTCGCCGCCTACTGGCCGCCCTCGGCGGCCGGGCCGCCGCCCCGCCCGCCCGAGGCCGACCCGGCGGCGCCCTCGCCCTCCTCGGGCGCCGGGCGCGGCGACCCCTGCTGCGCCCCGGCGGACCCGCCGGGACCCGCCGGGGCCGCCGGGCGCTTGCGGTGCGGGGGGAAGACCTCCGCCGGGGTCGGCACGGGCCGGGCCGGCCGCTGCTCGCCGCTGTCGCTGCCGTCACCGCCCGCGGGGCGGGAGCCCCGCGAACCCTGGGAACCGTTCGACGTAACCATAAACCGACATTAAGTGCTAAACAGATAATCCGGCGCCATCTGCTCCGCCGACGGCGTGTCCCCCGTGCGGGCGGCGTCGGCGCCGGCTCCCGCGCCGGGGCCGCCGCCGGGTCACGACCTGGCGACGTTCCGCTCGTACACCAGGCGCAGGCCCACCAGGGTCAGCCACGGCTCGTGCTCGTCGATCACGGTCGACTCCCGCAGCACCATGGGCGCAAGACCGCCGGTCGCGATCACGGTCACGTCGTCCGGGTCGTCCGCCAGCTCGCGCGACATGCGCTCGACCATGCCGTCGACCTGGCCCGCGAAGCCGTACAGGATGCCGGACTGCATCGACTCCACCGTGTTCTTGCCGATCACGTGCCGCGGCCTGGCCAGCTCGACCTTGCGCAGCTGCGCGCCGCGCATCCCCAGGGCCTCGACGGAGATCTCGATGCCCGGCGCGATGGCCCCGCCCGCGTACTCGCCGCGCGCCGAGACCGCGTCGTACGTGGTGGCCGTTCCGAAGTCCACGACGATGCACGGGCCGCCGTACAGCTCGACCGCGGCGACCGCGTTGATGATGCGGTCGGCGCCGACCTCCTTCGGGTTGTCCGTGAGGATCGGCACGCCGGTCTTGACCCCGGGCTCGACCAGCACGGCCGGGATGTCCCCGTAGTACCGCCTGGTCACCTCGCGCAGCTCGTGCAGCACGGAGGGCACCGTCGAGCAGATGGCGATGCCGTCGATCCCGTCGCCCAGTTCGTCACCGAGCAGCGGATGCATCCCCATCAGGCCCTGCAACAGCACCGCGAGCTCGTCCGCGGTGCGCCGCGCGTCGGTGGAGATGCGCCAGTGCTCCACGATCTCGTCCCCGTCGAACAGGCCGAGGACGGTGTGCGTGTTGCCGACGTCGATGGTGAGCAGCATGGTCAGTCGCGCCTCTCGGGGCGGAGGTCGAGCCCGATGTCCAGGATCGGGGCCGAGTGGGTGAGCGCGCCGACCGCGACGTAGTCGACGCCGGCGTCCGCGTAGGCCCGCGCGTTCTCCAGGGTCAGGCGGCCCGAGGATTCGAGCGCGGCGCGGCCCGCGACCAGGGCGACCGCCCGCGCGGTCTCCTCGGGCGTGAAGTTGTCGAGCAGGATGAGGTCGGCGCCCTCGTCGAGCACGGGCTCGATCTGGTCGATGCGGTCCACCTCGACCTCGACCGGAACGCCGGGGAACTCCTCGCGCACGCTGCGGAACGCCTCCGCCACGCCGCCGGCCGCGACGACGTGGTTGTCCTTGATCAGCGCCGCGTCGGACAGCGACATGCGGTGGTTGGCGCCGCCGCCGCAGCGCACGGCGTACTTCTCCAGGGCCCGCAGGCCCGGGGTCGTCTTGCGGGTGTCGCGCACACGGGTCTTCGTGCCCGCGAGCACGTCGGCCCACGCGCTGGTGGCGGTGGCGATGCCGGACAGCCGGCACAGCAGGTTCAGCGCGCTGCGCTCCGCGGTGAGCAGGTCCCTGGTCCTGGTGGTGACCGACAGCAGGACCTGCCCGGCCGCCACGCGGTCCCCGTCGGCCACGTGGCGTTCCACCTCGAAGTCGTCGGTGCACACCAGGGAGAGCACCGCCTCCGCGACCTGGAGGCCGGCGACGGTCCCGGCCTGCCGGGCCACGAAGTCGCCGGTGGCCACCGCGTCCTCGGGAACGGTCGCCACGGTCGTGACGTCCACGCCGTTGTCCAGGTCCTCCTCGACCGCCAGGTGGGCGATGTCCTCGACCTGGACCGGGTCGAGGCCGCCGGCGGCGAGCAGCTCGGCGAGGCCGGGGTCGAGGCCGCACTCCAGCGGGTCGTGCGCGAACGCCGGCTCCCCGCCGCCGCAGCCGCAGCCCGCGCCGCAGCCGCCGGCCGCCGCGGGGTCGTCCGGTCGGGCACCGATCGGCAGGAGCGTCAGCTCGACGGGCCGGGCGGTGGGGTGGTCGGGGCTGGTCACGGCTCGGGGTTCTCCCTCTTGACTGCCGCGCCCACGGGGCGCGGTGCGGGTTCCGGTGTCGGGGGCGGCACGGCGGGGCGGCCCGGTGGGCCGGCCGCCGTCGCCGGGAAGGCGGCCGTTCCCGTGGGGTGGACGGCCAGGACGCGGCCCGCCGCGCCCGGGGTCAGCGCGGCGACCAGGTGGCGGCGCCAGCGGGCGTCGTCCCGCTCGGTGCGGTCCTCGCGCCAGTGGCAGCCGCGGGTCTCGGGGCGCAGCGCCGCGACGGCCACCAGGACGCGGGCGACCAGGTGCAGGTTCGCCGTCTCCCAGGTGTCGGCGCCCGGCTCCGCCGCCTTGTGCTCGCCGTCCGCGGCCAACCGGTCGAGCGCCCGCCCGGCGGCGGCGAGGCCGGCAGCCGAGCGCAGCACCCCGGCGCCCTCGGTCATGACGCGCTGGACGGCCGCCCTGGCCTCTGCGGGCAGCAGCGCGCCGCCCGCCGGGCCGTGCGGCGGGGGAACGGGCGGCCCCGCGGGGGTCAGGTCGGCGGCGACGGCGGCGGCGATGCGTTCGGCGAAGACGAGTCCTTCGAGCAGCGAGTTGGACGCCAGGCGGTTCGCGCCGTGCACGCCGGTGCACGCGGTCTCTCCGCACGCGTAGAGTCCCGGCACGGTGGTGCGTCCCGCCAGGTCGGTGCGGACGCCGCCGGAGGCGTAGTGGGCGGCGGGCGCCACGGGAACGGGTTCTGTCACCGGGTCGATGCCGTGCGCGCGGCAGGCGGCGAGGATGGTGGGGAAGCGGCGTTCCCACATGGCGGCGCCGAAGTGCCTGGCGTCGAGGTACATGTGGTCGATGCCCTGCTCGTGCATGCGGCGCGTGATGGCCTTGGCGACGATGTCGCGCGGCGCGAGTTCCGCCAGCTCGTGCTGACCGGTCATGAACCGCGTCCCCGCCGCGTCCACCAGGTGCGCGCCCTCGCCCCGCACCGCCTCGGAGATCAGCGGCTGCCTGCCCTCGGCCTCCGCGCCGAGGAACAGCACGGTGGGGTGGAACTGCACGAACTCCAGGTCCGCGACCTCCGCGCCGGCGCGCAGCGCCAGCGCCACGCCGTCGCCCGTGGAGACCGCGGGGTTGGTGGTGACGGAGAACACCTGTCCCATGCCGCCGGTGGCGAGCACCACCGCGGGGGCGTGCACGGCGCCGACGCCGTCGTGCCTGCCCTCGCCCATGACGTGCAGCGTCACGCCTGCCGCCCGCCCCTCGGCGTCCTTGAGCAGGTCGAGGGCGAGCGCGTTCTCGACGGTCTCGATCCCGGCCTCGCGCACGGCCGCCACCAGCGCCCGCGAGATCTCGGCGCCGGTCGCGTCGCCGCCGGCGTGGGCGATCCTGCGGCGCCTGTGGCCGCCCTCGCGGGTCAGGGCGATCCCGCCGCCCGGGGTCTCGTCGAACCGCGCGCCGAGGCCGATCAGCCGCCGCACCGCGGCCGGGCCCTCGGAGACCAGCGCGGTGACGGCGGCCTCGTCGCACAGCCCGGCGCCGGCCGTGAGCGTGTCGGCCCGGTGCTGGGCGGGTGTGTCGCCCTCGCCGAGCGCCGCCGCTATGCCGCCCTGCGCCCACCGCGTGGACCCGTCGTCGAGCCTGGCCTTGGTGACGATGACCGTGCGCAGGCCCGCGGCGGCGCAGTGCAGCGCGGCGGTGAGCCCGGCGACGCCCGAGCCGACGACGGCCACGTCCGCGGTGATCGCCCAGCCGGGCGCGGGCGCCGGCAGGGGTGCGGTCATGGCGGCGGGCAGGGGTATGGCCGCGCGGGCGGTCATGCGGCCCCTCCCAGGTCGAGGCGGAGGTTGTCGATGAGCCGGGTGGTGCCCACGCGCGCGGCCACCGCCATGATCGCCTCGCCGGTGTACCCGTCCGCGACCTCGGTGAGGCCGACGGGGTCGAGCAGCGCCAGGTAGTCGAGCGCGAGCGGCGGGTCGGCCTCGGCGGCGCGGTCGAGCACCTTGCGCGCCGCGGCGCGTGCCCCGGTGGCGGAACGGTGGTCGCGCGCCGCGAACAGCGCGCGGGACAGCGCGAGCGCCGTGTCGCGCTCCGTCGGGGCGAGGTACCGGTTGCGGCTGGAGAGGGCCAGGCCGTCCGCCTCCCGCACGGTGGGCACGGGCACGACCGTGACGGGGAAGTCGAGGTCGCGGACCATGCGGCGGATGAGGGCGAGCTGCTGGGCGTCCTTCTCGCCGAACATCGCGTAGTCGGGGCGGGTCAGGTGCAGCAGCTTGGCGACGACCGTGAGCATGCCGTCGAAGTGGCCGGGGCGCGCGGCGCCTTCGAGGCGGTCCCCGAGCGGTCCTGCCGCGACGCGCACCAGGGGCGGGCCCGCCGGGTAGACCACGTCGTCGGTGGGCGCGAACACCAGGTCGGCGCCCGCCGCGAGCGCCAGGTCCACGTCGGCGTCGAGGGTGCGCGGGTAGCGCTCGAAGTCCTCGCCCGCGCCGAACTGGAGCGGGTTCACGTACACCGTCACGACGACCTGCCCGTCCGGTCCGACGCGCTCGCGGGCGGCCCTGATGTTCGCGGCGTGCCCCTCGTGCAGGGCCCCGAGCGTCATCACGACGGCGCGCGCGGCGCCCGGCCGGTAGCGGGCGTGCAGGTCCTCGGCGCGGCGCGCCACGGCGTTCGTCATCGTTCTCCTCCGCGTTCTCCTCCGTCGCCCGTCCCCCCGGGGCGCTCCGCGCCGTCCGCGAGAACGCCGAGCAGCGCCTCGGCCAGCTCGGGCTTCAGCAGTCCGTGGTCCAGGGCGCGGTCCGCGGTGGTGCGGGCCATCGCGAGGTACCCGGACAGGGCGTGCGGGGCGCGGGCGCGCAGCTCCGCGACGTGGGCGGCGACCGTTCCCGCGTCCCCGCGCGCGACCGGCCCGGTGAGGGCGGCGTCGCCGGAGCGCAGCGCGTTGTCGAGGGCCGCGCCGAGCAGCGGCCCGAGCATGCGGTCGGGCGCGGCGACGCCCGCGGTGCGCAGCAGTTCGAGTGCCTGGGCGACGAGCGTGACCAGGTGGTTGGCGCCGAGGGCGAGCGCCGCGTGGTACAGCGGGCGGGCGTCCTCCTCGATCCACTCGGGCTCCCCGCCCATCTCGATGACCAGCGCCTCGGCCGCCAGGCGCAGCTCGGCCGGCGCGGTGACGCCGAACGAGCAGCCGGCCAGGCGCTGCACGTCGACCTGGGTGCCGGTGAACGTCATGGCGGGGTGCAGCGCGAGCGGCAGGCCGCCGGCGCGCAGCGCGGGGTCGAGCACGCCCGCGCCGTACCGGCCCGAGCAGTGCGCCAGCAGCTGCCCCGGGCGGATCGCGCCGGTCTCCGCGAGCCCCGCGACCAGCGCGGGCAGCGCGTCGTCCGGCACGGTCAGCAGCACCAGGTCGGCGCGGGCCAGCACCTCGTCGGGGGTCACCAGCGGCACGCCGGGCAGCAGCGCCTCGGCGCGGCGGCGGGAGGCGTCGGAGACGCCGGAGGCGGCGACGGGCCGGTGGCCGGCCAGGCCGAGCGCCGCCGCGAGGGCCGGGCCCACCCGGCCGGCGCCGACGACGCCGACGCGGAGCCTGGCGGGGCGGTCGCGCGCCTCGGTGCTCCTGTGGGCGCTGGCGGCGTCGTTCACGGCGGGGGTGGCCCCTTCCTGGGGTTCCTGGGGTTCCTGGGGTTCCTGGGGTTCATGTTCCGGGCGTTCCGATCGTCCGGGCCGGTCCTGGCGTTCCGCGGGCGCTTGGCGGGCGTCGTCGGTGACGCGTCGCTCCTGGCGTCGCGGTCCGCGTGCCGGTACCGGACATCGCTCCAGCTTAAGGCTGCCCGCCGCGGCCCGTGGGTCCCGCTGCGCCCCGCCGTCACCGCCCGCCGGCCCTCACCAGCCCGGTCTCGTAGGCGAGCACGACGGCCTGCACGCGGTCGCGCAGCCCCAACTTGGCGAGAATACGGCCCACATGGGTCTTGACGGTGGCCTCCGAGACGAACAGCGACGCGGCGATCTCGCCGTTGGACTGGCCCTGTGCGATCAGCAGCAGCACTTCGCGCTCGCGGTCGGTCAGCTGGTCGAGTTCCGGGTGCGCGTTCTCGTCGGGGGCGGGCAGCAGCGTCATGAAACGGTCGAGCAGGCGGCGGGTGGTCGACGGGGCGACGACGGCGTCCCCGCTGTGCACCGCGCGGATGGCGCCGAGCAGTTCGTCCGGCGGAACGTCCTTGAGCAGGAAGCCGGCCGCGCCCGCGCGCAGTCCCGAGAACGCGTACTCGTCGAGGTCGAAGGTCGTCAGGATCAGCACCTTCGGTTGGCCGGGGCCGCCCTGCCCGTCCCGGCAGATGCGGCTGGTGGCCTCGACGCCGTCGAGGCGCGGCATGCGCACGTCCATCAGCACCACGTCGACGGCGGTGGAACGCAGCACGTCCAGGGCCTCGGCCCCGTCGCCCGCCTCCGCGACGACCTCCATGTCGGGCTGGGCGGTGAGCACCATCTTGAATCCGGTTCGCAGAAGGACTTGATCGTCGACGAGCATGACGCGGATCGGCATCGGCCCATCCCCCTTCGAGTTGGCGGTCGCGGCCCTGGCCGCGACCGTGTCCGTACCAGCGGTCGTGGCCGTGTTCCCGGCCCGCGCACCGCACACCACGCGCCGCGCGTGGTGCGCCGGCCGCGCACCGCGTTCATTGTGCGCCGGTCACTCGGCGCCGGTCAGCGGCAGCGTTGCGCTGATGCGGAACCCGCCGCCGGGACGCGGCCCCGCGACCAGCACGCCGCCGACCATGCCGACGCGCTCCCGCATGCCGATCAGCCCGTGCCCCATGCCGTCGGCGCCGCGCTCCTCGTACAGCTCGCGCTGCGCGCCGCGCCCGTCGTCCTCGGCGCGCACGGTCAGCGCGTCCGCGCCGTATTCGAGCCGCACGGTGGCGACGACGCGCGGGCCGCCGTGCTTGCGCGAGTTGGTCAGGGCCTCCTGGACGATGCGGTACGCCGTCAGCTCGACGCCGCGCGGCAGGGGCCTCGGCGTGCCCTCGACGCGGAAGTCCACCGGCAGACCGGCGTCCCTGACCTGGTCCACGAGGTCGGCCAGCTGCTCGACACCAGGCTGCGGCACGTACTCGCTGCCGGTGCCCTCGCCGTCCTCGCTGCGCAGCACCCCGAGCAGGCGGCGCATCTCGGTCAGCGCCTGCCTGCCGGTGCCCGAGATCGTCTGGAGGGCGGTGCGGGTCTGCTCGGGCGCGGTGTCGAGCACGTACGCGGCGCCGTCGGCCTGGACGACCATCACGGACACGTTGTGGGCGACGACGTCGTGCAGCTCGCGCGCGATGCGCGCGCGCTCGGCCGCGACCGCCATCCGCGCCTGCGTCTCGCGTTCCGCTTCGAGGCGGTGGGCCCGCTGCTCCAGCTCGGCCCAGTAGGCGCGGCGCGTGCGCAGGGAGTCGCCGAGCACCCAGGCCAGGCAGAACGCG
This sequence comes from Streptomyces marincola, assembly GCF_020410765.1. Lineage (NCBI taxonomy): Bacteria > Bacillati > Actinomycetota > Actinomycetes > Kitasatosporales > Streptomycetaceae > Streptomyces > Streptomyces marincola. The sequence goes on along the minus strand of NZ_CP084541.1, from coordinate 3,877,482 downwards.
ATGGTGAGGAAGACGACACCGACCGCCTGCTGGCCGAACGACGCCCCCTCCGTCTCGTTCGGCCAGCGCAGGGAGGCCGCGGCCGGCCCGGCGAGCGCCGTGCCCAGGGCGACCCAGGAGGGGGCGCGCGGCGGGCGCGACGCGACGGTGAAGATGATGACGAGGAAGGCGAAGTTCGACGGGAGCGGGGGAACGTCCGCCGCGAGCTGGAACAGTCCGGTGCCGATCGCGAGCGCCAGCATGTACTCGGGCCTGCGGCGGCGCAGCAGCACGACCACGAACAGCAGCGCGGCTGCGATCATGCTCCGGATCTCCGGCCGCTCGTAGCCGCCGTTCGGGGTGCTCATGGCGATGGCCATGAACGTCATGAACAGCAGCACGAACGCCCCGATGCCGTCGACCCAGGTCGGGTGACGGCGGATGAGGTCGTAGAGCCGGTGCACGTCACCCAGAGTAGGCAGGATGTGTGGCTCGGGAGTCAGCCGGACGACCGATACGTGGGGTCCTCACCTACTCCTCAAGGTGGACGAGACGTACGGACCGTGACACGGGAGGAACATGAACGACGAGCCCGCCGCCGGCTGGCGCGCCACGGCGGAACGCGCGCTGTACGGGCCGGACGGCTTCTTCGTCCGCGAGGCGCCGGCCGACCACTTCAGGACGTCGGCGCACGCCTCGCCGCGCTTCGCCGGGGCCGTCGCGCGGCTGCTGCTGCGCGTCGACCTGGCGCTCGGCCGCCCGCGCCGGCTGGCGTTCACGGACGTCGGCGCGGGGCGCGGTGAGCTGGTCGCGGCCGTCCTCGCGGCGCTGCCGCGGGACGTGGCGGCCCGGCTGCGGCCGTGCGCCGTGGAACGCGCCCCGCGCCCGCCGGGGCTCGACCCGCGCGTGGAGTGGCGCGCGGAGCCGCCCGGGGGCGGCGAGGGGCTGCTGTTCGCCAACGAGTGGCTGGACAACGTGCCGCTCGACGTCGTCGAGCGGGGTCCCGACGGCGTGCCGCGCTACGTGCTGGTGACGGCGCGTGGCGAGGAGCGCCTGGGCGGGCGGGTCACCGGGCCGGACGCCGACTGGCTGCGCCGCTGGTGGCCGCTGCCCGCGGAGCCGGGGACCAGGGCCGAGATCGGGCGCCCGCGCGACGAGGCGTGGGCTGCGGCGGCCGGCAGCCTGGCGCGCGGCCTCGCGGTGGCCGTCGACTACGCGCACACGCGCGAACGGCGCCCGCCGCTCGGCACGCTCACCGGCTACCGCGCGGGCCGCGCGGTGCGGCCGGTGCCCGACGGCGGCTGCGACCTGACCGCGCACGTGGCGCTCGACGCGTGCGCGGGGCCGGGCGCGGTGCTGTGCTCGCAGCGGGCCGCGCTGCGCGCACTCGGCGTGACGGGCGAGCGCCCGCCGCTGTCGCTCGCGGCCGAGGACCCGGCCGGCTACCTGCGGGCGCTGGGCGGCGCGGGCGAGGCGGCCGAGCTGACCGACCCGGCCGGGCTCGGCGCGTTCACGTGGCTGGTGCAGCCGGTGGGCATCGACACCGGCGGCCTCGGGCTCGGGCTCGGCGCCGGTCCCGGCTGAGGGGCCCGCGCCGGCCCGCGGGTCACTTGTCGATGTCGCCGACGACGAAGAAGAACGACCCGAGGATGGCCACCATGTCCGAGACCAGCGTGCCGGGCAGCAGCTCGCCGAGCGCCTGGATGTTGTTGAACGAGGCGGAGCGCAGCTTCAACCGGTACGGGGTCTTCTCGCCCTTGGAGACCAGGTAGTAGCCGTTGAGGCCCAAAGGGTTCTCGGTCCACGCGTACGTGGCGCCCTCGGGTGCCTTCAGCACCTTGGGCAGCCGCTGGTTGACGGGTCCTGGCGGCAGCTCGGCGAGCCGGTCGAGGCAGGCGTCGGCCAGGTCGAGCGCGTTCCTCGTCTGGTCGAGCAGGACCTCGAACCTGGCCAGGCAGTCCCCCGCCTCCCTGGTCGCCACGCGCAGCACGCCGCCCAGCTCGCCGTAGGCCAGGTACGGCTCGTCCCGGCGCAGGTCGAAGTCGACGCCGCTGGCCCGCGCGATGGGCCCGGACACGCCGTAGGCGTGGACGGCCTCGGCGGAGAGCACGCCGACCCCGCGCGTGCGGGCCAGGAACACCTCGTTGCCGAGCACCATGTCGTCGAAGCGGCCCAGCCGGCCGCGCACGGCGGCGACCGCGTCCCTGGCCCGGCCCGTCCAGCCGGCCGGCAGCTCGTCCTTCAGGCCGCCGACGCGGTTGAACATGTAGTGCATGCGCCCGCCGGAGACCTCCTCCATCACCTGCTGGAGGTCCTCGCGTTCGGTGAAGGCGTAGAACATCGGCGTGAGACCGCCCAGTTCGAGCGGGTAGGAGCCGAGGAACATCAGGTGGTTGAGGACGCGGTTCAGCTCGGCGAGCAGCGTCCGCAGCCACACGGCGCGCTCCGGCACCTCCATCCCGAGCATGCGCTCGACGGCGAGGACCACGCCCAGTTCGTTGGAGAACGCCGACAGCCAGTCGTGCCGATTGGCCAGCACGATGATCTGGCGGTAGTCGCGCGCCTCGAACAGCTTCTCCGCGCCCCGGTGCATGTAGCCCACCACCGGCTCGGCCCGCGTGATGCGCTCCCCGTCGACCACCAGGCGCAACCGCAGCACGCCGTGCGTCGCGGGGTGCTGGGGCCCGATGTTGAGGACCATGTCCGTACTTTCCGCGGCCCCGCCGATCCCGACCGTCGTCTCCGCCATGCCGCTCAGTCTTTCACCTCTCGGCCCGCCCGCGCCCGTTCTAAGCTTGCGGACCATGGACACGGTGGCACGAGGACCGGGACCGCGCGGGGGGACCGGTGAGGCCGGCGAGACCTGGCGGCCGGTGCTGCCCGCGCTGCTGCGCATGCGCCGGCTCCTGCTGGTGCTCTGGCTCGGCCCGCTCGCCCTGCTCTGCGGCCTGCTGCCGCCGCTGCTCGGCGCCGGGGCGTTCGCGCTGCTCGCGCTGCCGCCGCTGGCCGCGGCGGCGTGGGGCTGGGGGGCGCTGAGCCGCAACTGGCACTCCTGGGGCTACCTCGAACGCGACGACGACCTGCTCATCAGCCGCGGCGTGCTGTGGCGCAAGGTGACGGTCGTCCCGTACGGCAGGATGCAGCTGGTCGAGGTGACGTCGGGGCCGCTCGACCGCAAGTTCGGCCTGGCGCGGCTCCAGTTGCACACCGCGGCGGCGGCCACGGACGCCACGATTCCCGGACTCGACCCGGCCGAGGCGCAGCGGCTGCGCGACCGCCTCACGGAGCTGGGCGAGGCCCGTTCCGCGGGGCTGTGACATGAGCGGTGGCACGGAGGACTTCCCGGCGGGCAGCGGGAAGCGGCTGCACCCGCTCACCCCGTGGCGGCGGGCCTGGGCGCCGCTGGCCGGCCTGTTCGCCGTCGGGCTCCAGAACGCGGACCAGATCGGCTCGTGGTCGGACTCGCTCGGCTTCGTGTGGCCCGCGCTGCTGGTGGCGGGCGTCCTGCTGTGCGCGGCCTGCTACGGCTGGCTGTCGTGGCGCGTGACGCGCTACCTCGTGACCGACACGGAACTGCGCATCAGGACGGGCCTGCTGTTCCGGCGGGCGGCGCACCTGCGGCTCGACCGCATCCAGTCCATCGACATCACGCGGCCCCTGCTGGCGCGGGCGCTCGGCGTGGCGAAGTTGAAGATGGACGTGGTGGGCTCGGGCGCGGCCGACGAGCTGGCGTTCCTCGACGAGCGCGAGGCCCGCGAGCTGCGCGCCGAACTGCTGGCCAGGGCCGCGGGCATCGCGCCCGAGGCGGCGCCGACCGCGGGCGAGGCCCCGGCGCGGGAGCTGTTCCGGGTCGAGTCGCGCACGCTCGGCTGGGCGCTCGCGCTGCTCGGCAGCACGTGGGGGTCCCTGCTGCTCGCGGCGGTGGTGACCCCGTTGATCTGGTCGGCGACCTCAAGCTGGTTCGCGGCGCTCGTCGTGGCGGTGCCGATGTTCGCGGCGGTGTGGCAGGCCGGGCTCGGCAGCTTCCTCAGCCAGTACGGCTGGACGGTGGGCGAGTCGCCCGACGGGCTGCGGCTGGACCACGGGCTGCTCCAGCGGGAGCACGCGACCGTGCCGCCCGGCCGGGTGCAGTCCGTGCGGATCGTGGAGCCGCTGCTGTGGCGCCCGCGCGGCTGGGTCCGCGTCGAACTCGAGGTCGCGGGCGCGGGCAACGAGAGCGGGCTGCTGCTGCCCGTCGCGACCAAGGAGGTCGCGGCGGCGCTGATCGGGCGCTTCCTGCCGGCCGTCGACATCGACGAGGCGATGGCGGCGGTCGGCCCCGCGCCGCGCCGGGCGCGCTGGGCGCTGCCGGTGTGGCGGGTCGGGTACGGGCACGGCGTGACCGGCACGGTGTTCGTCGCGCGGCGGGGGCGCCTGCGCAGAACGCACACGCTGGTGCCGCACGCGAAGGTGCAGAGCGTCCGGCTGACGCAGGGCCCGTGGATGCAGCGGCTGCGGCTTGCCGACATCCACGTCGACCACGGCGCGAACGGCACGGCGAGCGCGCGCCTCCAGGACGCGGACTACGCGGAGCGCGAGGTGGCGGCGCAGGCCGGCCGTTCCCGGCTGGGCCGGGGCAGCGCGGCCCCGGAACGCTGGCTCACCGGCGCCGCCGCACCCGCCCCGGAGGCGGACGCGCAGGACAACGCCGCACAGGACCAGGCCGCGCCGGAGAACGCCGCGCCCGCCCCGGACGCAGCGCAGCACACCGCCGCGCCGGGGCACGGTGCGGACGGGCGCGTCGCGGAGGACAGGCCGGGGGGCGCGGCGGACGGCGGGCCGCCCGCGGCGACGCGGGACGGAGCCGGCCGGGAGGAGTCGGCGGAACGCCGGGACTGACCGGCGGCCGACGGGCGCCGCGCGCCCGCGCACGCCCCCGCGCTCAGGCCGTCCTGCCGCCGCCCGCCGCGACCAGCTTGAGCAGTGCCTGCGCCGCCGTGTTCACGTGCTCGGTCGTGCCCGGCAGCACCAGGAAGGGGCGCGCGCCCCAGCCGGGGGACACCAGATACTTGGTGCCGTTCACCGTGAGCGCGACCGTCTTGCCCCGGGTGAAGCGCACGAGGTTGCCCGAGATCTGCCCGAGCGGCGCGCTGTCGATGGGCTGCCGGTCGCTGCCGAGGAGCGTCAGCGTCCCCCGGTCCACGACGACGAAGCCGTGCTGCGCGACGGGCCGCAGCCCCTTGCCGATCTGGACCTCGTCGAAGACGAACTCGGGCTCCGCGCCGCTCATGACGTTCCCTCCGCGGCGGTCTCCTGCCGGCTGATGGTCAGCGTGGCCGCGATCTCGTCGGCCGTCTCCTCCATGGCCGCGCCCAGGGTCGGGCTCGGCCAGGTGACGGTGAGTTCGACGAAGCCCTTGCCGTAGCCGGGCGGCACCACGTAGTACGAGACGTACTCGGTCATCACCCGCCGCCCGTCCTCGCCCGGCTCGTTCAGCACCAGCTCGTGCACCCGGCAGGCCGGGCCCGCCGGGAGGTCGACCGTGCTGATCAACGGGTCGCGGTAGCGGTAGGGCTGCGGCCTCGCGGCCAGTTCGGCCATCGCCGCGACGGTGCTCTGCTCCGCCGTCGCGGGCAGCGGCGCCACGAACGCCGTGACGGGCACGAGCGGGCGCGATGTCAGCGGCTCCGGGGGCACGTAGACGGCCACGGGCGACGCGTCGCGCTCCAACGCGCCGTCCCTGATCACCTGGAGCTCCGGGTACACGGCCTCCGCGTAGTCCTGGCTCAGCTCGCCTCCCCGGTCGGCTATCGCCTGGGCGGCCTGCTCGGCCACGTCGGCGGCCCCCATGTCCAGTTGGAGCCAGAACTCCTCAGGGTGCTCGAACGCGGCCACCCACGTGGTCGCGCCAACCTGGTTCCGGGCATCGGTCACAGCGTCGCAGCTCCTTCGTCTCCGGGGGCCTGCACCGCCCCGGACCTCGCGTCGGGCGCCGGGCCTGCCGGGACGAGCCGGTTCAGCGACCACTTCCGGACGGCGCCCCGGATCACGTACGGTACGACACCGATCGCGAACGCCAGTCCGAAGACGACGGGGAACGGCGCCCAGTCGACGTTCCCGCCCGCCATGCCGAAGAAGGCCGGCACGGCGCCGACCGCGACGATGGACGGCATCAGCACCGAGTAGGCGAACAGGTCGTTCAGCCCGTAGTCGCCCGCGCGCCACCGGCGCGCGGTGCGGTCCTCCGGCCGGCGCCCGGGGAACGCGGGCAGCGGCTGCCTGCGCAGGCCGATGCCCGCGCGGGCGCAGAAGTCGCGCAGCCTGCCGAGCCCCGGATCGCCGGCGAGCCAGGTGTCCCCGTGCAGGAACACCTGCGCGACCTGCCGGTCGTCGGTCAGCGCGACGCCCCAGGGCCGTCCGTCGTCCTCGAACACCACGGCCTCCCGCACGCCCAGCACCGGGTCGGCGGGCGGCGGCACGAGCCGCTTCTCGTGCTGCGCGGTGCGCAGTTCGAGCGCCTCGTCGGTCAGGCGCACGGCGGCGCGCCGCAGGAAGCCGCGCGTCACCGCGATGCCCGGGCTCGGGCGCAGTTCGGCCAGGGCGGGGCGTTCCGCGCGGGCTCCGGCCAGGCCCAGGGCGAACGCGGCCCCGGCCGTGCACAGGGCGAAGACGAGGAACGGCACGGAGACCAGCACCGCCCAGATGCCCTCGTCGCCGGTGGCGCCGCCGACGAAGAACGAGCCGAGGCCGAGCACGAGCAGCTGGGCGAGGCCCAGCAGCATCGGCAGCACCGCGGGCCCGTCCTTCGGCCCCGGCCGCAGGGTGCCGGCGAACGCGGGCGCGCGCGGCGGCTCCGCGCCCTCGGGCGCGACGCGCACGGCGATGCCGTGGTGCCGCAGGAACGCGGCCACGCCGGAGCGTTCGAGGTGGCCGCCCCGCCCGACGCCGTTGACGGCGGTCGCCACCGCGTCGGGCGTCTCCAGCGGAACGGGCAGGGCGCCGTTCGGCTGCCAGTCGCTCAGCACGAGGCAGGCCAGCGCCCGCCCCTCGCCGTCGCACAGGTGCAGGCAGCCGCCGGCCTCGCTGGGCCGGCCCTTGCCGAGGTTGCGCAGCCGGGCGCCCGAGGCCGAGGGGCACAGCCGGCCGTCGACGTGCACGGCGGAGGCGATGCCGCGCGGGCCCACCGGCCAGGCGTGGGCGCGGAAGCGGTCGCGGACCACGAGGCGGCCGTCGTCGACCGTGACGCGGGCGCGCCGCAGCACCCCCCAGCGGGCCAGGGGGCGCTGCGCGGCGAACAGGACGGGCGGCACCGTGTTCATCGGGTGGCGGGCTCCGGGAGGGTGGCTTCCTCGACGTCGTAGTCGAGGTCGCCCGGCTGGACGAGGTCGCCGACCAGCGGGTGGTCGCCCTCGGAGAAGCCGGGCCAGTTCCACAGCGAGTCCACGCCCTCGACGCCGAACAGGCCGTAGTTGCCCGAGGCGGAGCCGAGCGCGGCCGAGCCGGCCGAGATGCCGCCGGTCGCGCCGAGCCCGCCCACGTCGGCGCCGGCGTTCGCGGCCCGGCCGAGCGCGAGCGCGTCGGCCGCGGCCTCGCCCTGGCCGAAGAACTGGTGCGCCCCGGCCTGGAGCGACCTGCCGAGGCCGGCCTCCCCGATGGTGGTCGGGATGTTCCGCAGGCCGGCCAGGCCCTGGGAGAAGCCGCTGCCCCAGTTGCCGCCGTGCCGCAGCACGCCCAGGTTCTGCGCCAGCTCGGTGCCGAGTCCGCCGAACGACGCCCGGCCCCAGCCCAGCAGGCCCGACGGCCGGGAGAACGCGGTGCCCGCGCGCCCGGCCAGCGCGGCGCCGTCCCCGACGATGCCGGCGGCGATGGCGTTGCGCGCCGCCCGGTTGCCGGTGGAGACCTGCATGACGCTGCGGAACGCGCCGAAGCGCGCCGCGCCGCCCGCGCTGGAGAGCGCCGGGGCGATGGCCCGGCCGAGGCCGAAGGTCGCGATGCCGATGATGTCGAGGGCGAAGTTCAGCCACTTGCCCTGGAGGGCGTTGCCGATCGCGGAGAGGGCGCCGGCCACGAGCGCGATGGTGCCGAGGACGCCGGCCAGCGCCTGCCCGATCACGGGTATCCAGCTGACGAGCAGCGCCAGGACCCCGCAGATGGCGGCGATCCTCCCGGCCCATTCCCCGATGACGATCAGGATGTTCTTGATGGCGTCGAAGAACGCGCCGATGTGGTCGAGGATGCCGTCCTTGAGGCCGTCCCCGCCGATGAAGTCCCCGATGGCGGTGGCGGCCCGCTGGGCGGCGGCGTCCTTCTCCTCGATGAGGCCGCGCAGTTGGGTGCGCAACGACTCCAGCTGGCCGTGCGCGTTCGTCAGCTGGCCGTCGAGGCTGCTGAGCCGCGCGTTCGCGTCGTCGAGGGCGTCCTGCGCGTCGTCCGCCTCGGAGTCCTCGGCGTCCCGCACCTCCTGCTGCGCGCTCGCGTACTGGCCGGTGAGGCTGCTGATCTGCTCCTGGGCGTCGATGGCCTGGGTGCGCAGCGACAGGCTCTCGGTCTGCGCGTCCTCAAGCTCCGGCCAGTAGGCGGCCAGCGCGTCGGCGGCGGCGTCGTAGCGGCCCCACGCCTTCCAGATGTCGTCGGACAGCTCGGTGGCCTTCTCGCGGAACGCCTCGCCCGCGGGCGACCGCCAGCCGTCCTGGCTGTCGGTGACGTCTCCGAGCAGTTCCTTGGCGCGTTGGATCGCGTCGGCGGTGCGCCGGTAGCGCGCCGCGGCCTCCTGCACCATCTCCCAGTCGCCGGGGATCGGGTCGCGCCCGTCGTGTGTCAGCGGGTGCCAGTCGGCGGGCCTGCTCACCCGTTGTTCCCTTCAATCGCGTCGACGAGGTCGTTCTCGACGCCGTCGTAGCCGTCGGCGGCCTCCCTGGCCTTCTCGGCGAAGCTCTCCAGGCTCTCCATCAGCTTGTTGCGGTGGATGCGCCAGTTCTCCGCGAACTCCTCAAGCTCGCCCGCGAGGCCGTCGTGGCCCACTTCGTCGGCGTACTCGGAGGCGACGTCCTCCGCGTTCTCGAACTCGGTGGCCACCAGGCGCAGTTTCTCGCCCAGCTCGCGGACTTCGTCCACGGTGATTTCGAGGTCGTATCCCATTCCCCCTCTTCCTCGCACTCGCGGGCCCGGTCAGCCGCCCGCTACTCCGACCACCGGAACGAACCGGCGATGGCGTCGAACATCTCCACCTGTGCGTCCGCGAGTTCGCGCAGCGGGGCGCTGAACGTCAGCACCAGCCACGCGGTCGAGTACGGGACGGGCAGGTAGAACTCAAGCAACGTGTTGGGACGCTCCTCGGGCTGTCCCAGTTCCTTGGAGTCCTCGCTGAGTTCCGTCCTGCGGCAGCGCACGGCCTCGCCCGAGGGCAGCCGCACCACCGAGACCTCGGCCTGCCCGTGGTACTTGTCGCGGATGCCGTCGGCCAGCGTCGCGGGCGGCAACTGCTGGGTAGCGGTGGGGTGCTCGGGCTCCGCGGTCACCATGAGGCTGGCCGGGATCGGGACGCCGAGCGCGGCCTGGGTGGACAGGTAGATCTCGATGGCGTCGCGCTGCGCGGCGCTGTCGGTCACGTTGCCGAGCAGTTCGCGCAACTCGTGCCGCTTGGTGGCGAATTCATCCTTGTTCGGGTACGCCATGTCGACCAGGATCTGCACGGCCCTGGCCCGTTTGGTCTCGGAGCGCAGCGGGATGCGGAACCAGTCGGTGGGCGTGATCATGCGGTACCGGGTCGGCGGGCCGGTGAGCGCGGGCTCCTGCCGTGCCACGGGCTCCTGGCCCGACTTCGGCTCCGCCCCTGCCGCGGGTTCGCCTGCCCCGGGCTCCCCGGTCCCGGTCCCGGCCTCGTTCCCCACGCGTTCGTCCGCCAGCGCCACGCGGCACTCCCCCGGTCGTTTGTGCACGTTCTTTTTCGATTTGGGACCGTATCCGATCGGTTGGCGGCGCGGCAACGAACGTGGAGCGGGGCGGCGGGCAACGGCGGGGCGGGCGCGCGCCGGAGGTGACGGACCGCTCACGGCACGTCGACGGAACGCCGCACGTTCCCGTGCACACGGGCGCGCGGTCCGGGACGCAGGGAGAACGGCCGCCGCGCCGCCGTCAGGCGAAGCCGGTGACGCCCCCGGGGCCGCCCTCCGCGGGCCCGTCCCCGTTCTCCTCGTCGTCCTCGTCCTCGTCGTCGCGGTCGATCAGCACCGGGGAGCCGTGGCGCGCCCACACCTTCCACGCGCCGTCCCCGGCGCGCCGGAAGATGTTCGTCGCCACCACGAGGCCGCCGACCAGCGGACCCGCCGAGCCGTCCTCCTCGGCCGGGCCGCCGCTGAGGATGTTCTCCGTGCAGGTGACGAGCGCCGTGTCACCGAGGACGGACACCTCGACGTCCGTCAGGAAGAACTGGATGTACTCGGTGTTGGCCATGATCAGCGCGTAGGAGCGCATGACGTCCTGCCGCCCGGTGATCACCGGCCACCCCGGGTGCACCACGCTGACGTCCTCGGTCAGCCACTGCGCGGACAGCGCGTCGAGGTCGCCGCGTTCGAGGGCGTCGTACAGCGCGGTGTTCGCCGCGGCGACCGCCTCGACGTCCGTCCCCGCCCCGCTCACGAGCCACCGCCCCCCGCGCCGGCGTCCGTGCCGCCGACCGCGGCCCCGTCGTCGCCCCTGCCGTCCGCGCCGCCGACCGCGCGGACGACCCGCACGGCGTCCGCGTTCGCCCGCACCTCGTGCACGCGCACCGCCCACGCGCCCGCGCCCGCCGCCAGCGCGGTCACCGCGGCCGTCGCGGCGTCCCTGGCCCTGGCCGGCGGGGGCGCGGCGCCCGGCGGGACGAGGGCCCGGCCGAGGAACCGCTTGCGCGAGGCCGCGACCAGCAGCGGGAGGCCGAGTTCCGCGCGCAGCCGCGCGGTCGCCGCGACGAGCGCGAGGTCGTGCGCGGCCTGCTTCGCGAAGCCGAGCCCTGGGTCGGCGATCAGCCGCTCGGCCGGGATGCCCCCGGCCACCGCGTGCTCGACGCTCTCGCGCAGCTCGGCCAGGACCTCGCCCACGACGTCCGCGTACACGGCCCGCTCGTTCATGTCGACGCTCTGGCCGCGCCAGTGCATCACGACGAACGGCACGCCCGCCTCCGCGACCGAGGGCACCATGCCGGGATCGGCCCGGCCGCCGCTCACGTCGTTGACCACGCGGGCACCGGCCGCGACCGCGGCTCTGGCCACCGAGGCGCGCATCGTGTCCACGCTGACCACGGCCCCCTCCGCGGCCAGCGCGCGCACCACGGGGACGACCCGGCGCAACTCCTCGGCCTCGTCGACGCGGGAGGCGCCCGGCCGGGTCGACTCGCCGCCGACGTCGATCAGGTCGGCGCCCTCGGCCACCAGGGCCAGGCCCCGTTTGATCGCGGCCTCGGTGTCGAACCAGCGCCCGCCGTCGGAGAACGAGTCCGGTGTGACATTGACCACCCCCATGACCGCGCAGCGGTCCCAGCGGGGCAAGCCGGACACGTGGCCGTGCGAGTAGCTCATGCCCCCAGGGTAGGCCCCGGCCGGGGGCCCGGAGCCCCGGCGGACGGCCGGGACGGGCGCACGTGCGGGTGGGGCTGACCCAAGGGGGGAGGGGTCGCAGGTAGATTCGAATGCCTTCAGTCTTTTTGGTTGGCCTCAGCCGGCGGGCCACCGACCGATCGGAGTGATCGCAGTGGACCGCATCACCCTGCGCGGACTGCGCGCCGAGGGCTTTCACGGCGTCCTGCCGCGGGAACGTGCGGAAGGACAACTGTTCGTCGTCGATGTGGTGCTCGGGCTCGACACCCGCCCGGCGGCGGCCTCGGACGACCTCGCGCTGACGGTGGACTACGGCGCGGTCGCGGCCGAGGTCACCGCCGTCGTCGCGGGCCCGCCGTGCGACCTGCTGGAAACGCTGGCGCAGCGCATCGCCGACCAGTGCCTCGCCCACGACGCCGTGCGCGAGGCGGAGGTGACGGTGCACAAGCCGCAGGCACCGATCACCGTTCCCTTCGACGACGTGACCCTCACCATCAAGCGGAGCCGAGCATGATCCCCAGCAACGCCGCTTCCTCCCCCGACCCGACCGTGCAGCCGGTGCCCGCCTCGGTGGTGCAGCAGGTGGACGCCGCGGACTCGACCCTGCACAACCCGCAGCGCGCCGTCCTCTCCCTCGGCAGCAACCTGGGCAACCGCCTCGACACCCTCCAGGGCGCGCTCGACGCGCTCGCCGACACCCCGGGACTGCGGGTCAAGGCCGTCTCGCCGGTCTACGAGACCGAGCCGTGGGGCGTCGACCCCGGCAGCCAGCCCACCTACTTCAACGCCGTGGTCATCATCAAGACCACGCTGCCGCCCGCCTCCCTGTGGGAACGCGCCCAGGCCATCGAAGAAGCGTTCGAACGCGTACGGGACAGCCGCTGGGGGCCGCGTACCCTCGATGTCGACATCGTCGCGTACCAGGGAGTCGTCTCCGACGACCCGGCGCTCACCCTCCCGCACCCGCGGGCCCACGAGCGGGCGTTCGTCCTGGTGCCGTGGCACGATGTCGAGCCCGACGCCGAGGTGCCGGGCCGCGGCGCGGTGGCGGACCTGCTGCCGGCCCTGGGCGACCAGGGCGTCTCGCTCCGGACCGACGCCGCGCTCGTGCTCCCTGACTGACGCGCTCGGGGGCGGCGCGGCCGGCCGTGCCGCCCCCGGGTGACCGCCACGGCGGGGGCACGTTCCGGCACGGTGACGACCTGATGGCACGACGGCACGACGAGGGGCGCGAACAGCGGTGAACCAACTGCGGATCGGGACACTGGCCGGGCTCTTCGCCGCCGCACTCGGACTGAGCTGGGCCGGCGTCGGCCTGTGGGAGTCGTTCGGCAACACACCGCCCGCGGTCCCGCTGCTCTCCCCCGTCATCCTGACCCTGATCGCCGCCGCGCTGCTGGCGACGGCGCTGTCCCTGCGGTCGCGGCTGCGCGCGCAGCGCGAACGGCGCCCGGGGGCGCGGCCGGTGGACCGGATGATGGCGGCGCGCGCGGTCGTGTTCGGCCAGGCGAGCGCGCTGGTCTCCGCGCTGGTCGCGGGCTGCTACGGCGGCCTCGGGCTGTTCCTGCTGATGGAGCGCTTCGACGTGCCGAACCGCCGCGACCAGGCGCTCTACGCGGGACTCGCCGTGCTCGCCGGCGTCGCGGTGATCGCGGCGGCCCTCTTCCTCGAACGCGTCTGCCGCCTGCCCGACGGCGAGGGCGGGGCCGGCGAGGGCGAAGGACCCGTGCGCTCGCCCGTGTGACCCGCGGCGCCGGGGCCCGCCGCGCGGGGACCGGGCGGCCCGGTCAGTCGGCCGCGACCCGCGGCGCCTCGGCCGTGTCGAACGCGACCTCGGCGCGCGGCACGTCCAGCGCGTCCGCGTCGATGGACCGGCGCAGCGCCTCGTGCAGGCTGCCCGGGGTGAGCACGCCGAGGAAGCGGTCCTCCTCGTCGAGCACGGCGATCCAGCCGGCGTCGTACTGGAGCATCATGCTGAACGCCTTCTTCAACGACGCGCCCAGCGGCAGCCACGCCTCCATGCGCCGCGCGTGGCGCGCGACCCGGCCCGCGTCCTCGCCGCTCCGCGCCTCGTGGGCCGGCACCCAGCCGTGCAGCCGCTCGTTCTCGTCGAGCACGACCGCCCAGCGCGCGCCGTCGGCCCGCATCCGCGCCGCGGCGCGTTCCATCGGGTCGGCCAGGTGCACCACGGGCGGCTGTTCGAGGTCGCCCTTCTCCACCGGCGTCACCGACAGCCGCTTCAGCCCGCGGTCGCTGCCCACGAACGACGCGACGTAGTCGTTCGCCGGGGCGCCGAGCACGGCCGCCGGCGAGTCGAACTGCTCCACGCGGCCCTGGCCGTAGACCGCGATGCGGTCACCGAGCCTGACCGCCTCCTCGATGTCGTGCGTCACGAAGAGGACCGTCTTGCGCATCTCGGCCTGGAGCCGCAGGAACTCGTTCTGGAGGCGCTCGCGCACCACCGGGTCCACGGCCCCGAACGGCTCGTCCATCAGCAGCACCGGCGGGTCGGCCGCCAGCGCCCTGGCCACGCCCACCCGCTGCCGCTGCCCGCCGGAGAGCTGGTCGGGGTAGCGGTCGCCGTACACGGCCGGGTCGAGGCCGACCAGGTCAAGCAGCTCCGCCGCGCGCTGCCTCGCCTTGGGCCGCCGCCACCCGAGCAGGTGCGGCACGGTCGCGGTGTTGTCCAGAACGGTCCGGTGCGGGAAGAGGCCCACCTGCTGGATCACGTAGCCGATGCGCCGGCGCAGGCGGACCGGGTCGTACTCGGCCACGTCGCGCCCGTCGAACAGGATGCGCCCGGCCGTCGGCTCCTCCAGGCGGTTGACCATGCGCATGGTGGTCGTCTTGCCGCAGCCCGAGGGACCGACCAGCGTGACCAGCTCCCCCTCGGCCACGTCCAGGTTCAGGTCGTCGACGGCGACCGTGCCGTCCGCGTAGCGTTTGGACACCTGCTCGAACCGCAACATGTTCATCATTCTGTCAGCTTCAGCGTCTAGGGTGGTGGAACATGAGTGCGATGGCCGCCGAAAGCTGCCTGACGAGAAACGAGTGGATCTGCGGCGAGTACGTCAGCAGCCGCTCGGACGAGCTCGGTGACGCCCTCGTCGAACACGTCCTGATCACCGCGGGAGCCGTCGGCCTCGCCGTGCTCGCCGCGTTCCCGCTCGCCCTGGTCGCGCGCCGCTGGCGGCTGGCCGCGGGCCCGGTCCTCAGCCTGACCACCATCCTCTACACGGTCCCCTCGCTCGCCATGTACGCGCTGCTGCTGCCGGTGTTCGGCATCTCCGCGTCCGTGGTCGTCTGCGGCCTGGTCCTCTACTCGCTGACCGTGCTCGTGCGCAACATGCTCACCGGCCTCGCGTCCGTTCCCGACGAGGCGAGGGAGGCGGCCAGGGGCCTGGGCTACGGCCGCGTGCGGCTGCTGTTCGCGGTCGAGCTGCCGCTGTCGCTGCCCGCCCTCATGGCGGGCGTGCGCATCGCCACGGTCTCGGCGGTCTCCCTGACCACCGTCGGCGCGATCGTCGGCCACGGCGGCCTCGGCAACCTCATCTACTCCGGCATGGACAGCTACTTCAAGGCGCAGGTGCTGACCGCGTCCGTGCTGTGCGTCCTGCTCGCCGTCACCGCCGACCTGCTGCTGCTCGGCGCGCAACGGCTGCTCACCCCCTGGACGCGGCACCGCGCGCCCCGCCGCGCACCGCGCCGCGACACCGCGCTCGACCTGGCCGACGGCCCGGCGGACGGCCCGGCGGACAACCTGGCGGACAACGTTGCGAAAGGGGTCTGACCATGGACGTGATCCCCGACGCCTGGACCTGGCTGACCACGGGCGAGCACTGGTCGGGCGAGTCCGGCGTATGGCAGCGCCTGGGCGAACACCTGTACCTCTCCGGCCTCTGCCTCGCCCTGGCCTGCGCCATCGCCCTGCCGCTCGCCCTGTGGCTCGGCCACGGCGGCGGACGCGGGTTCGGCGGCGCGCTCGCCATCAACATCTCCAACGCCGGCCGCGCGATCCCCACGTTCGCCGTGCTCGTGCTGCTCACCCTCGGCCCGCTCGGCCGCCACGGCGACCTGCCGACCATCGTCGCGCTCGTCCTGTTCGCGGTGCCGCCGCTGCTCACCAACGCCTACATCGGCATCGCGGAGGCCGACCGCGACGTCGTCCAGGCCGCGCGCGGCATGGGCATGTCCCGCGCGCAGCTGCTCGCCCGGGTCGAGCTGCCGCTCGCGTTCCCGCTGCTCATGACCGGCGTGCGCACCGCGGCCGTGCAGGTCGTGGCCACCGCGACCCTCGCCGCGCTCGCCGCGGGCGGCGGGCTCGGCCGCATCATCACCGCGGGCTTCGCCACCTACGACACCGCCCAGGTCGTCGCGGGCGCCACGCTGGTCGCCGTGCTCGCCCTCACTGTCGAGGGCGTGCTCGCCCTCGCCCAGCGGCTGCTCGACCCCGCCCGCGGGCGGAACCGGGCCCGCCGCCGCGCCCCGGCCGCCGCGCCCGCGGCCCCCCGCACTCCTGCCGCACCGGAACCCGTCGAACGGAGCACCCCGTGACCGCCACCCCCGCCCGCCGCAGGCGCGCCCTGCTGACCGCGAGCGCCGCCACCGCCCTCGCCCTGTCCCTGACCGCCTGCGGCGGCGGGGACACCCTGGAGGAGGAGGGGGGCGACGGCGGCACCGAGGAGAGCGCGGGCTCCCTCACCGTCGGCGGCGCCAACTTCACCGAGGCCACGATCATGACGGAGCTGTACGCGCAGGTCCTTGAGGAGGCCGGCTACTCCACCACGATCACCACCACCGAGGGGCGCGAGCTGTACGCGCCCGAGCTGGAGAGCGGCGCGATCGACGTCGTTCCCGAGTACGCGGCCACCATGACGGAGTACTACAACGCCCAGGAGAACGGGCCCGACGCCGAGCCCGTCGCCTCATCCGACGTGAACGCCACCGTCGCGGCGCTGCGCGAGCTCGCCGAGCCCCGCGGCCTGACCGTGCTGGACGCCGGCGAGGCCGTCGACCAGAACGCGTTCGCGGTCAGCGAGGAGTACGCCGCCGAGCACGGCCTGGAAACGCTCTCCGACCTGGGCGAGGCCGGCCTTCCTGTGCGCGTGGCGGCCGGCGAGGACTGCCCGTCGCGCCCGTTCTGCCAGCCGGGCCTCGAAGAGACCTACGGCATCGACATCACGGCCGTCGACCCGCTCGGCGTCGGCACCGTGCAGGCCAAGCAGGCCGTGCAGAACGGCGACGACCAGCTCGTGCTCGTCACCACCACGGACGCCACCCTGGAGGACTTCGGCCTCGTGATCCTGGAGGACGACCGGAACCTCCAGCTCGCGGACAACCTGCTGCCCGTCCTGAACACGGAGACCGCGAGCGACGAGAACGTCGCCGCCGCGCTCGACGAGCTGACCGCGGTGCTCACGACCGACGACCTGATCGAGCTGAACCGGCAGGTCGACGCCGAACGCCGCAAGGCCGACGAGGTCGCCCGCGACTACCTCGTCGAGCGGGGACTCGTCGGAAGCTGAACACCAGACGACCCGCGCATAACGGCAGCGGCACAACCCCCCGGTCACTCTCCCGCGCGCACACGGCGTCACGGTAGGTTTCGCCCATGGCACGTGGACGTCACCGCTCCTCAGCACTGCACAAGGTGCTGGTTCCGGCCGGACTCGGCACGCTCGCGCTGGCGTGCGCGGCGGGTTCCTGGCTGTTCGGGGACGGCGACGCGATAGCGCTCAGGAGCCTCGTCGCGGTGACCGCCGCCGCCGCCCTGGTCGCCGCGGCGCTGCTGCGGCGCTGGGACCTCGCGGCCGGGCGGCAGGTCGCGAGGGAACGTGCCGCCAAGGCCGGTCTCGCGTGGCAGGTCGAGGAGCGGCAGGCCGAGCTGGAGGAGGCGCAGGAGCAGATCGCCGCCTTCGAGGAGAAGGCCCGCGCCAAACGGGCCGAGCTGGCCAGGCTGCGTTCCGAGCACGCCGCGCTGCTGCGCCGGTACGCCACGGCCGAGAGCGAGCGCGCCAAGGCGCTCGAAGGCCGCAGGCAGCTCGCCATCGAGGCGGCGGCGCCCGCCAGGGAGCTGGCCACCGGGGCCGCCGACCACAGGACGGCGGGCGGCGCGCCGACCCCGCTCACGTACCGGCAGGCGCACGAGGCGCTCGGTGCGCTGGCGCGCAGCGCCGCGCGCCAGCGCGAGACGCTGGATGCGCAGGAGGCGCGCGGGGCCCGAGTGGCGCAGAAGGCCAGGGAGGCGCAGGAGAAGCAGGCGCAGGAGAAGGGCGCGCGCGGGCGGAGCCCGCAGCCACCGGCCGCGCCGCCGCGCCCGCGCCCGTCCGGCGGCTTCGACTTCTTCGGCACCGGAAACGGCACCGGTACCGGAAGCGGCACCGCCGGGCGCGGCGAGGGCCGGCGGCCCGCGGTCCCGGAACAGCCGGCCGGCGGCTCGGGCGACCGGACCTGAGGCGCGCGCTACCGCGCGAGGATGAGGCTCATCGCCTCGGCCCGGGTCGCCGCGTCCCGCAGCTGCCCCCGCACGGCCGAGGTCGTGGTCTTCGCGCCGGGCTTGCGCACCCCGCGCATGGTCATGCACATGTGCTCGCACTCGATGACGACGATCACCCCGCGCGGCTCAAGAATCCGCATCAGCGCGTCCGCGATCTGCGTGGTCAGCCGCTCCTGCACCTGCGGGCGGCGGGCGAACACGTCGACGAGCCTGGCCAGCTTGGACAGACCGGTGATCTTGCCGTTGCTCGACGGGATGTAGCCGACGTGCGCGTAGCCCACGAACGGCACCAGGTGGTGCTCGCAGGACGACAGCACCTCGATGTCCTTGACCAGCACCATCTCGTCGTGCCCCAGGTCGAACGTCGTGGTCAGGACGTCCTCGGGGCGCTGCCACAGACCGGCGAAGATCTCCCGGTAGGCGCGCGCCACCCGGGCCGGGGTGTCCCGCAGCCCCTCCCGGTCCGGGTCCTCCCCGACCGCGATGAGCAGCTCGCGTATCGCGTTCTCGGCACGCTTCTCGTCGAACTCCCCGATGGGGCTGTCTCCGGACCCATCCCCGGGCGCCGGCGTCAACGCGTCGGTCATGTGCTCCTCATTCCCTCTCGCCGGCCGCGGCGTCCCGCCGTGAACATGCACCGCGCCCCTCACCGTGCAACGTGAGGGGCGCGGGAGACATTCCGGTCACTCGTCGCCGCGGGGCTCGTCCACGGACTCAAGGGGCGGCTTGCCCTTTTCCAGGCTCCCGTTCGCCAGGTTGATCCCCTTGGTGGGGAACGTCACCGGCGGCCGGGTGGAGGGGGTGCGGCGGGCGGAACCGGTCCACGCCGGCCGCGCCGGACGCTTGATCACCGGCTGGAAGATCTCCGCCAGCTCCTCCTTGTTCAGCGTTTCCCGCTCAAGGAGCGCGAGGACGAGGTTGTCGAGGACGTCGCGGTTCTCCACCAGGATCTCCCAGGCTTCGTTGTGCGCCGTCTCGATCAGCTTCTTGACCTCCTCGTCCACCAGCCCGGCGACCTCTTCCGAGTAGTCGCGCTGGTGGCCCATGTCCTTGCCGAGGAACGGCTCGGAGTTGTCGGTGCCGAACTTGATGGCGCCCAGCCGCTCCGTCATGCCGTACTGCGTGACCATCGCCCTGGCGGTGGACGTCGCCTTGTCGATGTCGTCGCCCGCGCCCGTGGTCGGGTCGTGGAAGACCAGCTCCTCGGCCGCGCGCCCGCCCATCATGTACGCCAGGCGGTCGAGCATCTCGTTGCGCGTGGTGGAGTACTTGTCCTCCTCGGGCAGCACCATGGTGTAGCCGAGGGCACGGCCGCGGGAGAGGATCGTCACCTTGTGCACGGGGTCGCTGTTCGGCGACGCCGCCGCCACCAGGGCGTGCCCGCCCTCGTGGTACGCGGTGATCATCTTCTCCTTCTGGCTCATGATCCGGGTGCGCTTCTGCGGTCCCGCCACGACGCGGTCGATCGCCTCGTCGAGGAACTTGTTGTCGATGAGCTTGGCGTTGCTCCTGGCGGCCAGGAGCGCGGCCTCGTTCAGCACGTTGTTCAGGTCGGCGCCCGTGAAACCGGGCGTGCGGCGCGCGACCGCGCCCAGGTCCACGTCCGGGGCGACCGGCTTGCCGCGCTGGTGCACCTTGAGGATTTCGAGGCGGCCCTGCATGTCCGGCCGGTCGACGGCGATCTGCCGGTCGAAGCGGCCGGGACGCAGCAGCGCCGGGTCGAGGATGTCGGGCCGGTTGGTCGCGGCGATCAGGATCACGCCGCCCTTGACGTCGAAGCCGTCCATCTCGACCAGCAGCTGGTTGAGCGTCTGCTCCCGCTCGTCGTGCCCGCCGCCCATACCGGCGCCGCGGTGCCGGCCGACCGCGTCGATCTCGTCGACGAAGACGATGGCCGGCGCGTTGGCCTTGGCCTGCTCGAACAGGTCGCGCACCCGGGAGGCGCCGACGCCGACGAACATCTCGACGAAGTCGGAACCGGAGATCGAGTAGAACGGCACCCCCGCCTCGCCCGCGACGGCGCGCGCGAGCAGCGTCTTGCCGGTGCCGGGCGGGCCGTAGAGCAGGACGCCCTTCGGGATCTTCGCGCCGACGGCCTGGAACTTCGCGGGCTCCTGGAGGAACTCCTTGATCTCGTGCAGCTCCTCGACCGCCTCGTCGGAGCCGGCGACGTCCGCGAACGTCGTCTTCGGGGTGTCCTTGGTGATGAGCTTGGCCTTGGACTTGCCGAAGTTCATGACGCGGGAGCCGCCGCCCTGCATCTGGTTCATCAGGAACAGGAAGACGATGATGATCAGCAGGAACGGCAGGATGGACAGCAGCATGCCGACGAACGGGTTCTGCGACTTCGGGGAGACCGTGTACCCGTCGGGGATCTGCTCGTCCTGGAACTTGGACTGGAGCATCTGCGCGATGTCCCAGCCCTGCTCGTCGATGTAGTTGGCCTGGACCTTGTTGGTGTCCTCGATCTCCTGACCGTCCTTGAGCTCGACCCGAATGGTCTGCTCATCACCGGTCGTGAGCTCGGCGGACCGGACCTGGTTCTGGCTGATCGCCTGGACGACCTCGCCGGTGTCGACCGTCTTGTAGCCCTCGGACGAGCTGAACACCTGCATCAGCAGAATCACGGCGAGGACGGCCAGCACGATCCACATCACTGGCCCACGGAAATAGCGCTTCACGTCTATCCATACGGGGCGGCGCGGCCCCGTCCCTCCTGCCACGTAGAGGCACAGCCCCCGGATGGGATCCGCTGTGCGCGCGGTGTCGGCCGTAGTGCGCCCGGCCTGTATCAGCTGACCTACGGCGACGGTACCCCAGCAGTGCCGCCCCGCGCTGCCGGGCGTCGGGCAACCGCCGCTCTGCCCGACTCAACGGTAGGGCATCGCGGGGTGTTCCCGGCTACCCGTTGTAGACGTGCGGGGCGAGCGTGCCGACGAAGGGGAGGTTGCGGTAGCGCTCGGCGTAGTCGAGCCCGTAGCCCACGACGAACTCACTCGGAATGTCGAAGCCGACCCACGCCACGTCGATGTCGACCTTCGCCGCCTCGGGCTTGCGCAGCAGGGTGCACACGCGCAGCGAGGCGGGCTCGCGGGAGCCCAGGTTGGACAGCAGCCAGGAGAGCGTGAGCCCGGAGTCGATGATGTCCTCGACGATCAGCACGTGGCGGCCCTGGATGTCGGTGTCCAGGTCCTTGAGGATGCGCACGACGCCCGAGGACTGGGTGCCGGCCCCGTAGGACGACACCGCCATCCAGTCCATGGTCACCGGGGTGGACAGGGCACGCGCGAGGTCGGCCATCACCATCACGGCGCCCTTGAGCACACCGACGAGCAGCACGTCCTTGCCCGCGTACTCCGCGTCGATCGCGGCGGCAAGCTCCGCGAGCCTGGCGTCGATCTGTTCCTTGGTGATGAGCACCGACTCCAGGTCGGCCCCCAGATCCTTCTCGTGCACCCGTGCCCACTGCTCTCTACTGGTTCGCCTGCTGGAGCACCAGTCTGCCACCCTGCCTCCTGGCCTCGACGCGGCCGGGCAGGTTCAGCGGGCGCTGGCCGCGCCAGGCGGTGATGAGGCGGTCGGTCTCCTCGATGTGGCGGGCGAACAGCGAGCCGGCCGGGGCGCCCGCGGCGATGGCCGCCCGGCGCAGCACCCGGCGGCGCACGGCGGGGGGCAGGTCGTGCAGCGCCGCGATCTCCAGCGTGCCGTCGGGGCGGGTCGCGGCGCGCTGGGCCTGCGTGGCCCACGCGTCCAGGGCGTCGGCGTCGTCGCGGGACAGCTGCGCGGTGCGGGCCAGGGCCTCGACCACGCCGCGGCCCAGCGCCTTCTCCAGGACGGGAAGGGCCTCGTGGCGCACGCGGGAGCGGGTGAAGGAGGGGTCGGCGTTGTGCGGGTCGTCCCACACCGGCAGGGCCTGGACCAGGCACGCCTTGCGCGTGGTCTGGCGGTCGACGGCGAGGAACGGGCGCCGGTACCTGCGGTCCGTGCCGCACGCGCCCGACAGGCCGCCGGAGACGGCCGCCATGCCGGAGAGCGAACGCGTGCCCGAGCCGCGGGCCAGACCGAGCAGTACGGTTTCCGCCTGGTCGTCGCGGGTATGGCCGAGGAGCACGGCCTGGGCGCGGTGCCGTTCCGCCGCGGCGTCGAGCGCGGCGTACCGGGCGGAGCGGGCGGCGGCCTCGGGGCCGCCGGCGCGGCCCACGCGGACGGTGACCGCCTCGACGGGGGCGAGCCCGAGCGCGGCGAGCCGTTCCGCGACCTCGTGGGCCCTGAGGTCGGAGCCGGCCTGGAGGCCGTGGTCGACCGTGACGCCGCCGGCCCGGACGCCGAGGCGCGGGGCCTCGAAGGCGAGCGCGGAGGCGAGTGCCATGGAGTCCGCGCCGCCCGAGCAGGCGACGAGGACGAGGGGGGGCTGCTCGGCGGGGGCGGCCGGGGCGGCGGCGCGGGGGGCACCGGCGAGCACATCGGCGAGGACGTCCTGGAGAGCGCGGCGGACCGCCAGGCGTATCGCGGCGACCGCGGGGTGGGGACCCATGTCCGAATCACTTCTTTCTGGCAGATCGAGCCCGGGAGCACTGTCACGCAGCGTAGGTAAATGGTGACAGAGAACGTCTGTTACCCGAGCATCGCACGCCAGGCATGAGGCGACGGTCCCTCATACGAGTGATTCTGGGTCGGTTCTGCAACCTACGACGCGGTCGGCTTCACGCGCGCGACCCACTGTTCCGGGCGGGCGATCTCCTCCTTGCCCGGCAGGGTGTTCGGTGACGTCCACACCTTGTTGAAGCCCGTCATGCCGGCCTGTTCGACCACCTGCCGGACGAAACGCTCTCCGTCCCGGTACTGGCGCAGCTTGGCGTCCATGCCGAGCAGGCGGCGCAGCGCCCGGTCGAGCCGCCCCGCGCCGGTCTGCCTGCGGCGCGTGAACTTCTCCCTGATCTCGGCGACCGAGGGGACCACGGCCGGCCCCACCCCGTCCATGACGTAGTCCGCGTGCCCTTCGAGCAGCGACATCACGGCCGTGAGCCGGTCGAGGATCTCGCGCTGCCTGGGGGTCTGCACCAGGTCGACGATGCCGAGCCCGCCGTCGTTCTCGCGCGCGCCCGCCTCGTCCTGGCCGCGTCCCGCCAGGCTCTGGGCGGCCTGCCGCAGCCGTTCGAGCAGCGTGGCCGGGTCCACGTCGGCCTCGGTGAGGAACGCCTGGATCTCGCTCTCCAGGTGGTCGCGCAGCCAGGGCACGGCCGTGAACTGGGTGCGGTGCGTCTCCTCGTGCAGCGCGACCCACAGCCTGAAGTCGTGGGGGTGCACGTCGAGTTCGCGTTCGACGTGCACGATGTTCGGCGCGACGAGCAGCAGCCGCCCGGCGCCCGCCTGCCCCTCGCCGCCGCCCGCGGGCAGCTCGGGCCCCGCCGGTGCGAACGTCTCGTACTGGCCGAGGACACGCGAGGACAGGAACGACAGCAGCATGCCGACCTCGACGCCCGTCACCTTGCTGCCGACCGCCGTCAGCGCGGCGCCGCCCGGGACGCCCTCGCGCCGCTCCCGCATCCGGGACACCAGGGGCCGCAGCACGGCGCGGAAGCCGGCCACGTTGGCCCGCACCCAGCCCATGCGGTCGACGACGAGCACGGGGGTGTCCACGGCGCCCGAGCCGAGCCCGGTGAACTCGCGCACGTGGGCCTCGGACGCCACCGCGTGGCGGCGCAGCTCCGCGACGATCGCGCGGGCCTCGTCGCGGCTCACCTCCGGGCCCGGCCGGGTGATGCGGGCCGCCGTTGACACCGCGAGGTTCCAGTCGACCAGGTCCGTTCCGCCGAGGCTCGTCATGCTGTCAACGGTACGGTGCCCGGCGCGAAAGCGGATAGGGCACCGGTGCCCTCACCGGCAGCCGCAGGTCGCGAGCCGTGTGGCCGCCGCGTCGAGGGCCGCCTCGGCCGCGCCGGCGTCCCTGGTGTCCGAGGCGAGGAACGCGAACGCCAGCACCCGCCCCTCGGCGGTCACCGCCGTGCCGGCCAGGGCGTTCACGCCGGTCAGGGTGCCGGTCTTGGCCCGCACCAGGCCCGCGCCGCCGTCCCCGCCCTCGCCGCCGCCGCCGTCGTAACGGCCGGCCAGGGTGCCGGTGAAGCCCGCCACCGGCAGCCCGGTCAGCGCCGGGCGCAGCTCGGGCCGCTGCGGGTCGGCGGCCAGCGCGAGGGCGCGGGTGAGCAGGGCGGCGCTGACGCGCCCGTCGCGGTCGAGGCCGCTGGCGTCGGCGAGCCGCACGCCGTCCAGCGGCAGCCCGAGCGCGTCGAGGCGCGCGGTGAGGGCCCGGTCCACGCCGCGGAAGTCGGCCGGCTGCCCGGCGTCCACGGCCACGGCCCTGGCCACGGCCTCGGCCAGGTCGTTGTCGCTGTGCGTGAGCATGCGCTCGACGAGGACGGACAGCGGCGCGGAGCGGTGGACGGCCAGCCGCTGCGCGTCCTCGGGCGCGGTCTGCCGCCCCGGCCGCCCGTCGCCGCCCCCGATGCCCTCGTCGGCGAGGAGTCCCGCGAAGACCGCGGCGGCCTCGGCGGCCGGGTCCGCCGTGCGCGGGGCCGGGCCGCTGGTGCTGTCGTCGGTGCGGCCCGCGTTCAGCTGGAGGGGGGTGATGGTCGCGATGTTGCTGTTGCCCTCCCCGATCGGGTGAAGTTGCTCGCGCGGGTAGCGGGAGATGTCGTAGGCGACGCCCGCGGTCTCGACGTCCCGCTCCGCGAGCGCCCGCGCGGTGCGGTGGGCGAGCCCTCGGAGGTCGTCCCTCGTGAGGGTGGTGTCCCCGCCGCCGACCAGGACGACCCGTTCCCGCTCCGCGTCCCACACGGCCTCGGTGGTGAGCCTGTGGTCGGGGCCCAGGGCGTCGAGCGCGGCGACGGCGGTCAGCGACTTGACCGTGGAGGCCGGGGCGCGGCCCTCGCCCGCGTCGGACGCGTAGAGCGCGGTGCCCGTGGAGATGTCCACGACCGCGCCCGCCGCGCCCTCGCCGAGCGCCGGGTCCGCGAGCAGCGGCGCGAGCGCGCGTTCGACGGCGGCGGGGGACAGCGGGGTGCCCGCGCCGTCGAGGGGTGGGAGCACGGGCGCCGCAGCGGGTACAGTGCCACCCGCACGCTCCGCTTCCGTGCTGTCGCGCTCCGCGTCCGCCGCGGTCGCGCGGTCGCGTTCGGCCGCCCGCTGCCCGGCGTCCCAGGGACCGGTGAGCGCGACGGCCCCTGCCGCCAGGACGAGGCCGGCCGCCGCCGAGCCGATGGCCGGCCGCCAGGCGGCACGGCGGTCGCGAAGCGCTTGCACTGCCCTGCGCACGGTACGGACCAGCCCCTTTCGCGTGCGGACACCTGCGTGGGGGACACTTAACCACCTGTCGCGAGCGCAGATCGGTTAAGGAGTGTCCCCGTGCAGTTCGACGTCACCATCGAGATCCCCAAGGGTTCCCGGAACAAGTACGAGGTGGATCACAAGACGGGGCGGCTCCGGCTGGACCGCCACCTGTTCACCTCGACTGTGTACCCGGCGGACTACGGGTTCGTGGAGGGCACGCTGGGTGAGGACGGAGATCCGCTCGACGCGCTGGTGCTTCTGGAGGAGCCGACGTTCCCCGGCTGCCTGATCGAGTGCCGCGTGATCGGCATGTTCCGGATGCGCGACGAGGCGGGCGGCGACGACAAGCTGCTGTGCGTGCCGGCCTCCGACCCGCGGATGGCGCACTTCCAGGACATCGACTCGGTGAGCGAGTTCGACCGGCAGCGCATCCAGCACTTCTTCGAGGTCTACAAGGACCTGGAGCCCGGCAAGTCGGTCGAGGGCGCCAACTGGGTCGGCCGCGCCGAGGCCGAGGCCGAGATCGAGGCGTCCATCAAGCGGCTCGCGGCCTCGGGCGAGCAGCACTGAACGGCCGCCCACCGGCCCGTGCCGGTGGGCGGGCACCGACGGTCTGCGGTGTGAGAACCTGAGGTCAGAGCCCCACCGGCTCCTGGACGAGGTGCGCCGTACCCAGCCATGACAAGACGGCGCGGGGAGTCTTGTGATGGCGTGGATCGTTCTGGTGGTCTCCGGTGTTCTCGAAGCCGTGTGGGCCACGGCCCTCGGCAAGTCGAACGGCTTCAGCCGCCCGGTGCCGACGGCCGTGTTCGGCGTGGCACTCGCGCTGAGCATGGCCGGCCTCTCCTACGCGCTGCGCACCCTCCCGGTGGGCACCGGTTACGCCGTGTGGGTGGGTATCGGGGCCGTGCTGACGGCCGCCTACGGGATGGCGTTCGAGGGCGAGAGCGCGAGCGTGGTGAAAGTGCTGCTGCTCGCGGGCATCGTCGGGTGCGTGATCGGCCTGAAGCTCGTGCACTGAGCAGGGGCGGGGCGGCCGGGTCCGCGGGCCCGGCCACCCGGCCGCCGCCGGTCGCGCGGGGGTGCTCAGAACCCGCGGGTGCGCTTGGCGCCGCGGCGGCCGATGGGCGTGGTCTGGCCCGGCGTCTTGATGAACAGCCGCGCGATCTCGTTGCCCAGGTTCACGCCGACGGCGATGGCGAGCGCGAGGGTGACGGCGGTCAGCAGGTTTTCCAGGCCGGCGTTCACGTTGCCCTGGGCGAAGCCGAGCAGGCCCAGGTAGACGGCGCTGCCCGGCAGCAGCGGGCCGATGGCCGCGGTCACGTAGGGCAGCGACGAGGTGAACCGGTACCGGGACTGGAGCTGACCGAACAGGCCCACCATGCCGGCGCCCACGGCCGTGGCGGCGAACGGCGAGAGTCCCGCGGTGTCGTGCATCGCGCCGTAGACGAGCCAGGCGACGCCGCCGTTGAGGGTGGCGGGGATCACCGTGTTCCGCGACTGCTGGAGCAGCACGCAGAAGGTCAGGGACAGCAGCAGCGCGGCGCCGAGCTGGATGGCGGGTCTGGTGGCGCGGGCCACGACGTCGGGGTCGAGCCGCACGCCCGAGGTCTCCCCGATGTAGAGCACGGCGAGCACGCCGCAGACGATGCCGACGCTGAGGTAGATCACTTCGAGCAGGCGGGCGGAGGCCGTGAGGTAATAGCCCGTCAGGCCGTCCTGCACGCCGGCCACCAGGGCCCGCCCGGGGATGAGCGCGAAGAGCCCTCCGGTGATCATCGCCGCCGCCTGCACCTCCTCGCGGCCCGTGGTGTGCGAGGACGCCCACAGCACGCCGACGGTGGCCGGGGCCATGGCGGCGGCGACGAACCCGTAGAACTCCGGCAGTCCGCGGCTCGACGCCAGCCACGCCAGCCGGTCGCCGACCATGGCGCCGAGCGCGGCCAGCAGGAACACCTGCCAGCCGCCGCCGACCAGCGTGCTCGCGGCGCCGGCGAGCAGGCCGGCCGCGATCGTCAGCTGCCACTTGGTGAACGGGTGCCGGTTGCGCCGGATGTCCGCGAGCCTGCGGTACGCCTCCTCAAGCGTGACGTCCCCGCCCGAGATGTCGTCGACGAGCTGGAACACCGCCGCCAGGCGCGTGTAGTCGGTGCCGCGGCGGCGCACCGTGCGGCTGAGCGAGACGGGGGGTTCGACCAGCGAGGGCTGGTGGGTCACCGAGATCAGGGTGAAGGTGACGGTGGCCTCGCAGCGGTCGAGGCCGTAGGCGTGCGTGACGCCGAACATCGCCGCCTCGACGTCCTCGGCGCCCTCGCCCCCGGCGAGCAGCAGCTCCCCGATGCGCAGGGTCAGGTCGAGCACCCTGGGCACGGGCAGCGCCGTGTCGTCCTCGCCGCGCGGCACGTACTCGGGCGCCGGGCGTTCTGCCAGCGGCAGCCTGACCATGCTGCGCATGCGGTCCTGCCACGGGCTGGTGCCCCGGTTCCACGACAGGGCGGGTATGCCCTGCGCCGGGGTGTACTCGCTGTGCTGCTCCTGGCGCGGCGTCACCGTCAGCCCCTCGGGCACCGCGAACTCGGACGTCGGGTGCTCGCTCTCCTGAGCGGGCAGTTCGAGCCCCTCGGGAACGGCGAAGCCGGAGGTCGTCTCCGAATCCGTCGGCTCCTGCGCGCCCGGCCGCGTGATGTCCCCGGCCACTGTCGTTCCGCTCCTCACTCCCGGGATTCGGCCACCCGGTCGAGTGGCCCTCTCGCGAGCATAGGTTCATCCGTGCGGCGCCGCCCGGGCGCGGTGGCGCACGGGCGGCGGGAGGGGCGCGGCGCGTCAGCGGCTCAGCCGCCCGAAGCGGGTCAGGGCGAGCGGGACGAAGACGGCGAGCAGGGCGAGGGGCCAGGCCACCGCGAGCGCGAGGGCGTGGTCGGCGGCCCAGGAGTCGTTCGGCCAGCCGGGGTTGCCGAAGAGTTCGCGAACGGCCCCCGCGGTGGCGGACATCGGGTTCCAGTCGGCCACGGCCGCGAGCCAGCCGGGCATGGTCGAGGGCGAGGTGATGGCGTTGGAGCAGAACACCACGGGCCAGATGAGCAGCTGCACCGCCTGGACCATCTCCGTGCGGCCGGCCACCAGGGCGAGGAGGATGCCGGCCCACAGCATCGCGAAGCGCAGCAGGAGCAGCAGGCCGACGGCCGCCATGCCCTCGGCGAACGTGCCGTGCCAGCGCCAGCCGACGAGCCACCCGGCGCCGAGCAGGACCAGCAGCCCGACGGCGGACTCGGCCATGTCGAGCAGGCTGCGCCCGACGAGCACGGAGGAGGGGGCGATGGGCATCGAGCGGAAGCGGTCGAGGAGGCCGCGGTCGATGTCGGCGGTGAGCGCGACCATGGTGCTTTCGAGGCCGAACGCCATGGCCATCGTGAGCATGCCGGGCACCAGGAACGCGGCGTAGTCGCCGCCGCCCGCCACCGCCATGCCGCCGCCGATGAAGTACGTGAACATCACGAGCATCAGCACGGGGAACGCGAGGCCCACCAGGAGCTGTCCCGGCCGGCGTGCCCAGTGGGCGAAGCCCCGGCGGGCCATGGTCGCGGAGTCGCTGACGAGCCGGCGGGCCCTGGGCACGGGCACGATCGCGGGTTCGGTCGCGGGTTCGGTCGCTGGTGCGGTCGCGGCACTCACGCGGCGGCCTCCTTGCTCGCGGCGGTCAGGTGGAGGAAGACCTCGTCGAGGGTGGGCCGGCGCAGGGCGATGTCCTCGGCGTCGATGCCGGCGGCGGCCAGGGCCCGCACGGTCTCGGTGAGCGCGGTCATCCGGTCGGTGACCGGCGCGCTGACCAGGGCGCGTTCCGGGTCGGTCGCGGCCTGCGCGGCGCCGGTCGCGGCGGCCACCGCGGCGGCGGCCTCGGCGAGGCGGGCGGGGTCGCGCACGACCACGTCGACCCGGTCGCCGCCGACGGCGGCCTTGAGGTCGTCCGCGGTGCCCTCGGCGACGCGCCGGCCGCCGTCGAGCACGGAGATGCGGTCGGCGAGCTGGTCGGCCTCCTCCAGGTACTGGGTGGTGAGGAGCACGGTGGTGCCGCCGCCGACGAGGGAGCGCACCGCCTGCCACACCTCGGCGCGGCCCCTGGGGTCGAGCCCTGTGGTGGGCTCGTCGAGGAAGAGGACGGCGGGCCGCGTGATGAGGCAGGCGGCCAGGTCGAGGCGGCGGCGCATGCCGCCGCTGTAGTGGCGGACGGCCTTGGCGCCGGTGTCCGCGAGGTCGAACCGGTCGAGGAGTTCGGCGGCGCGGCGGGCCGCGGCGCGCCCGCCGAGGTGGTAGAGGCGGCCGAAGAGTTCGAGGTTCTGCCGGCCGCTCAGTTCCTCGTCGAGCGCGGCGTGCTGCCCGAGCAGGCCGATGCGGTACCTGACCGCGTCGGGCTCGGCCGCGACGTCGTGGCCCGCGACCCGGGCCAGGCCGCTGTCGGGGCGGAGCAGGGTGGTCAGGACGCGGACGGCGGTGGTCTTGCCCGCGCCGTTGGGCCCGAGGAGGCCGTGCACCGTGCCGCGCGGCACGGTGAGGTCGAGGCCGTCGAGCGCCTGGGTGGCGGACTTGGCCCGGCCGAGGGACTTCCTCAGGTCCCGGACGGTGATCGCGTCCTCGCCTGAGCCGGAGCCTGAGCCGGCACCGGAGCCGCCGGACGCGCCGGTGTGCTGTGCGGGGGTGGGCAACCCGTTTCCCCTTCCGTGCGGTGTGTGCGCGGCCCGCGCGGGCGGAGCACACACTAGTCAAATTTGACGAGTGAGCCAGGGAGCGGGACGGTAGCCGACCCGGAGCCCACTAGTCAAACTTGATTAGCACCCTGCCCGCGCCTCTCCCGCGCTCGCCCGAGGCCGCGGCGCCGGGTAGCGCGGTGAGAGACTGCCCGGCACGTAAGCCATGTCGAGGAGAGGCGGCGGCCCATGTCGGTCATCCGGCTGCTGGTCCTGGGCGCCGTGCGCCAGCACGGCCGCGCCCACGGCTACCAGGTGCGCAACGACCTGGAGTTCTGGGGCGCGCACCAGTGGTCGACGGCCAAGCCGGGCTCGATCTACCATTCGCTGAAGCAGATGGCCAAGCAGGGGCTGCTGATCGCGCACGAGGTCGCCCCCAGCACGGCGGGCGGCCCGCCGCGCACGGAGTACGAGCTGACGCCCGAGGGCGAGGAGACCTACCTCGACCTGCTGCGCTGGGCCCTGCGCTCGCACGACGAACGCATCGACGTGCTGACCGGCGGGGTCGGGTTCCTCGTCGACCTGCCGAGGGCCGAGGCCATCGCGCTGCTCAAGGAGCGCGTCGCGGCGCTTGAGGCGTGGCGGGCCGAGGTGCTCGACGCCTGGACGCCGCAGGAGTCACCGGCCGAGTGGGGCCACATCGGCGAGGTCATGCGGCTGTGGGTGCACAACGCCGACAGCAGCGCCGCGTGGACGCGCGGCCTCATCGAACGCCTGGAGCACGGCGCCTACGTGATGGCGGGCGAGGGCCGGCGCAGCGTCGAGGTCCTGCCCGACGGCATGACCAACCCGTTCGCCTGAGCACACGCCCTCCGGCCGGGCCCTGCCCCCGCCCGCCACCGCCTCACACCAACTGGCGCATCCCGTGGATCAGCTGCCGGGTGCCCGCCTCGTCGAGCGCCTCGGCGGCCAGCCGGTCGAGCACGACCTGGTAGGCCGCGACCTCCTCGCCCTTGTCCAGGTACAGCGCGCCCGTCAGCTGCTCCAGGTACACCAGGTCGGACAACTCCCGTTCCGCGAAGCGCAGCAGCGTGAACGCGCCCGACTCCGCGACGTGCCCGCCGCGGACGAAGGGCACGACCTGGAGGGTGACGTTGGGGTGCTCGGAGAATTCGAGCAGCGTCCGCAACTGCCCCTCCATCACCTCGCGTCCGCCGTACGGCCTGCGCAGCGCCGCCTCGTCGAGCACGCAGTGCAGGTGCGGCCCGCTGTCGGAGAGCAGCAGCTTCCGCCGGTCGAGGCGCAGCGCGATGCGCCGGTCGATCTCCTTGCGCGAGGGCGTTCCCTTGTGGCCGCTGACCATGACCGCGTGCGCGTACTCCTCGCTCTGGAGCAGGCCGTGCACGAACTGCAACTCGTAGGTGCCGATCCGCTCCGCCGCGGCTTCGAGCCCGATGTAGGTCTGGAACCAGCTCGGCAGCACGTCGCTGTAGCTGTGCCACCATCCCGCCTGCCCGGAGGAACGGGCGAGGCCGAGCAGCGGCTCGCGCTCGGCCTCGTCTGTCACCCCGTACAGGGTCAGGAGATCGGCCACGTCGCGCTGCTTGAAGCTGACGCGGCCCAGTTCCATTCTGCTGATCTTCGACTCGGAGGCGCGGATCGAGTATCCGGCCTCCTCCCGGGTCACTCCGCGCGCCTCGCGCAGCTGCCGCAGCTGCGAGCCGAGGAGTATGCGGCGCACCATGGAGCCGCCGGCCCGCTGCCCCCCGGTGGCGCCGGCGCTCGGCGCCCCGGCCGTCCGCTGAGTTCTCATGCGCTCCCTCGCCCTCCAGTTCTGCCGGTGCGAAGTCTGCCACCTCGGGGCTCCGTTGGGTGTGCGCCCGGTTACAGCGGATCAATTTTTTTCGTGCACGTGCATCTGCCCTTGCATTTGCCCTGAGCGTTGGGAAGCATGAGATCCACGCGCCGTCACCGGCGTGCTCATGACCTTCGCCCTCGCGGACGGGCGCGGGGAGAACGGGGGTTGCTACTCATGACGTCAGCCCGTCCAGGACAGCCGTGCCGCAGTCGCATCGCCAGGAGTGTCGCGCCATGGGGACCGGAGGAACGCCCATGCTCGACGTGTTAGGGCACCGGTCCCTCCCGGTCGATGTCCGCACCCTGTCGGGCACGGCGACACTGCCGCTGGCCTCCCGGCCCGAATCGGTGCGCACCGCGAGGAATTTCACGCGCAGCACGCTCCACGGCTGGCGACTGCCCGAGCAGTTCGACGCGGTCTCCCTCGTGGTCTCCGAGCTGGTGACGAACGCGCTGCGGCACGGCACCGCGGCGCGGCCGGCGGAGCCCGAGCCCGCCGCGCCCGCGACCGCTCCCCCCGCCGGGCCCCAGGCGGGCCGGCCGGCCGTGAACGGGGCGGCGGCACGGGCCGCGGTCGAGCTCGAACTGATCCGCTGCGCCGGGCGCCTGGTGTGCGCCGTGCGGGACCCGAGCGCGGCCGGGCCGCGGCTCGGCGAGGTGGACGGCACGGCCGAGTCGGGCCGCGGCCTCCACCTGGTGGAGTGCTTCAGCGACGGCTGGGGCTGGCGCCCGCTGACGGGGGAACGACGCGGCAAGGTGGTGTGGGCCGTCTTCCGCACCGGCTGACCCCGCGGGCGGGCCGGCCCCCGGGGCGGCCGGGCGGGCGGCTAACCGATCAGGTGGTCGAACTCCCCGTCCTTGACGCCGCGCAGCAGCGCCTCGACCTCGGCGGTGGTGTAGACGAGCGCGGGCCCCTCGGGGAACCGGGAGTTGCGGACGGCCACGTCCCCGCTCGGCAGTTTGGCGAACTCCGCGCAGGTGCCCTGCGAGTTGCTGTGGCTGCTCTTCAACCACACCACGCCCCGGAGCTTGTGCGCGGCGATGCCGTTGTACGCGTCGGGCACTGGTTCTCTCCCGGTCGTGCGAGTGGTGCATAGGGAGCCCCACGCACAACCATGAGACTCAACTGTCCCGGATCATAACGTCGTTCAATTGCATATGCACGGGATAATGCACGTGCACGACGCGGCGTCGCCGCGCCGTCACCCGTGGTCGGGATCTCCGGGTGGGACGGCCGGGGACGCCGCGCGGTTCCCGCCGTTCACAGGGCCGGGTCGAGCAGCGCGTCGAACGCGGACGGCAGCCGCCGCCAGGCGTCCCGCCCCGCCGCGTACTCCGCCTCGCTGAGCAGGCAGGACGCCAGCATGGCCCGGATGCCGTGCCGGTCGATGCCGGGTCCTGTGAACGCGAGCAACTGCACGCGGTCACCGAACTCCGGGTGCCAGTCGATCGCCGCCGCCGCCCGCCGGACGCCTGGCACCATCGCCCACGCCACGTCGGGCAGCGTGGCCAGCCAGGGCCCCGCGCTCTCCACGGAGAGGGTGCCGCCCGCCGCGTCCCAGGACAGCAGCGTGTCCGGGCGGTCGGCCAGCCAGAACCTGCCGCGGCTGCGCGGCGCGGCGCACGTGAGGTCCTCAAGGGCGTTGAAGAGCCGCCCGGGGTGGAAGGGCCGCCGGTGCCGCCACAGCAGCGTGCCGACGCCGTACTCCTGGGCGTCCTGCGGCAGCAGCGCGCTGGCCGGGTGCTGCCGCTCCGCCGCCGCGGCGGCGTCGAAGCCCGACGCGGCGAGCAGCGGGAACGCGGGGTCGCCGACCGCGACCTGCCGCGCCGTCGGGTGCAGCTGGGTCAGCAGCGCGAGGTCGGCCTCGGACACGGGGTCCTCGCCGTGCGCCACGGCCACCACCGTCGCGTATTCGAGCTGCCGTGCCCAGGTGTCCGCGACGGTGCGCCGGTCCTCGGGCGCGGCGGGGAGCCCGACGTCCGCGAGGTCGTCGCCGCAGGCCAGGTAGGGCAGCACGAGGGCGGGGTCGACGGCCGTCACGACGCCGGCCGGCCGCAGCGCCCCCGCGGCGTGCTCCGCGACGGCCTCGGCCATGGCCCTGGGCTCGACGGAGTCCCACAGCTCGACGACGGCCAGCGCGCAGTCCCGGCCCTCCGCCAGCCGCCGCAGCTGGGGCACCAGGTCCTCGCGCACGGCGCAGCACGGGCAGTCGTCGACCGGCGGGGCCTCCCCCCGCTGCCTGACGCCCCCGGCGTCGCGGACGGTCCTGACGACGGTGGCGCCGGAGAGGTCGTGGTGCAGGGCCAGGCTGCCCGGCAGGGCGGCGAGGAGGTGTTCGACTGCTTCCCGCCGCGCCTGCGCGTGCAGCCCCGCGACGAACACGACCGGCAGCGCCGGGACGGGCGTCACCGCTCCCCCCGCTTGCCGTAACGGCGCTCGAACCGCTCCACGCGCCCCGCCGTGTCGAGCACGCGCGCGGTGCCGGTGTAGAAGGCGTGGCTCGCGGAGGAGATCTCGACGTCGATCACGGGGTACGTCTCGCCGTCCTCCCACTCGATGGTCCGGTCGCTCGTGGCGGTCGAACGCGTCAGGAAGGCGAAGCCCGCGGCGCGGTCGCGGAAGACGACCGGCCGGTACTCGGGGTGGATTCCGGACTTCATGGCGGCTCCTTTCCACTGCTGCGGAGTGCTCCGGCTGGGTGGTTCGCGAGGTTCGTCCCGACCCGAGTACCCGGTGACCGCCGGCCATGACAGCCGGACCCGCTCCCGTTCCCGCCCGGGCCCGCTCCCCACTATACAGAAACGGAAACCATTTTCATTAAGAAGAGGATCACACCGCCGCCCGGCGCGACCCGTGTCGCGGCGCGGCGTTCCGTGGTCCACTGGACACCAGGAGTGACCCCGGGGGAAGCCGGGAGTAGCGGAGAGGTGACGCCGATGCCACGTCCGGTCCGAGGCGCCCGCGGCGCGGCGCGCACGTCGTTCGGGCGCTTGCTGCCGGTCGTGCTCGCCGTGCTCGCGGCGCTGACCGCCGGGTGCCAGGCCGAGGAGCGGGACGAGGACGAGGGGCGTTCGCCGTTCACGGGCCGCCCGGCCGAAAGCGGCGCCCGCGTGCTCGCCGTGAAGGTCGACAACGCGCCCCAGGCGCGGCCCCACACCGGGCTCGGCGAGGCGGACCTGGTCTACGTCGAGCAGGTGGAGGCCGGGCTCAGCCGCCTGGTCGCGGTGTACGCGGACCGGCTGCCCGAGCGCGTCGGCCCGGTGCGCAGCGCGCGGGAGTCCGATATCGAGCTGCTGGCGCAGTTCGACGAGCCGGCGCTGGCCTACTCGGGTGTGCAGAGCCGGCTGCGGGACGAGGTGGCGGACGCGCGGCTGGTCCCGGTGTCGCCCGACACCGCGCCCGGCGCCTACCTGCGCGACCCGGAGCGCGCGGCGCCGCACAACCTGTACGCGCGGCCCGCCGCCGTGCTCGACGCGGCGCCTGGGGCCGGGGAGGCCGACGACATCGGCTTCGTGTTCGGCGAACCGCCGGCCGAGGGCGGCACCCGCGTCGAACGGCACCGCGTCGACTACCCGAACGCGACGTTCGACTTCACGTGGTCGGAAGGGGAAGGAACGCCGGGCTGGCAGGTCGCGATGGACGGCACGCCGGTGCCCGGTGTGTCACCCGCCACCGTCGTCGTGCAGGAGGTCACCGTCCGCGACTCCGAGTACGGCGACTCCCTGGGCAACGTCACCCCCTACACCGAGACCGTCGGCTCGGGCGACGCCGTCGTCCTGCGCGACGGGCAGGCGTTCGAGGCGGAGTGGGAGCGGCGCGGGGAGCGCTCGGGCACGGAGTTCACGACGCCGGACGGCGATCCGCTGCGCTTCGCGACCGGTCAGGTGTGGGTGGTGTACGCGGCGGCCTGACGAGTCCTGGCGTGAGCGCGAGGCTGATCAGCAGCGAGGCCGCCGCCATGGCGCCCATCGCCTGCCCGGGCGGCAGCCACTGGGCCGCGGCCCCCGCCAGGGTCGCGCCGACGGCCTGCATGGTCATGGTGCCGGCGGCCTGGAGGCCGAGCGCCTGGCCCCTGATCTCCTCGGGCGTGAGCGCGATCAGCCGTTCCTGGAGCAGCAGCGAGGCGCTGAAGCCCGTGCAGGCCAGCGCGACGAGCGCGGCGGCCAGCGGCAGCGGCAGCCGCCAGGCCGCCGGCAGCGCGAACAGGAGGAACGGCGCGGCGAGCAGCAGCCGCAGCGGCGTGATCAGCGCGGGCCGCCGCGCGGCCGGGACGAACCTGCCCAGCGCCACGTCCCCGGCGAGCATGCCGAACGCTGACGCGGCGAACAGCACGCCCGCCGCCTCCGGCGACCAGGGCACGAACAGGGCCTCGCAGCCGACGACCAGCCCGTTGGGCAGCCACAGCGCGAGGTAGACGTACCGGCGTTCGGCCGCCGACCACAGCCGCCGGTTGACGCGCCAGGTCTCGCGCACCGAAGGACGCCCGCCGCCGGGCGCCGGGCGGTCGCGCAGGCCGAGGCGCGCCACGGCGGCCGAGGCGAGGAAGAGGGCGGCGGAGAGCAGCAGCGCCCCCCGCGCGGAGACGGCCGCGACCAGCAGCCCGCCCGCCGCGTAGCCGGCGACCTGCGTGGCGCCGCCCGCGACGGCGAGCACGGAACGGCCAAGCACGTAGCCATCGGCGGGCAGGATCCGCAGCAGCAGCCCCCAGCGCAGGCCGCCGGTCACCGAGCCGACCAGGCCGGTGACCAGGACGAGGGGCAGCGCGGTCCACACCGGCGCCCCCGGCACGGCGAGCAGCAGCGCCGCGCCCGCGCACACCACCGGCGCGGCGGTCAGCCCCGCGCGCGGTCTGAGCCGGTCGGCCGCCGACATCAGCAGGGTCGCGCCGATGGCGTGCGCGAACGAGCCGCCGAACATGCTCAGCGCGGTGAGCAGCGGCGACCCGGTCGCCCGGTGCACCAGGGTGCCCAGGGCGAGCCCCTGCACCGTGAGGGCCGCCAGGTGCGCGGCGGTGGTCGCGAACAGCGGGGTGAACTCGGGCGCGTGGAACAGTTGACGGTAGGTGCGCATGCCCGGGAGTGTTCCGGCGGGCCGCGCTGGAGCGCGAGAGATTCGGGTGGAGGCGAAACGTCGGTGGGCGTGTGGCTGGTGGGCTCCGACGTGCTGGCGCGCGGCCGGTTCGCGGTCTCGGCGCTGTCCGAGACGGTCGCGGCGCTGCTCGGGCTCGCGGGGATCGGCGTCGCGCCGGGCGAGGCGGGACGGCTCGCGGCGCACCGGCCCGCGTTCCGCGCGCTGCTGGCGCGCGAGCCGTTCGCGGCGGCGTTCGTCGCGCACGCGGTGCGCCCGCGCTGGCTGCCCGACTTCCTGACCGTGCCACCGCTGCCGGGGGACAGCTCGTTCCACGACGAGCTCGACCGGCTGCGGGCGACGCCGCGCCCGCGCGTGGCCGCCGACCTGGCCGAGTGCCGGGTCAGGAACGGCGACCCGGGCCCGCCGCCGCCCGCGCTCGACGTGCCGGACCCGGCCGGTGCCACCGCCGCGCTGCTCGGCTGGGTGTGGACGCACGTGGTCGCGGCGGACTGGCCGCGCAGGCGGCGGCTGTTCGAGGCTGACATCGTGTCGAGGACGCACGCGGTCGGCACCGGCGGCTGGGCGGCGACGGTGGCGGGGCTGCGCCCCGGGCTGCGCTGGCTCGGCGAGGGGCGGCTGCGGATCAACGCCCGCCCCTACCCGCCGCGCGACCTGGCGGCGGCGCAGCTGCTGTTCATCCCGGTCACGACGCCGCGCGGCTGGGTGGGCTGGGACGAGCCGCACCGGTACGCCATCACCTACCCGTGCGCCGGGCTGCTGGGTGCGGAAGGACCGGCGCCCGCGCCCGCCGAGGCGCTGCGGCGGCTGATCGGCCCGGCCCGCGCGGCGGTGCTCGCGGCGCTGGCCGCGCCGCGCAGCACGACGCAGCTGGCCGCCATGACGGGGCTCGCGCTCGGCTCGGTGGGCGGCCACCTGAGGGTGCTGCGCGAGGCGGGGCTCGTCGACCGGCGCCGCGCGGGCCGTTCGGTG
This sequence comes from Streptomyces marincola, assembly GCF_020410765.1. Classification (NCBI taxonomy): domain Bacteria; kingdom Bacillati; phylum Actinomycetota; class Actinomycetes; order Kitasatosporales; family Streptomycetaceae; genus Streptomyces; species Streptomyces marincola. The sequence continues at coordinate 3,839,529 of NZ_CP084541.1, read as the reverse complement.
CTGTACTACCGCACGGAGCTGGGCGAGCGGCTGGCGGAACGCTGACCGCGCGCCGCCGCGCCCGGCCGGCCCGTGGTCAGCGCGTCGACCGTGGTGACCGCGCGCAGGTCGGCGCCGTCGCGCCCCAGCTCCAGCACGATCGCGCCCGCAGAGCCGCGGACCGACCGGGAACTGGTCGCCGCCGTCGGCTACGGCACCGGGGCAGGGCCGCGGGGCGGGCGCCGTCTCCGGCAGGGCGAGGTGGCCCACCGTCGTGAGGCCGTCGGCCGGGTACGCGACCGTTCGCGTGGTCACCGTGTTCGCGCGGCCCGCCGTAGTGATCTCGGTCCGGGCCCGGACCGGTGTTCCGCCACGGGCGGAGCGGCCGGGGGCGCGCATTGACTTCAAGTAATGTTCAAGTTCTAGCCTCTCGGTCATGAGCATGGAGATGACCGCGTGGAACGCGCTGTACAACGCCCGGCACGCCAAGGACGACCAGCGGCCGTTCTCCCGCCGCACCCTGCGCCGCATCGGCGCCTTCGCCCGCCCGCACCGGGCGGCGCTGGTGTGGTTCCTGCTGCTGAGCGTGGCGTCCGCGCTGTTCGCCGTGGCCACGCCCGTGCTCGCCGGCCGGGTCGTCACCGCGATCACGGAGGGCGCGGCCGAACGCACGGTCGTCCTGCTGGCCCTGCTGATCGCCGCCATCGCGGTGGCCGAGGCAGCCGTCGGCCTGCTCGCGCGCTGGCTGTCGGCCCGCATCGGCGAGGGGCTGATCCTCGACCTGCGCACCACGGTGTACGACCACGTCCAGCGCATGCCGGTCGCGTTCTTCACCAGGACCAGGACCGGCGCCCTGGTCAGCCGCCTGAACTCGGACGTGATCGGCGCGCAGCGCGCGTTCAGCGGAACGCTCTCCGGCGTCCTCGGCAACGTGGTGACGCTGCTGCTCGCGCTCGTCGTCATGCTCGGCATCAGCTGGCGGATCACGCTGCTCGCGCTCGCGCTGCTGCCCGTGTTCGTGCTGCCCGCCCGGCGCATGGGCGCGCGCCTCGCCCGGCTCTCGCGCGAGGCGGCCAACCACAACGCGGTGATGTCCACGCAGATGACCGAGCGCTTCTCCGCGCCCGGCGCGACGCTCGTGAAGCTGTACGGGCGGCCCGAGGAGGAGTCGCGCGAGTTCGCCGCGCGCGCCGGGCGCGTGCGGGACATCGGCATCCGCACGGCGATGCTCCAGATGGTGTTCGTGACCTCGCTGACGCTGGTGTCCGCCCTCGCCCTCGCCCTGGTCTACGGCCTTGGCGGCTGGTACGCGCTGCGCGGCGGCCTCGAACCCGGCGCGGTCGTGTCGCTCGCGCTGCTGCTGACCCGGCTCTACGCGCCGCTGACGGCGCTCGCGGGGGCGCGGGTGGAGGTGATGAGCGCCCTGGTCAGCTTCCAGCGGGTGTTCGAGGTGCTCGACCTCAAGCCGCTGATCGAGGAGCGGCCCGGCGCCGCGGCCGTTCCGCCCGGGCCCGTGGCCGTGGAGTTCGAGAACGTCGACTTCGGCTACCCGGCCGCGGACCGGGTCTCGCTCGCGTCCCTCGAAGAGGTGGCCACGCTCGACGCGCGCGGCGGCGAACAGGTCCTGCACGACGTGTCGTTCCGCGCGGAGCCCGGCCGGCTCGTCGCCCTGGTCGGCTCGTCGGGCGCGGGCAAGTCGACCATCGCCCAGCTCGTGCCGCGGCTGTACGACGCGGACCGGGGAACGGTGCGCGTCGGCGGGGTGGACGTGCGCGACCTCTCGGCCGCCTCGCTGCGCGAGACCCTCGGCATGGTCACGCAGGACGGGCACCTCTTCCACGACACCGTGCGCGCCAACCTGCTGTTCGCGCGCCCCGATGCCGACGAGGCGGACCTGTGGGACGCGCTGCGCAGGGCCCGGCTCACCGACCTGGTCGCCGCGCTGCCCGACGGGCTCGACACGGTGGTCGGGGAACGCGGCTACCGGCTCTCGGGCGGCGAGCGGCAGCGCCTGACGATCGCGCGGCTGCTGCTGGCCAGGCCCAGGGTGGTGATCCTGGACGAGGCGACCGCGCACCTGGACGCCACCTCGGAGGCGGCGGTGCAGGAGGCGCTCACCGAGGTGCTCGCGGGCCGCACGTCCGTCGTCATCGCGCACCGGCTCTCGACGGTGCGCGCGGCGGACCTGATCCTCGTGGTCGAGGCCGGCCGGATCGTCGAACGCGGCACGCACGACGCGTTGCTGGCCGCGGGCGGCCGGTACGAGGAGCTGTACCGGACGCAGTTCGAGACGGATGCGGAACCGCGCGGTGAGGACCTGGCGGCGGCCGGGCCCCGGGGGACCGGAGAACCCGTCAGCTGACGGCCCGTCGGCCGCGCTCCCCCGGTCGGCGCACTTCAGCGGGCGGCGTTCCGGTAACGCCCACAACATGATCATATGACCCTCAGTCTTGATCATCTTCGTCGCTGCACGGTGGCCGCGGACCTCGGCGCCGCCCGCACCCGCGTCTACGCCAAACAGCACGGCCTCATCGTCGACGAGCCGTCCGTCGTCGCGATGAACACCAAGACCGGCGCACTCATCGCCGTCGGCGCGCCGGCCGAACGGATGGCCGGCCGCACCCCCGCCAACATCCGCGTCATCAGACCCGTCAACGGCGGCACCGTCGTCGACATCGAGATGGCGCAGCGCATGCTGCGCGCCATGGTCGGCGGCAAGCTGCGCCGCACGTGGCGGCTGCGCCCGCTGCTGCGCGCCGCCGTGTGCATCCCCCACGACGCCGACCCGCTGGCCAGGCGCGCCGCGCTGGAGACGCTGATCGGGCTCGGCGCGCGCCGCGTCGAGCTCGTGGACAGCCTCATCACCGCGGGCATCGGCTGCGGCCTGCCCGTCGAGGAGCCGGAGGCCACCCTCATCGTGCAGGTCGGCGCCGCGACCACGGAGATCGCCGTCCTCTCCCTCGGCTCGATCGTCGCCGCCGACAAGGTGCCCATGGGCGGCGAGACCATCGACCGCGCCCTCGTCCAGCACCTGCGCAACCGGCACGAACTGCTGCTGCCGAGCCAGGCCGTCCGCCCGCTGCACGACGCGCTGGCCGGCCCGTTCCCGCACATCACCGAGGTCTCGGGGCGCGACGTGGCCACCGGCCTGGCCCGCACGGTCAAGGTGGACCCCGAGGAACTGCGCGCCGCCGTGCGCCCGCCGCTGACCGGCCTGCTCGACACGATCCGCGCCGTGCTGCACCGCTGCCCGCCCGACCTGGTCGCCGACCTCGCGGAACGCGGCGTCATGCTGACCGGCGGCGCGGCGCGCCTGCCCGGGCTCGACACCGCCATCCGCACCAACACCGGGATGCCCGTCAACGTCGCGGAGGAGCCCGGCCTGTGCGCCGTTCAGGGGCTCGGCGCCCTCATCGAGGGCAAGGTCAGGCCGCTGGGCCGGCCCAGCCTGCGGCCCGCCCGAGGGCCGGGCGCGCGGCAGCGCCGCCGCGCCGCGCGGCAGGCCGCGGCGGAGGCCGAGCAGGCGGCGCTGCCGGGCGCCGGCGCGGAGGCCACGCGCGCGGAGGCCGTTCGCACGGAGGCTGCCCGCGCGCAGGAGGTGCCGCTGGTGCGGGCCAAGAGCCCCGCGGAGGCCAGGGCGCAGAGCCCGGCCGAAGCCCGCGTGCGGGCCGTCGAGATCGAGCGGGCCGAGGAGCCGGAAGCCGCGAGGTCCTGACCGGCGGCCCGCCGTCCGCCCCGCGCGGCGCGCGGGGCGGACGCGCGTGCCCGCCGGGGGGCGGGCGGGGCGCGGCAGGGGTGGAGCGGCAGGGGACAATGGTCGGCGACCACCGTGAGAGCGCGAGAGAAGGCGTGAGGGTTCATGAGCACGCACTACGACGTCGTCGTCCTGGGCGCGGGACCCGGCGGCTACACCGCAGCGGTCCGCGCCAGCCAGCTTGGGCTGCGGACCGCGGTCGTCGAGGAGAAGTACTGGGGCGGTGTGTGCCTGAACGTCGGGTGCATCCCCTCCAAGGCGCTGCTGCGCAACGCCGAGCTGGCGCACCTGTTCACGCACGAGGCCAAGACCTTCGGCATCCGCGCCGAGGGCGCCGTCACCTTCGACTACGGCGCGGCGTTCCAGCGCAGCCGCAAGGTCGCGGACGGCCGTGTGAGCGGCGTGCACTACCTGATGAAGAAGAACGGCATCACCGAGTACGACGGTCGCGGCACGTTCACCGACGCCCACACGCTCCAGGTGGCGCTCGGCTCGGGCGGGACCGAGACGGTGACGTTCGACCACTGCGTCATCGCCGCGGGCGCGACCACCCGGCTGCTGCCCGGCACGAAGCTCAGCGACCGCGTCGTCACCTACGAGGAGCAGATCCTCACCGAGGAACTGCCCGGCAGCATCGTGATCGCCGGCGCGGGCGCGATCGGCGTCGAGTTCGCCTACGTGCTGCACAACTACGGCGTCAAGGTGACGATCGTCGAGTTCCTCGACCGGCTGGTGCCGCTTGAGGACGCCGAGGTCTCCAAGGAACTGGCCCGCCAGTACCGCAAGCTGGGCATCCAGGTGCTCACCTCGACCCGCGTCGACGCCATCGACGACTCCGACCCGAACGCCCCGGTGCGGGTCACCGTGACCAACGGCAAGGGCGAGCAGCAGGTGCTGGAGACCGACAAGGTGCTCCAGGCCATCGGGTTCGCGCCGCGCGTGGAGGGCTACGGCCTGGAGAACACCGGCGTCGCCCTGACCGAGCGCAAGGCGATCGAGGTCGACGGCCGCTGCCGCACCAGCGTTCCGCACATCTTCGCCATCGGGGACGTGACGGCGAAGCTGATGCTGGCGCACGCCGCGGAGTCCATGGGCATCGTCGCGGCCGAGACGATCGGCGACGCCGAGACGATGGAGCTCGACTACCCGATGATCCCGCGGGCCACGTACTGCCAGCCGCAGATCGCGAGCTTCGGGTTCACCGAGGAGCAGGCCAGGGAGCGCGGCCACGACATCAAGGTCGTGAAGTTCCCGTTCACGGCGAACGGCAAGGCCCACGGCCTCGGCCAGCCCTCTGGCTTCGTCAAGATCATCAGCGACACCGAGCACGGCGAACTGCTCGGCGCGCACCTGATCGGCCCCGAGGTCACCGAGCTGCTGCCCGAGCTGACCCTGGCCCAGCAGTGGGACCTCACCGTCCACGAGGTGGCGCGCAACGTCCACGCCCACCCGACGCTGGGCGAGGCGGTCAAGGAGGCGATCCACGGCCTGGCCGGCCACATGATCAACATGTGACCCCGGCCCCCGGCCACCTCGAACGGCCCGCCCCGACCGGCGTCGGGTGCGGGCCGTTCCGGTCGTTGCCGGCCCTCACCGGCCCCCCGGGGCCGTGAGACCGTTTGTCGCGTAATACACTTTGTCTTACGCTTACCTCATGGCTGACACCATCACGATCCGCAGCGATGCGGAGACCGAGCACGCGGTCGACGTCCTCACGCGCGACGGCGGCTCCCGCTCGGCCGCCATCCGCCAAGCGGTGCTGGAAGCGGCCCAGCGCAGGGAGCGCGCCGCCGCCATGCGACGTGCCGCGCTGCGCCTGCCGCTGGGCGAGCCGGACGGCATCGACGTCGCCGCCGAGATCTCCAGGGAGCGCGGGGAAGAGCGTCCGTGATCTATCTCGACTCCGCCGCGGTCGTCAAACTCGTCCACGCCGAAGCCGAGTCCCAGGCCCTGCGCGACTGGCTGGACGAGCGGGCGGAGACCGGCTGGACCAGTTCGTCCCTGGTGGAGATCGAATCGTTCCGGGCCCTGGCCCGGCACGCCCCGCAGTCCGCCACACGGCTCGCCGCGATCCTGGACCTGATCGACATGGTCGACTTGGCACCGCGCATCCGCGTCCTGGCTCAGTCCGTGCGGCCGGCGACGGTGCGGAGCCTGGACGCCATCCACCTCGGCACGGCCCTGTCCATCCATCCCCGGCTCACCTCGTTCGTCACCTACGACAAGCGGCTGGCCGACGCCGCACGAGCCGCCGAACTGCCCGTCGACATCCCGTCCTGACGCCCGGGCGGGCGCGACCGTGACCGCGCGCGGCTGCGGCCCCTCACCGGTCGCGACGGCGAGCCGCGCCGGGCGGCCCCGTCCGCCTCGGCACCCCGAAGGTCAGCCGACCTCACAGGGCAACGCCGCTAGCGAGGTGCCGCGAGTACGTCCCGGAGTACGTGTTCGAGCGTGACGCGGGCCAGCTCGTGCCTCAGGGTCTCCTCGATGCCCTCGTAGATGCTCCGCATGACCGGCTGGATGCCGTGACCCACCACGCATCCCTGGTCGGGGGCGGTGCGGTGCATCGCGAACAGCGGTCCGGGTTCCACTGCCTCGTACACGTCGAGCAGGGTCATCGACTCCAGCTCGCGTGCCAGCGACCAGCCCGCGCCCACGCCCCGCCGTGACTCCACGAGCCCGGCCCTGCGCAGCTCGCCGAGCAGCCGTCTGATCACCACGGGGTTGGTGTTCGCGCTGGTCGCGATCTGCTCGGAGGTGGCGACCTCATGCCCCTGGCGCTGGTACAGGCCGATCCAGGCCAGCGCGTGGGCGGCGATGGTCAGCCTGCTGTTGGCGCTCATGGACCCCTCCTCCCGGCCGCAACGCTTCATGTTACGACAGCGCAGTCGTAACAGCGATAGTTGCGACCGGTCGTTGTAACAGTTAACGTTACGACTATCAGGTGGGGTCAATCAACGAGGTGGGAAGAATGAGCAAGCCACTCACGGGCAAGGTCGCCCTGGTCACCGGGGGGTCGCGCGGACTGGGAGCCGCGACCGTACGACTGCTGGCCGAGCAGGGCGCCGACGTCGCCTTCACCTACGTCAGCTCCGAGAAACAGGCGCAGGCCGTCGTCGACGAGGTGCACGGCAAGGGAGCCAAGGCCGTCGCCTTCCAGTCCGACCAGGCGGACACGAGCCGGGCGCCGGCGCTGATCGACAGCGTGGTCGCGCACTTCGGCGGCCTGGACATCCTCGTCAACAACGCGGCGATCTCCGTGGCTGGCACGGTGGACGACCCGGACGCCGACACCGCCGCGCTGGACCGGATGCACGCCACCAATTACCTCGGCGTGATCGCCGTCATCCGGGCCGCCTCCCGAGTGCTGCGCACGGGCGGCCGCATCGTCACGGTGAGTTCCGGGCTGGGCTCCCGGGTCGGAGTCCCCGGCCTTGCCGACTACTCGGCGACCAAGTCCGGGATCGAGAGGTACACCATGGGCGTCGCACGCGACCTCGGCCCCCGCGACATCACGGCCAACGTCGTAGAGGCCGGACTGATGGAGGGCGGCATGGAACCGCCGGACCCCGAGACCCTCAAGGCCCTGGTCGGCTCGCTGTCCCTGCAACGCATAGGGCGCCCCGAGGAGATCGCGGCGGCGATCGCCTTCCTTGCGGGCCCCACCGCGTCGTACGTCACGGGCGCGGTGCTGGACGCCCACGGTGGCTACAACGCCTGAACCCGAGCCCCTGCCGCGCGCCCCGAAGGACATCGTGCCTTCGGGGCGCGGGTGTACTCCGCTCGGCGTACGCGGGGGGCGCGGGCCGCGCCTACCGTGGGGGCATGGGCGTGGAACTGCTGGTCACGGCGGCCGTCGGCTGCCTCACGGCCGCCGACCTGGCGGCGAACGTGCCCGGCTCGCGCGAGGACGACTGGCTCAGCTGGACGCTGCTCGCCGTCTCGGTGCTCGGGCTGCTCGCCCACCGGCGCCGCCCGCTGCTCTCCGCGGGCGTGACGGGGGCGGCGAGCCTGGGCTGGACGGTGCACGGGCACCTCGGGGAGCTGCTGAACCTGCCCGTGATGGTCGCGCTCTACTGGGTCGCGGTGCGCGGCGACCGGCGCAGGACGCTGCGGGTCGGCGTGGCCGGGGCGCTGCTCTCGGGCGCCGCCGCCGTGGTCGCCGGGCACGAGCAGGGCCGACCCGTTCCCTCGCCCGTGCTGGAGATGGCCATTCCGCTGGTGCCGCTGCTGCTCGGGGAGGTCGTGCGCGGCCGGCAGGAGCTGACCCGCAGGGCTGCGGAGGAGCACGCGCGGGAGACCGCCCGCCGGCTGCGCGAGGAACGGGTACTGCTCGCCCGCGAGTTGCACGACGTCATCGCGCACACCGTGTCCGCGATGACCGTGCAGGCCGGGGTGGCGCTCGACGCGTTCGACCGCAGGCCCGAGGTGGCACGCGCCGCGCTGCGGCAGGTCAGGGACTCGGGCAAGGAGGCGGTGCGGGAGCTGCGCACCACGGTGGCGTTCCTCCGCGAGGACGGCGCGGCGGCCCCGGTCGTTCCGGCGCCGACGCTCGCGCACCTGCCCGACCTGGTGGAACGCGTGCCCCTGCCCGTGGCGCTGCGCTGCTCCCCCGGCCCGCCGCCGCTGCCGCCGCTGGTCGAACTGACCGCGTACCGCGTCGTGCAGGAGGCGCTGACCAACGTGGTGAAGCACTCGGCGGCCCGGCACGCGGCCGTCTCCGTCCGCGCCGCGCCGGGGCGGCTGCTGGTGGAGGTCACCGACGACGGGCCGCCCGTGGCCCGGCCGGGCCGGGCCGCTGGCGGGTTCGGCCTGCTCGGCATGCGGGAGCGGGTGTCGGCGGCCGGCGGCACGCTGGAGCACGGGCCGCTGCCGGCCGGCGGCTACCGGGTGCTGGCCCTGCTGCCCCTCGGGGACGGCGCGCGGCCGACCGAGGACGGCCACCGGCCGGCGGAGAACGACGCACGGCCGGGCCGGGACGGCTGATCCAGGGGGCGGAGGCAGCGCCTCCCGGCAGCTGACGCCGGTCACCGGGGCGTCGGGACCGGCGGCCCGCGGCGGGTCGTTCCCGTGGGTGGGTGCGACTGGGTGGGCGCGACGATGGAACGCGCCCCCATGTACTCCCGGCCGAGGGTGACCTCAGCGCAGGAGGGGCAGGCTGCCGGTCAGCTTCTGCACCTGCTTGCGCGGCCCGTACAGCGCGACGCCCAGGTAGGCGAGGTCCGCGTCGGTGGCCGCCCCGAGCAGTCCGGCGTAGTCCTCGTAGGTGCGGGTGCGCTGCGCGCAGTCGGTGAAGTCGACCGTGAGCACGTCGTCGTGCTCGCGCACCGCCCGGTTCCTGATCGCCTTCACGGTGTCCGCGTCGGCCGTCAGGATCGGGAGGGGAACGGTGGTGATGCCGACGTGCGCGCTGCCGTCGGCGTCCTTGAGGTCCGGCCCGATGAGCGACTCGACCTGGCGGCCGAGGGAGAGGGCGAGTACCGAGGCGGCGTTCGCGGCGAGGCCGGCCGGCAGGGCGGCGTCGACGACGATGGCGACCTTGTGCGGCGCCGGGTTGCTCACTGACATGAGGTTTCCGCTCTGTCCTTTCCGCTCGGGAATAAGTCGATCTCCGATTCATCGCTCCGATGTGACCGTCTCAGGAGACGAAGCGCCATGGCCTCGCCGCCTGCACCCCGAGGGCCCAGGGGAACAATGCCACCGGACCGCTCCGGCGCCCCGTACCCTCTGCGAGCTGCGCGTTTCTCCCCTATCGACGGCCCCTCGGAAACGCGCGCGCCATGCAAAGGAAACATGCGGCCGACACTCCCCCTGTGCCGATGGATCAGTCTCTGGTCACCGGCCGATCTCAACGTGACTACCTTAGTGGTGAAGTCGAAGCCGAAACAAGTCACGCGGACGTGAAGCGCAGCATTTCCGGGCGCGGCAATGCCTTTCCGGTCCGCCGGTCGGACGCCGCGCCCGGGCGGCGGGCCGCCCCCTGCATCCGGTGCGCGGCGGACTCGGGTGGATGGCCTTGCCGGTCTTCTGGCCCAGCCACGCCTCGCGGTGCTCGGCGGCGCAACGCCCAGGTCTCCGGCGAGCCTTCCCCGGGGTGTCCCTCGTCCGACGGTCGTGGTGGCGGGACGGTCCGGACCGGGGGGCGATGGGGCGCGGCGCGGGCGGCCTAGGGTGTCGGGATGGAGGTGCGATGACGTCAGCTGTGGTGAAGCGCCTACAGGCGGTGGGCCTGACCGAGTGGGAGGCGCGGGCCTATCTGGCGCTGCTCGACGAGGCGCCCTCGTCCGGGTACGCGGTGGCCAAGCGGTCGGGCGTTCCCACGTCGAAGATCTACCAGGTGCTCGACTCCCTCGCCGGCAAGGGCGCGGTGCACGTCACCAGAGGTGGCACCACCCTCTACCGGGCCCTTGAGCCACAGGAGTTGGTGGAGCGGCTGCGCGGGCAGGCCGCGGACCGGATCGACGCGGCCGAATCCGCTCTCGCGGACTACACCCGGCGGGGGCCCGACGACAGCGCGGCCATCTGGGACCTCCAGGGCGAGACCGAGATCATGGAACGCGCCCGGCGGCTGATCCGCTCGGCCGGGCGCCGCATCATGATGGAGGTGTGGCAGGCCGACGCGTCCCTGCTGCACGCCGATCTGGAGAACGCGGCGGCGCGCGGCGTCGAGGTGATCGTCGTGGCCTACGGGGACCCCGGGTATCCGTTCGCCCAGGTCTACCCGCACCCGTCGACGGACGAGGTGACCGCGGGGCTCGGCGGCCGGTGGCTGGTGGTCAGCGCGGACAGCAGCGAGGTGGTCGCCGGGATCGTCTCGACCGGCGCCGAGAGCCGCGCCGCGTGGACCAGCCATCCGGCGCTCGTCGTCCCGGTCACCGAACTGATCGCGCACGACATCTACAAGCTGGAGATGCTGGCGGCCAGGGGCCCGGAGCTTGAGGCCGACTTCGGTCCCGGACTGATCAGGCTGCGGGAGCGGTTCGCGCACTCCGCGCAGCGCCGGCCGGACGAGGAGGCCCCGCCCGCGCCGGCCGACGCGGAACGTTCCTGACCGCGCGCCGCTCTCGTTCGCGGGCAGGAACCGCGCCGCGCACCGGTCTTCGGGCCGGTCGTGCCGTGGGGCCGCCCGCCTACGCTGTGGGGATGACAGCGACGCGTTCCGAGGAGCAGGGCGCGGCCCGGGTGCGGGTCGTTCTCGCCGACGACCAGACCGTGGTCAGGGCCGGGTTCCGGGCGCTGCTCGACCTCACCGACGACCTCGTGGTGGTCGCCGAGGCCGCCGACGGCGCGCAGGCCGTCGAGGCGGTCCGCGTGACGCGGCCCGACGTGGTGCTCATGGACATCCGCATGCCGCGCGTGGACGGGCTCGCCGCGACCCGCGCCATCGCGGCGGACCCGGCGCTCGGCGGGGTGCGCGTGCTGGTGCTGACGACGTTCGAGGCCGACGAGTACGTGTTCGAGGCGCTGCGCCACGGTGCCGCCGGGTTCCTGCTCAAGGACATCGAGCCGGACGAGCTGCGCGAGGCGATCCGCACGGTCGCCGCCGGGCGCAGCCTGCTCGCGCCCGCGGTGACGCGGCGCGTCATCGAGGAGTTCGCGCGGCTGCGCGCCCCGCTCGCCGGCGCGGCGGCGCGGCTCGCGCCGCTCACCGCGCGCGAACGCGAGGTGATGGCGCTGGTCGCGGCCGGCCTGTCGAACGAGGAGATCGGCCGACGGCTGCTGATGTCGCCGCTGACGGCCAAGACGCACGTCAGCCGCGCCATGACGAAACTCGGCGCCCGCGACCGGGCCCAACTCGTCGTGCTCGCCTACGAAACGGGCCTGGTGCGGGCCGGCGACCCCGGCCACGGGGGCGGCCACCCCGGCGGCGCCTGACGGCGCGGGCCTGAGGCCGCCCGCCGGCTGCTCCCGGCGCAGTACCCGCCGTCTCCCGTCGGCGGATGGCACGGCCGCGCCCGGCGCCTAGCGTCGGCCGCATGATCGAAGTGCGCGAACTGACCAAGCGGTACGGCGGCAAGGCCGCCGTCGACGGGCTGTCGTTCACCGTGCGGCCCGGCCGGGTGACCGGGTTCCTCGGCCCGAACGGCGCCGGCAAGTCGACGACGATGCGGCTGGTCCTCGGCCTCGACGCGCCGACCTCGGGCAGCGCCCTCGTCTGCGGGCGGGCCTACGCGGAGCTGCCCGTGCCGTTGCGGACCGTCGGGGCGATGCTCGACGCGAAGGGGGTGCACGGCGGGCGTTCCGCGTACGCGCACCTGGCCGGCATGGCGGCGGGCAGCGGCCTCCCGCGGCGGCGGGTGGACGAGGTGCTGGACGCGGTGGGCCTCGACCCGGCCACGGCGCGGCGGCGGACGCGCGGCTTCTCCCTCGGCATGGGCCAGCGGCTCGGGATCGCCGCGGCGCTGCTCGGCGATCCCGAGGTACTGATCCTGGACGAGCCGGTCAACGGCCTGGACACCGAGGGCATCCGCTGGATCAGGGAGCTGATGACGTCGCTGGCGGCCGAGGGCAGGACGGTGTTCCTCTCCAGCCACCTGATGAGCGAGCTGGAACTGGCCGCGGACCACCTCGTGGTGATCGGCCGCGGGCGGCTGCTCGCGGACACGCCCCTGCGGGAGTTCATCGAGGCGGACTCCGGGCGCGGGACGCTCGTGCGCGGCCCGGAGGCGGAGCGGTTGCGCGGCCTGCTGGAGAACGCGGGGGCGCGGGTGTCGCCCGACGCGCGCGGCGGGTGGCTCGTGACGGGCCTCGGCCCCGAGGACATCGGGGAGCTGGCCCGCGCGCACGGGGTCGCGCTGCACGAGCTGACGCCGCGGCGCTCGACGCTCGAAGAGGTCTACACGGCCATGGCGCGCGAGGAGGCCGAGTACAGGACGGAGGTGCGGGGGTGATGGCGGGGTTCCGGCGGGCGCTGGCGTTCGAGTGGATCAAGTTCCGCAGCGTGCGCTCCACGGTGTGGACGACGGCCGTCGCGGCGCTGCTGCCGGTGCCGGGCGCGGTGTTCGTCGCCGCCTCCGGCAGTCTTCAGCCCGATGACACGGTGCTCGGCGGCAGCCTGACCCTGACCGTTCCCGCGCTGATGCTGGCCGCGGTGGCCGGGGCGCTGACGGTGTGCGGCGAGTACGGCAGCGGGACGATCAGGACGACGTTCGCGGTCGTGCCCGGGCGCGGTTCCGTGCTCGCCGCGAAGGCCGTGCTGGTCGCGGGGCTGCTGTACGCGCTGGCGCTGCCCTCGGTGGCGGGCGCCTACCTGGTCGGTGGCGGGATGCTCGACGACGGGTACGCGCAGGGCGACCCGGTGCCGGCGCTGTTCGGGGTGGCCGCGGCGTTCTCGGTGGCCGGGCTGCTCGGCCTGGCCGTGGGCACGCTGCTGCGGCACGCGGCGGGCGCGGTGACGGCGGTGCTCGCGGTGCTGCTGCTGCCGTCGATGCTGGGGCCGCTGTTCGGCGACGCGCAGCGGTGGGTGGCGGGGGCCTCGCCGACCGCGGCGCTCGAAAAGCTGACGCAGACCTCGGACGCGTCGGCCGACGCGGTCGGTTCGCTGGGCGCGTGGCCCTCGTTGCTGCTGGTGGCCGGCTGGACGGGGCTCGCGCTGCTGGCCGCGGCCGTGGTTCTGCGCCGCCGCGACGCGTAGTGGGAACGGCCGGGTCCTGGCTCTGTTCCCGCCCGGTCGGCCTCCGTTCCGCCCGGCCCGGCCCGCGGCGCTACCGCGCCGTCCGGGCCACCGCGTCGAGCAGCGCGTACTGCCGTTCGCGCGCCGCGGCGGGTGCGACGGAGTCGGTCTGCACGGCGAACGTCGCGTTGCGGGCCTCGGTCGCCAGGGTGAGCAGCCGGTCGTCCGTCGTGGCGAGCCGCAGCCGGTTCATGGCGTGGTTGACGCGGGACCTGGCGGCCCAGCTGTCGCGCCTGGCCTCCTCCTTCCTCTCCTGCGCCGTGTCGGGCAGCGTCTCCAGGTGGGTCTGCCAGTACAGGCGTTCCCTGTAGTCGGTCAGCGCGTTCGCCAGGTCGGCCGCCGCGTCCCGCAGGCGCTGCCGCTCGGCCACGTGCTCGGCCCGCACGGCCACCCAGCGCTGGAGCAGCCCGGTGGTGAGCGCGCCGAGCAGGGTGCCGGCGACCGCGATGGCGCTCGTCCACACCGCGTTCACGACGTCACATCCCCTTTCTCCGCCGCCGGTCGCGGCTCAGCGCGCCTCGGCCGCCCGCCAGGGGCTGATCCCGGCCAGTCCTGTGGTGCCGAGGTCGATGCCGCCGTCCGGCGTGATCTCCTGCGCGGGCGCGCCGGGCGCCGGGGTCACCTCGGCGTGCTCGGCGACGACGGGCGCGCCGGTGCCGGTCACGGTGTTGCGCCAGATCAGCCCGGCGTTCGCGCTCTCGCCCGGCGCCAGGGTCAGCGGACGCGGCGCGTCGTCGAACCCCTCGACGACCGCGATGCCCGCCGAGCCCTCAACCGGTTCGACGCCGACGGGCGCGCGGTCGGCGTCGAGGAGGACGAGGTGCGGGTGGCCTTCGAGCCGGTAGGGCTCGGTGCCGCAGTTGGTCAGCTGGATGTCGAGCACGCGCAGGCCCATCGCGGCCTCGACGAGCCCGGGGGTGACGCGCACGCCCGGCTCGGGGCACTCGGGGGGCGGCGGGGTGCCCGGGGCGCCCTCGGGCGGCGCGGGCGAGGGTGCCGCCGCGCCGCCCGCGGGGGCGGCGTCCGCGGGCGCGGCGGGCGACTCGGTGCCGCAGCCGGTGGCCGGCAGCACGGCGAGCGCCAGGGCCGGCAGGAACCGGCGGGTGATCGTCACCACCCGATCCTCGCACGGGCGACCGACAACGGGTCAGGAGTGCGACGGAACCCGCCCGTCCGCCTCCACCTCGTCGTGGATGCGCTCGCACACGCGGTTGAGCAGGCGGGAGACGTGCATCTGGGAGAGGCCGAGGCGTTCGCCGATCTCGCGCTGGGTCAGCTCGCGGTAGAAGCGCAGATACAGGATCTGCCGTTCGCGTTCGGGAAGTTGCCGCAGCTTGGGGCGCACGGCCTCCCGGCGCGTCACCCGCTCGTACCCCGCGTCGGCGGCGCCGATGGTGTCGGCCAGCGTGAACGTGCCGTCGCCGCCGCGCCCCAGCTCCGCGTCGAGCGACAGCGGCCGGTAGCTGTCCAGGGCGGCCATGCCGTCCCTGACCTCGGCCGGCGTCAGCCCGCTCGCCTCGGCCAGGGCGTCGACGCCCGGCGGCCGGTCGTCCACCCGGTGGTCGAGCGCGCGGTGCGCCGCCCTGACCCGGTTGCGCAGCTCCTGCGTGCGGCGGGGCACGTGCACGCCCCACAGGTGGTCCCTGAAGTGGCGCCTGACCTCGCCGACGATCGTCGGCACCGCGTAGCTCTCGAACGCGCAGCCGCGCGCCGGGTCGAAGCCGCGCACCGCCTTGACCAGGCCGAGCGCGGCCACCTGGGCCAGGTCCTCCTGGCTCTCGCCGCGGTCGCCGTAGGTGCGGGCGAGCCGTTCCGCCATGGGCAGCCAGGCGCGCACGACCTCGTCGCGCAGGCGCGCGCGCTCGGGGCCCTCGGGGAGCGCCGCGAGGCGTTCGAACTGCCGGGAGGTGTCGGGCGCGTCGTCGTGCGGGTGCCTGCGCCCGCGGCGCGCGGGCCCGGCGGGGCGCGGGCGGCGGGAGGTGCCAGGCGCGTTGGCACGTGATCCGTTGGTGCGGGGTGCGTTGGTGCGGGGTGCGTTTCGGGTCGAGGTCCTCATCACAGCTCTCCGAGGCGTCGACGGCGGTGTGCGCGGAAGTCGTTTCGCCCGGGTGCGTACCGTATCGTCCCGGGCCTGCGGGCTCGCCTGCCCGACGTCCCCGGCCGGTAAACGGGGCGGGTCCGCGCCGTTCCCGGGTTGCCGCGCTTCCGGTGCGGCAGCAAAGTGGAAACGGCGGCGAGGCAGGCGGCCCCCGGAGGTGTCCCGTGGACTTTCTGGTATTGCTCGGGCGGATTCTGTTCGTGCCCATGTTCCTCGCGTCGGCGTTCGGCCACCTGACCCGCAGCAAGGCCATGGCCGGCTACCCGGCGTCCAAGGGGGTGCCGGCGCCGCGCGCCGCCGTCCTCGCCTCGGGCGCGGTGATGCTGCTCGGCGGGCTCAGCGTGCTGCTCGGGGTGTGGCCCGACCTGGGCGCGCTGCTGCTCGCGGCGTTCCTGCTGCCGGCGGCGGTGCTGATGCACGCGTACTGGAAGGAGACCGACGCGGGCGCGCGGCAGAACGAGATGATCCACTTCCAGAAGAACCTGGCACTCGGCGGCGCGGCGCTGATGCTCGCCGGCCTGTTCGCCATCGCGGGAGACGAGACCGGCCTCACGTGGACCGGGCCGCTGTTCTGAACGGACCGTTCCGGGAACATCACCGCGTTCCCCCACGTTTCCCGATCGGGGCGCTGAGCAGGTCTACCCTCGGTGTCTCCATCATCAGTTCTTCCGCCGCAGGGCCCGCAGGAGACCGGGCGGGGTCTGCGACCGGGCGACCAGGGGGGTAGCGGTGAACCTGCTCGACGCGCTGCTGCTGCTCGCGGTGGTCCTCGCGGCCGTCTCCGGTTTTCAGCGCGGGCTGATCGCCGGTGTCATCTCGCTGATCGGTTTTGTCGGTGGCGCCGCGTTCGGCGTGTGGCTGCTGCCGTACATCGTGGAGCACATGGAGCCCGGCTCCGCCTCCGCGACGATCGTGGCGCTCGTGGTCGTCCTGGTGCCCGCGGCGGTGGGGCAGGCGCTGGCGTGGCCCCTCGCGCTGCGCCTGCGCGACTCCGTGCGGTGGGCACCGGCGCGCTGGCTGGACGGCGTGGGCGGCTCCGCGTTCAACGCGGTGGCCGTGCTGCTCGTCGCCTGGATGGCGGCGAGCGCGCTGATCCCGACGCCGTCCCCCGGGCTCAACCGGGCCGTGCAGGGGTCGCAGGTGCTCGGCGCCGTGCAGGACCGGATGCCCGACCAGGCCCCCACCTGGTTCAACCGGGCCACCGACGTGCTGGGGGACGCCGGCTTCCCGCAGGTGTTCAACCCGTTCGAGAACGCCCCGACGGCCGAGGTGCCCCAGCCCTCGGGCGACAACGTCACGCAGGCCGCGGTCGCCGCCGCGCGGAACAGCACGGTGAAGGTCACCGCGACCGCCGGGTTCTCCGGCCAGGAGGGCAGCGGGTTCGTCTACGCGGCCGAGCGCGTCATGACGAACGCCCACGTGGTCGAGGGCGCCGACGTGACGGCCGTGCAGGTGGGAGGCGTCGGCCCCCGGCTTGAGGCCGAGGTGATCCTGTACGACCCGGCCGTCGATGTCGCGGTGCTCAGCGTGCCGGGGCTCGACGCGCCGACCCTGTCCTTCGCCGGGGACGCGGAACGCGGCTCCCCCGGCGTGGTGGCCGGGTACCCCGAGGACGGCCCGCTGGACGTGCGGGCCGCGACCGTCGCGGGACGGACGGCGGCGCGCGGGCAGGACATCGACGGCAGCAGCGTCGTCACCCGCGACATCTACACGGTGCGGTCGCTGGTGCGCCCGGGGAACTCGGGCGGGCCGCTGCTGACGACGGACGGGCAGGTGTACGGCATGGTGTTCGCGCGTTCCGTCACCGACGCCGAGACCGGGTACGTGCTGACGGCCGACCAGATCACCGGGCACGTCGAGCTGGCGGGCTGACGCGGGCGGCGCGTCCGGCGCGCGCGCCCGCGCGCGGCCAGGCGCCGCGCCTCACGCGTCGCTGTCGCGCGCCGCGCCGTCGCGGGCCGCGAGGCCGTTCGCCCGCGCGTCCTTGTCGCGGCGCTCGACCGTGCCGCCGTCGGCTTCGATCAGGCGGAGCAGCTGTTCGGAGGCGCGCGCCACCTCCTCAGGGCGGCCGGGGCGCATCAGCTTCCCGGCGCGGTCGCCCCACTTGGGCGAGACGGTGTACCGGGTGCCGTCGACCTTCATGGCGAGGGTCTTGCCGCCGGTGAAACGCGCCTTGCTGGCCTCGACCTTGCTCATGGGCGCGCTGACGATGACCTTGCGGTCGGAGCCGAGCAGCTTCAGCGTGCCCCGGTCGACGGTCACGAAGCCGTGCTGGGCGACGGGCCGGACGCCCTTGTTGATGTGGACCTCGTCGAATTCGGCCTTTCCACTGAGAGTCATGATCCTTCTCCGATGCTTTCGCGATACGGAAGTATCGGATTACCCGGAAATACGACCTAAAACGTCGTCAGGTCCCCATGCCCGCCGGTTCCGGGCTCGCTTTCCCCGGACGCGGCGCGCGACACCCCGCGCCGGACGTGCGGCGCGGAACGCCCCGGTGACCGCTCGGAGAACTCTTCGACCAGGTCTGCCGCACACCCGTCCGCACGCCGGATACTCACTCGCGTCCCGTCCCGCCGTACCCGGGAGTCCTCGTGGGGTATCCAAGCCGGTATCCAAGTCGTCGCCGAGTCATCGGGGGCGCCGCCGCCCTCTCCGCCGCGCTCACCGGCGCGGTGGCCGTTCCCGCCCACGCCTCCGCGTCCGCCACCGGCGGGTGGCGGCCGGTGCCCGCGCCCCTGCGCCGGGCGCACGCCCACAACGACTACGAGCACGAACGCCCGCTGCTCGACGCGCTCGCCCACGGCTTCACCAGCGTCGAGGCCGACATCTGGCTGGTCGACGGCGAACTCCTCGTCGCGCACGACTTCGAGGACCTCGTCCCCGGCCGCACGCTTGAGGCGCTGTACCTGGACCCGCTGCTCGCGCGCGTCCGCGCCCACCGCGGGCGCGTCCACCCGGGCAGCCAGGCGCCGTTCCAGCTCCTCATCGACCTCAAGAACACCGGTGAGGCCACCTACCTGGAACTCTCCCGGCGCCTCCGCCGCTACCAGCGGATGCTCAGCACGGCGGCGGGCGGCCGGGTGCGCGCCGGCGCGGTCACCGCCGTGATCTCGGGCGACCGCGCGGCGCGGGCGCCGATGGAACGGGAGCGGGTGCGGTACGCGTTCTACGACGGCCGCCTCGACGACCTCGGCACCGCGGCGCCCGCGTCGTTCATCCCCCTGATCAGCGGCAACTGGAACAGCAGCTTCGCGTGGCAGGGCGTCGGGGAGATGCCGGCGGCGGAGCGCGACCTGCTGCACCGCGTCACGGCCGCCGCCCACCGGGCGGGGCAGCGCGTGCGGTTCTGGGCGACGCCCGACCTGCCGGGCCCCGCGCGCGAGGCCGTGTGGCGGGAGTTGATCGCCGCGGACGTCGACCACCTCAACACCGACGACCTGGCCGGCCTGGCCGCGTTCCTGAAGCGGGAGGACCGCTGACCAGGACGCCTGAAGCGGGAGGACCGCTGACGGGGCCGCCGGGCCGGGCCCGCGCGGGGCGGGTGCCGGCCCGGCGGCCGGGTCACTGGCTCCTTGCGGGCAGGTCGTCGACCCAGGCGTAGCGCGTGCCGCGCCCCTCGGTGCACTGGAGTTCGTAGAGTCCGCCCGGCTGCGGCGCCGCCAGCATCAGCGGCAGGGGCACCCGGCCGGTGATGAGGACATCGATCGTCCGGCCGTCGCGAGGGCCGCCGTCGAACCGGACGCTGATCACGTGGTGCTCAGCCATGGCGCCAACCTATCCGTGCGGCACCGGCCCGCGCGCCACCCGCAAGGGTGGCGCGCGAGACGCCGACTGGACGGTTTCCCACGTCGCGGGCCACCCCCGGGGGCGCGCCCCGCCGCCGGGGCGCCGTCAGGGCGCGGCGCGCAACTCCGAACGCTGCCGCCCGAGCCCCGTGATCTCCAGCTCCATCACGTCGCCGGCCGCGAGGTAGGGGAACCGGCCGGAGAGCGCGACGCCCTGCGGCGTCCCGGTGTTGATGACGTCGCCGGGTTCCAGCACGAGGTACTGCGACAGGTCGTGGATCAGCCGCGCCACGTCGAAGATCATGTCCGCGGTGGTGGAGTCCTGGCGCGGCTCGCCGTTCACCCACGAGCGCAGCCGCAGGTCCCGCGGGTCGCCGGCCTCGTCAGGGGTCACCAGCACGGGCCCGAGCGGGTTGAACGTCTCGCAGCTCTTGCCCTTGGACCACTGCCCGCCCGACTCCTCCAGCTGGAAGGCGCGTTCCGAGACGTCGTTGCTGATCGCGAACCCCGCGACGTGCGCGAGGGCGTCGGCGGGCGAGTCGAGGTAGCGGGCGCGGCGGCCGATGACGACGGCCAGCTCGACCTCCCAGTCGGTCCTGCGCGAGCCGCGCGGGATCAGCACGTCGTCGTGCGGGCCGACGACCGTGTTGGGCGACTTGTAGAACAGGATGGGCCGCTCGGGCGGCTCGGCGCCGGACTCGGCGGCGTGCGCGGCGTAGTTCTGGCCGATGCACAGCACGGCCGAGGGGCGCGCCACCGGGGCGCCCACGCGTTCGCCCGCGATGTCCGTCTCCGGCAGCCGGGACGGGTCGGGCACGATGCCGGGGTCGTCGCTCAGCGCGGCCAGGAACGCGCCGTCGATGTCGGCGGTGACCGGCCGCAGGTCGTGGTGGCGCTCGCTGCCGCCGCTGCCCGAGACGATGACGGGCCGCTCCCGGCCGGGTTCTCCGACGCGCATCAGACGCATGATGGGGTGACTCCTCGCTGTTCGTGACGTGCCCTGCTGGTCGCACTCTCCCCCAGCAGGCGCGCGCCACTCAACCGTTCGGGTCACGCGGGCGGCGTTCCGGCGGTGATTCAGGGGTCAGGCCGGGTGGGTCGCGGGCGGCTCGCCCGACGCCGCCGACAGGTCGATCACGGCGAACCGCACGCCCTGCGGGTCGACCACGGTGGCGAACCTGCCGAACGGGCTGTCCACCGGCCCGTCGGCCACCCGGCCGCCGAGCTGCCGCACGGTCTCCACCGCGCCGTCGCAGTCCGGCACCGCGACGTACACGAGCACGTGCGGGGCCTGGCCGTCCGCCGGCGCGGCCATCCGGCCGAGCACGGGCGTTCCGTCGAGCGTGTAGACCTGGTAGTCGAGGCCGTCGGGGTCCTCAACGCGCCGTGCCTCGAAGGGGAAGACGGCGGGGAAGAACGCGTCGGCCGCCGCCGGGTCCCGCGTCACCACCTCGGCCCAGGAGAACGCGCCCGGCTCCTCGCGCCGCTCGAACCCGCGGTGCGCTCCCGCCTCCCACACGCCGAACAGCACGCCGCCCGGGTCGGTCGCGATCAGCATGCGGCCGACCTCCCCGACCTCCATCGGTTCGAGCAGCACCCGGCCGCCGTGCTCGCGGACCAGCTCCGCGGTGCCCGCGACATCGGGCGAGGCCAGGTACAGCGTCCAGGCCGGCGGCGCGTCCTGCCCGGCCTGGCAGGGCGCGAGACCGGCCACGGCCCGCCCGTCGAGCGACGCCGTGGCGTACCCGCCGTACTCGGAGGAGCCCGTCGCGAAGGACCAGCCGAACAACCGTTCGTAGAAACGGGTGCCGGCCGTCATGTCCGGCACCGTGGCGTCCGCCCAGCACGGCGCGCCCGTGGGGAAGCCCCCGTCGAGGTCGGACATGCCCTGCACCCCTCTCGTTCGGTTGTTCGTTCGGTTGTTCGTTCGGCTCTTCGTTCGGCTCTTCGTTCGTCGGCCCTGTGCTGCTCCCGCACCCGGACCCGCGCCCCACGCTAGTCAGCCGGGCGATAATCGGCACGGTGAGCGAATCCACCGGAGCACACGGCTGGCAACGCGTCGCCCGCCTCGATCCCGACCGCATGGCCGACGCCCTCCACGAGCACACCGGAACGCGCCTCACCGTCGAGGGCCGGTGTCCCGGCGGCCAGGTCGGCACCGCCTACGTGCGCTGGCCCGACGGCCGCAGATCCGTGCTCAAGTGGCGGCCGGGCAGCCGCCTGTCCGACCTGCGCGCCGGTCCACTCGCCGCCGCGGCGGCCCTGCGGGCGGCGGGCTGGCCGGTGCCCGCCACCGAACTGTCCGCGCAGGTAGGGCCGGACGTGGTGCTCGTTCAGGAACTGCTGCCCGGCACACCGCCGGAACGCCTCGGGCACGCCGCGCTCGACCGGGTGCTTGAGCTGAACGACGCGCAGGCCGGCCGCCTCGCCGGCCACCCCGGCATCCCGGCGACCGCGCTGCACCTGCGCGGCGACGGGCCCGGCTACTGCCTGCACGGGCCGCTGCGCGCGTCCGGCCGGCGCGGCGCCGCGCTCGACGCGTGGATCACCGAGGTCGGCGCGCACGCGCCCGACCGGCTCGAAGGCGACGACGCGGTGCACCACGACTTCCACCCGGGCAACCTCCTCGCGGGCCTGGGCGGGGAGATCACGGGAGTCGTCGACTGGGACGGCGCGGGCCGCGGCGACCGCCGCTTCGACCTGGTCACGCTGCGCTTCGGGCTGCACCCCGACCACGCGGAACCCGGCGTCGCGGAACGCCTCGACGCCGTCCTCGACGCCCTTCCCGACGACGTCCTGCGCCCGATGTGGGCCTCGATGAGCCTGCGCATGACCGACTGGGCGATCCGGCACTTCTCGCCCGCGGACGCCGACCTGTGGCTGGATTTCGCCGAACGCCGCGCGCGCACGCTGTCCTGAACGCCGACGCCGGGCCGCACGCCAACTGACCGCGCGGCACCGGGCGTTCACCAACCCAGCGGCAGCCGGGGGCCGTTCTCCCGCCCCCCGCTCCGGCGCCTGGCCCGCGCCCCGCCACCGCCGTGACCGGCCCGTTCCTCCGCCGTGAGCGGCCGGTCACGGGCTCCGCGGCGTCACTTTCACGCCTCCCGCGCGTCGTCGACGCGCGGCGCGCGCGTCATCCGGGCTGGCCAGGGTGTCCGGGACCGGCGCCACCCGGGCGCCCGGACAGGAGCCGCGCACCGCTCATGGACGCACACGCCCCCGACTCCCCTTCCCTCTCCCCCCGCCGCCGTTCGTTCCTCCAGCTCGCGGGCGTCAGTTCGGCCGCGCTCCTCGCCGGCGTCGGTGTGCCCGGCACCGCGGAGGCCGCCTGGTCGGGCCAGCGGCTCCGCGAGGACCCGTTCCGGCTCGGCGTCGCCTCGGGCGAGCCGGACGACAACGGTTTCGTGCTGTGGACCCGCCTCGCCCCCGAGCCGCTGGCCCCCGACGGGCACGGCGGCATGCCGCGCGCGCCGTTCGACGTGCGCTGGGAGGTCGCGGAGGACGAACGTTTCCGCCGGGTCGTGCGCCGGGGGCGCGCGCTCGCGCTGCCGGACCTGGCGCACGCCGTGCACCCCCGCGTGCGCGGACTGCGGCCCGGGCACCTGTACTTCTACCGGTTCCGCACCGGCGACTGGACGAGCCCGGCCGGGCGGGTGCGCACCGCGCCGCGCGCCGGAACGCTGCCCGGCTCGTTCACGTTCGCGACCGCGTCCTGCCAGGCGTGGTACCACGGCTGGTTCTCCGCGCACCGCCACCTGGCCGCGGACGCGCCCGACCTGGTGTTCTTCCTCGGCGACTACATCTACGAGTACGCCATCACCGCGGGCAACCTGTGGCGGCAGGGCGCGAGCCTCGGCGAGGGCCACGACCGCGAGACCGTGACGCTCGCGGAGTACCGGCTGCGGTACGCGCTCACCAAGAGCGACCCCGACCTCCAGGCCGCGCACGCCGCCGCCGCGTTCGTCATCACGCCCGACGACCACGAGGTCCAGAACAACTACGCGGACGAGACCTCGCAGTACGGCACCCCGCCCGAGGACTTCAGGCTGCGCCGCGCCGTCGCCTACCGCGCGCTGTACGAGAACGCGCCCCTGTCGCTCGCGGCGCTCCCGGTGGGCGGGCCCGACGCCCGCTACTACCGGCGGCTGCGGATCGGGGACCTCGCGACGTTCAACGTCCTCGACACGCGCCAGCACCGCGTGCCCGCGCGCAGCATCCTCGGCGCCTCGCAGGAGCGGTGGCTGCTCGACGGGCTGCGCCGCTCGCGCACGACGTGGAACGTGCTCGCGCAGCAGGTCGCCGTCATGCACGTGACGGACGACCGCACCGACCAGTGGGACGGGTTCCCCGAGGCGCGGCAGCGGCTGCTCGACACGTTCGCGGAACGCTCGGTCCGCAACCCCGTGGTGCTCACCGGCGACACGCACCGGGCGACCGCGGGCGACCTGCTCGCCGACTTCCGCGACCCGGACTCGCGCGTCGTCGGCTCCGAGCTGATCACCACGTCCATCGCGTCCGACGGCGACGGCGCGGACCACGACGCGTACGAGCCGGACTGGACGCAGCACCCGTGGGTCAAGTTCTACAACGGCCGCCGCGGCTACACGCTGTGCCGGATGACGCCGCGCGAACTGACCGCCGATTTCCGCTCGGTGCCCTGGGTGGAACGGGACGGCAGCGCGCCGGTGTCCACTCTTGCCCGTTTCGTGACCGAGGCCGGACGCCCGGGCCTGGAGAAGGTGAACTGACATGTCTTTCCTGGCGCATCCTGTGCGCGGCCTGCGCGCCGAGGGGCGGATCGCGGCCGTCGACCTGACCTGGAACGCGGCGCCCTGGGTGCCGCTCGTGGACCACTTCGAGGTCTACGCGGCGCGCGACCGCGCGCCGCGCGAGAACGCGGACACGCTGCTCGCGCGCACGCTCTACCCGCACTTCACGCACGCCGTCCTCGGTCCGCACGCGGTGACCTGGCACTACCGCGTGGTGGCGGTCATGGCCTCGGGCGCGCGCGGGCGGGCCGCGACGGCGCGGGCGACGACGTCCGCCTCGTACGCGGCGGGCCGCCCGGTCGCGGTGGTCGGGGAGTTCGACCACAAGGGGCTCGAATTCGCGCTGTCGCCCGCGGGCAGCTCCCGCTACCTGGCGACGTTCCCCGACGGCGTGGACTACCGGTACGGGCAGAGCACGCCCGGCACGCACTGGCCGTACCTGCACCCGGGGCCGTCCGACGGCTGGGCGGGGCGGCGGTCGCACCGGTTCGCGCTGCGCTTCGCGCTGGACGCGGCCCCGGCCGCCGACCTCGGGTTCGCGCTGTGGCTGACCGACACGCACGCCACGATCCCCGGGCGGGCCGTGCTCGCGCTGAACGGAACGGAGGTCTCCGAGATCGCGTTCGAGAAGGGCGCGACGAAGGGCTCGCTCGAAGGCGACGCGACGCGGCCGGGCAACCCGCTGAAGCCGTCGTTCGTCGAACTGCCGCTGCCCGCCGACGCGTTCACCAGCGGCGAGAACGTGCTGACGCTGGAGAAGACGGACGGTTCGTGGCACGCGTACGACGCCATCGGGGTGTTCGCGCCGCGCTGACGGGCGCGCCGGGGCGGTGGGGGGCGCGCGTTGCGGGCGCGCGCCCTCATGGCCGGAACGGGAAGCCGTTCAGGTGCACCGCGACCGCTTCCCTGCCCTCCGTGCCCTCCGTGCCGCCCGCCTCGCGGGCGGCACGGGCCCGCGCCTGCCACTTGGCGACGACCGCGCGCAGTTCGGCCCCGAGGCCGGCCGTCTCCTCCGGCGTCAGCAGCGGCACGAACTCCACGCTGAACGCGGCGCCGCGCCATTCCTCGCCCCACGCGGCCTGCTCGTCGGCGTACCGTTCGAGCATGTCGGCGCGCTGCCGGTTGATCAGGCGCGTGACCGCGCCGTGCGCCGCGGCCCGCTCCTGCGCGCCGCCGAACTCCTCGTCAGGTGCCTTCGCGCGCCCGCGCACCAGCTCCCACCAGCGTTCGCGGCTGTCGCTGCTGCGCCCGCTGACCTCATGGATCAGGCCGTGGTCGGCGAGCTTGCGCAGGTGGTAGCTGACGAGGGAGACGGCCTCCCCCGCCTGGTGCGCGAGCTGGGAGGCGGTGGCGGTGCCCGCGACCGCCAGGGCCCGGTGCAGTCGCAGCCGCAAGGGGTGGGAGAACGCCTTGAGCGTGCCGAGGTCGGTGACGACGTGCAGGTCCTCGGGTGCCGCGGTACCGCCGTTGGGGGGATCGGGTGGGTCGGTGACCATGCGGGCAGCCTAGGAGGGCCGGGGTAGTCGCGGGATAAGCACCGGGGGTCTCGCCGCGCGGGCCCCCGGCGGCGCGTTCCGGCGTGGCGTCCCCGGGGAACCCGGCCCGAGCGGCCACTCTGGCTGCACCGGTTGAATCGCCACAAAACGCCAGAGAAGCCGCACTCGGCGTGCGCGCGCTCCGGTCGTGAGGTGCGATGAAACGGTCGCAACGCACCACAGATCCCGCATGAAAGGGCAGGCATGGCCACGCAGACGCCCACCCGGAGCGGCGGCGCGCACCCCGCACCCGACCCCTACACCGGCTTCGACAGCATGCCGGTCGGCGGCACGTGGCGGGCCGGCCGCGCCGGCCGGACCAAGGCCGACCACGACCCGTACACCGGCGAAGAACTGACCGAGATCCCGCTGGCCGACGCCTCCGACGTGGACGAGGCCTACCAGGCCGCGACCGAGGCGCAGCGCGCCTGGGGCGCCGCGCCGGCCGCCGAGCGCGCAGCCGTGCTCGGCCGGGCCGCGGTGGTCATGGCGGAACGCGCGGCCGAGATCGGCGACTGGCTCGTGCGCGAGGCCGGGTGCACCCGGCCCAGGGTCGCCATGGAACTCGACATCAGCCTGGCCATCACCCGGCTGGCGGCCTCGCGCACGTTCCTCGACATGCGGACCGTGCCCTCGGACACGCCGGGCAAGGAGAACCGGGTCTACCGCCGCCCGGCCGGGGTCATCGGCGTGATCAGCCCGTGGAACTTCCCGCTGTTCCTCACCAACCGCTCCGTCGCCCCCGCGCTCGCCGCGGGCAACGCGGTGGTGCTCAAACCGGCGGGGGACACCCCGGTCACCGGCGGGCTGCTGCTCGCGAAGATCTACGAGGAGGCGGGGCTGCCGCCCGGCGTGCTGAACGTCCTCGTCGGCAGCGGCGGCGAGATCGGCGACGCGCTGGTGCGGCACGACGTGCCGCGCGTGATCTCGTTCACCGGCTCGACCCCGGTCGGGCGCGGCATCGCCCGGCAGGCGGGGCTGAAGAAGCTGGCGCTCGAACTCGGCGGCAACGGGCCGCTGATCGTCCTCGACGACGCGGACCTGGACGCGGCGGTGTCGGCGGCCGTCTACGGCAGCTACTTCCACCAGGGCCAGATCTGCATGGCGACCAACCGCGTCATCGTCGACGCCTCGATCCACGACGCGTTCGTCGAACGCTGCGCGGCGCGCGCCGGGGCGCTCGTCACCGGCGACCCGCGCGACGAACGCACCCAGATCGGGCCCGTCATCAACGACAGCCAGCTCGCGTCCGTGCGCGAGAAGGTGGAGCGCGCCGTCGCGCAGGGCGGGCGCCTGCTGGTGTCGGGCGAGCCGTCCGGCCCCACCGGGCGCGTGCTGCCGCCGCACCTGATCGTCGGCGGGCAGCACCTGGCCACGGCCTCCGAGGAGGTGTTCGGCCCGGTGGCCACGATCATCAGGGCCGAGGGCGAGGACGACGCGCTCGCGCTCGCGAACCACACCGAGTACGGCCTGTCCAGCGCCGTGTTCACGCGCGACGTCGAACGCGGCCTGCGGTTCGCCAAACGCGTCGAGGCCGGGATGACCCACATCAACGACACCACCGTGCACGACGACGTGAACGCGGCGTTCGGCGGCGAGAAGGACTCGGGGCTCGGGCGGTTCGGCGGCGGCTGGGTGTTCGACGAGTTCACGAGCGAGCACTGGATCAGCATCCAGCGCACCCCGCGCGACCTGCCCGTCCACTGAGGCGGCGGGCCCGGCCCGGCACCGCGCCGGAAAACCGGGTGCCGGGCCGGAGCGGGAACGGGTAGCGTCCCGGCCATGTCGACACCGGAAGCGTCCGAGGTGGGGGCTCGCGGTCACGCCGTCAGCCCCCTGAACCACTGAACCCGCACTCCGGGTGAGTGCGCGGCACCCGCCCGCGAGCCGCCTTCGCGGCCGGGCGGGCGCGCCGACGCGGGCTGACCGCGGTGACGAGACGACGTAATCGAACGCCTCTCCTCACCCGGAGCCTCCCCCATGCCTCTTCCTCTCTACCTGCTCGCCGTGGCGGTCTTCGCCATGGGCACATCCGAATTCATGCTCGCGGGCCTCCTGCCCGACATCGCCGCGGATCTCGGCGTGACCGTCGGTACGGCGGGCGCGCTCACCTCGGCCTACGCGGTGGGCATGATCGTCGGTGCCCCGGCCGTGGCCGCGTTCGCCCGGCGGTGGCCCGCGCGGTCCGCGCTCGTCGTGTCCGTCCTCGTCTTCCTCGCGGCGCACGTCGTGGGCGCGGCCACGACGAGCTTCCCCCTCCTGCTCGCGACCCGGGTGGCCGCGGCGCTCGCCAACGCCGGGTTCCTCGCCATCGCCCTGACGACGGCCGCCGCGATGGTCCCCGCCGACCGGAAGGGGCGGGCGCTGGCCGTGCTGCTCTCCGGCACGACGACGGCCACGATCGCCGGGGTCCCGGCGGGCTCGCTGCTCGGTTCGCTGCTCGGCTGGCGCGCCACGTTCTGGGCCGTCGCCGCGCTCTGCCTGCCAGCGGCCCTCGGCATCCTCAGGGGCGTCCCGGCGCGCGGCCCCCAGGAGGGCGAACGGGAACGCCCGGCCCTACGCGCGGAGTTCGCGCAGCTCGCGCGCCCGCGCCTGATCCTGGTGATGACGCTCGGCGCGCTGGTGAACGCGGCGACCTTCGGCAGCTTCACGTTCCTCGCCCCCGTGGTGACGGACACCGCCGGGCTCGACGAGCTGTGGGTGCCGTTCGCCCTGGTCGTCTTCGGGGCCGGTTCGCTCCTCGGCGTCAACGTCGCGGGGCGGCTGTCCGACCGGCTGCCCGGCCTGGTCCTGGCGGCCGGCGGCCCGCCGCTGCTCATCGGCTGGCCGGCCCTGGCGCTGCTGGCCGAGGTGCCGCTCGCGCTGTTCGCGCTGCTGTTCGTCCAGGGCGCGCTGTCGTTCGCCGTGGGCAGCACCCTGATCGCCCGGGTGCTCCACGAGGCGGCGGGCGCCCCGACCATGGCCGGCTCCTACGCGACCGCCGCCCTCAACGTCGGCGCCGCGGCCGGGCCGCTCATCGCCGCGGCCACGCTGCGCGGCCAGGGCGGCGGCCTCGGGCCGCTGTGGGCCGGCGGCGCGCTCGTCGGCGTGGCCCTGCTCGTCCTCCTCCTGTTCCGCGACGCGTTCGCGGTCGGGCGCGAACGCGTCGCGGGGCGCTGACGCACGGCCGGACCCACCGATCCGCCCGGCCGCCGGTGTGACGCCCCTCACAGGAAAATCCCTCGGCCACCCGCAACGCCACCGGCGGCCGCACGTCTGTGGGGAGTGGAGGCGCCTCCACCCACGGACGGCTCCGCGACCGTTCGCGCAGCCGTCCGCCCACAGAACCGAAGGAGCAGCATGCCCACACCCCAGGCCGGGCCGCCGCGTTCCGGCGCCCGGCGCCTCCGCGTCGCCCTCGTCACGGCCGCCGCCGGGCTCGCCGTCACCGTCGGCGGCGTCCTGACCGCCCACGCCACCAACGCGTCCCCGGCGTCGTCCGGCGCGGAGCCCGCGCCCGTTCCGGCTGAGGAAGCACCGGCGGAGGAAGCACCGGCGGAGGAGGCGCCCGCGCCCGTCCCCGCTCCGGACGAGGCCGGTCCCGAGGACTCCGGTGCCGAGCCCGTGCCCGTTCCGGCCGAGGAAGCACCCGCAGAGGAGCCCGTGCCCGTCCCCGCCGAGGACTGCCCCGAGGAGTCCGGCGCGGAACCCGCGCCCGTGCCCGTGCCGCGCGAGGCACCGCCCGTGGACGAGGACCCGCCCGCGCGTTCCGGCCGCTGACGCCTGACCGGACGGCGCCGCCGGAGCCGCCGGGTGACGGCCGTGAGCCCGTCACCCGGCGGCCTCGCCCCGCGCGCCGTCCGCCCCCTCCCGAGGAAACGAACACGATGACGGGACTCCCGGTGGTGCGCGGCGGAACCGGCCGGCGCGGCACGCGACCCGCGCCCGAGCCGTCCGGCGGGCCGCCGCCCTCGCCGCCCGGCGGCGGGGCCGGGGACGCGCGGCGGCCGGACATCGACGACCTCTACCACCACAGCCGCCTCGACCTGGTCCGGCTCGCGCTGTTCCTGGTGGACGACGTGCCCACGGCCGAGGATGTCGTGCAGGACGCGTTCGCCGCGCTGCTGCGCCGCCACGGCCCCGAACTCGACGCCGTGGACGCCCCGGAGGCGTACCTGCGCACCAGCGTGGTGAACGCGGCCCGTTCCGTGCTGCGCCGGCGCAGGACCGTGCGCGCGCACGTGCCCGAACGGCCGGGGCACGGCCCCTCGGCCGACGAGTACGTGCTGCTGCGCGAGGAGCACAGGACGGTGCTGCACGCGCTGCGCCGCCTGACCAGGCGGCAGCGCGAAGTCCTCGTGCTGCGGTACTGGTCCGGCCTCTCCGAGATCCAGATCGCCGACACCCTCGGCCTGTCGCCCGGCACGGTGAAGTCCACCGCGAGCCGGGCGTTGACGGCCCTGCGCAGACACCTGGAGACCAGCCCATGAGCACGCCCGGTGGAGGCGATCAGCACCCGGAAGCGATCGAACGGCTCCTGGCCGCCGCCCTGCGGGCCCGTGCCGAGACCGTCACCGCCGACGACCTGCGCGCCCCCCGCCCGCCCTCCGCGCACGCCCCCCGGCGCCTCCGGGTCCTGTCCGGACGGGCCACGGCCGCCGCGCTGCTCGGCCTGGCCGCCGCGGTGGTCGCGGCCCTGCTCGCGCTCGGCGGCAGGGCGCCGGAGCCGCCGCCCACCAGGCCCGCGGGCGTTCCCTCCGACCTTCCCCTGCCTCATCAGGAGGCCACGCCCGCCCCCGTTCCGGCCCCGTCGCCGCAGCCGCTCGACCCGCGGGAGTTCCCGAGCGACGGGGGCGAGGACGCGGGCAGCCACCCGAACGTTCCGGTCGAAGCGGTCGAACCGGTGCGGCCGGACGACGGGATGCCCTGAGCGCGGCCGGGGCCCCGCCGCCCGATGGCGGCCGGGCGGCGGCCGGGCAGCAGGTGCGGGTCAGCCGATCGGGTCGAGCCAGGGGCGCGGCGGCTCGTAGCCGCACCGGCAGTTCCTGAGCCCGTCGCCGCCGCCCACCGCACGCGCGCGGCACGCGGCCGGCAGGTGCCGCCGGTGGCCGCACGACGCGCACGGCCACGTGCCGGGGCCGCCCACGTCCTGCGGCTTGGGCCAGAACTCACGGCACGCGCACGGCCGGGGGGCGCGGCCACCGGCCGGGACAGCGGTCGTTCCCCGGCACCTGCCCTCGACCCTGACCAGCGGATCGTGGTCGGCGCGCGGGTGCCCGCACTCCCGGCACTCCTGCACCGCCCACTCGATGTCCGCCATCCGCGCCCCCTGTCGGCACCGCGCGCCGGCCCGCGCGCTCCCCGGCCCGATTCTGCGCGCGCCCCTGCCCCTCGTCCAGCGCCCCCGCGCCCCCGCCGGAGGAACGCCCCACCCCGAACGCCCCGCCCCGCGGCCGGAGGAACGCCCCGCCGCCCGTTCGGCCCGCTCGCCCGCCGCCCGTTCGGACACGCCCCGGATGCGCCCGCCCCGAACGCGCCGCATGATCGCCGGAGACGCACCAGGTGCCGGCGGCGCCGGGAGCGGCGGGCACGGAGGACCGGCGGCCACCCGTGGGGCGGCTCGGGAAAGGCGCGGTGGGCGATGGGCGTGCGCACGTGGATTCAGGACTGGCCCGTGTACCGGCAGCTGACCGGCACCGACCCGCTGGGCCGGGGCGCCGCCGCGCGCTCCGCGCGCACCGCGCGGCTGCGGCCGAGGACGGACACCGCCGACCGGGTGGTGGACTCGATCTGCCCGTACTGCGCGGTCGGCTGCGGCCAGCAGATCTACGTCAAGGACGAGCGGATCGTGCAGATCGAGGGCGATCCGGCCTCGCCGGTGAGCCGGGGCCGGCTGTGCCCGAAGGGTTCCGCGACGCTCCAGCTCGTCACCGGGGACGCCAGGCGCCACCAGGTGCTCTACCGCCGCCCGCACGGCACCGCCTGGGAGCCGATCGGCCTCGACGAGGCCATGGACATGGTCGCGGACCGCGTCATCAAAACCCGCCGCGAGACGTGGCAGTGGGAGGTCGAGGGCTCGCGCGTGGCGCGCACGCTCGGCATCGCGAGCCTGGGCGGCGCGGTGCTGGACAACGAGGAGAACTACCTGCTCAAGAAGCTGTTCACGGGCCTGGGCATCATCCAGATCGAGAACCAGGCCCGGGTCTGCCACAGTTCGACGGTCGCCGGGCTCGGCACGTCGTTCGGGCGCGGCGGCGCGACGACGTTCATGCAGGACCTCCAGAACGCCGACTGCATCGTGATCCAGGGCTCCAACTACGCCGAGGCGCACCCGGTGGGCTTCCAGTGGGTCATGGAGGCCAAGGCGCGCGGGGCGACGATCGTGCACGTCGACCCCCGGTTCACGCGCACCAGCGCGCTGGCCGACCTGCACGTCGGCATCAGGGCCGGCAGCGACATCGCGTTCCTCGGCGGGATCATCAACCACGTCCTGAGCGAGGGCAAGGAGTTCCGCGACTACGTGCTGGCCTACACGAACGCGGCCACCATCGTCTCGGAGGACTTCCGCGACACCGAGGACCTGGCCGGGGTCTTCTCCGGCCTCGACGAGGAGGGCCGCCACTACGACCCGGAGAGCTGGCAGTACGAGGGCGCGGCGGTGCGTTCGCTGGCGGGGGAGCCCGACCCGCACCGCAACCTGCGGCTCGACGACGCGGCGATCGAGCACGCGGCGGGCGGCTCGGAGTCGCACGGCTCCGGCGGGCAGGACGTCACGCCGCGCCCCCGGCGGGACGAGACGCTGACGCACCCGCGCTGCGTGTTCCAGATTCTCAAGCGGCACTACGCGCGCTACACACCCGAGATGGTCGAACGGGTGTGCGGCGTTTCCCCCGAACGGTTCGCGCAGGTGTGCGACATCCTGACGCGCAACTCGGGCCCGGAACGCACCGGCGCGTTCGTGTACGCCGTCGGCTGGACCCAGCACACCGTCGGCTCGCAGTACATCAGGGCCGCGTCCGTGCTCCAGCTGCTGCTCGGCAACATCGGCCGCCCCGGCGGCGGCATCCAGGCCCTGCGCGGCCACGCCAGCATCCAGGGGTCGAGCGACATCCCGACGCTGTTCAACCTGCTGCCCGGCTACCTGCCGATGCCGCACGCGCAGGCCCACCAGGACCTGGACTCGTTCGTGCGCGCGGTGCGCGCCCGCAAGGGCTACTGGGCCGACATGAACGCCTACATGGTCAGCCTGCTGAAGGCGTACTACGGCGACGCGGCCACCGCGGAGAACGACTTCTGCTTCGACCACCTGCCGCGCCTCACCGGCTCGCACAGCACGTACGACACCGTCATGGCGCAGCTCGACGGCGTCTGCAAGGGCTACTTCCTGCTCGGCGAGAACCCGGCCGTCGGCTCGGCGAACGCCCGCCTCCAGCGCCTCGGCATGGCGCGGCTCGACTGGCTCGTGGTGCGCGACTTCTCGCTCATCGAGTCCGCGACCTGGTGGCTCGATGGGCCGGAGATCGAGACCGGGGAGCTGCGCACGGAGGACATCGGAACTGAGGTGTTCTTCTTCCCCGCCGCCTCGCACGCCGAGAAGTCGGGCTCGTTCACCAACACCAACCGCTGGCTCCAGTGGCACCACGCCGCCGTGGAGCCGGCCGGCGACGCGCGCAGCGAGCTGTGGTTCGCCCACCACCTGCACCGCCGCATCCGCGAGAAGCTGGCCGGCTCCGACGACCCGGCCGACCGCCTGTTCCTCGACCTGGCCTGGGACTACCCGGTGACCGGCGCGCACGACGAGCCGATCGCGGACGCGGTCCTCGCCGAGATCAACGGGCGCGGCCCCGACGGCGCGCCGCTGTCGGCGTACACGGAGTTGAGGGACGACGGCTCCACGTCCTGCGGCTGCTGGATCTACTGCGGCGTGTACGCGGACGGCGTCAACCGCGCCGCGCGCCGCAAGCCGCACACCGAGCAGGACTGGGTGGCCGCCGAGTGGGCGTGGGCCTGGCCCGCGAACCGCCGCGTGCTGTACAACCGCGCCTCCGCCGCGCCCGACGGCACCCCGTGGAGCGAACGCAAGGCGTACGTGTGGTGGGACGCGGACGCGGGCCGCTGGACCGGCCACGACGAGCCGGACTTCCCCCTCACGTGCCCGCCTGACCACGTCCCGGACGAGAACGCGTTCGGCGTGGCCGCGCTGCGCGGCGACGACGCGTTCATCATGCAGGGCGACGGCAAGGGCTGGCTCTACGCCCCGGCGGGGCTCGTGGACGGCCCGATGCCGACGCACTACGAGCCGCAGGACTCGCCGTTCGGGAACGCGCTGCACCCGCACCACCCGCGCTCCCCCGTACGGCTGGCGTTCCCCCGCGAGGGCAACGAGTACCACCCGGCGAACGGGGCCCCGGGCTCGCACGTCTATCCGTACGTCGTGACGACCTACCGGCTCACCGAGCACTTCACGGCGGGCGGCATGACCCGTTGGTCGCCCTATCTGGCGGAACTCCAGCCGGAGTTGTTCTGCGAGGTGTCCCCCGAGCTCGCGGCGGAACGCGGCCTCGCCCACGCGGGCTGGGCGACGATCATCACCGCGCGCAGCGCCATCGAGGCGCGGGTGCTGGTCACCGAGCGGATGGCGCCGCTGCGCGCGGACGGCCGCACGGTGCACCACATCGGCCTGCCCTACCACTGGGGACCCAACGGCTACAGCACGGGCGACGCGGCGAACGAGCTGTCCGCCATCGTGCTCGACCCGAACGTGCACATCCAGGAGGTCAAGGCGCTCACCGCCGACATCCGGCCTGGGCGCCGCCCGCGCGGCCCCGCGCTGCGGGCCCTGGTCGAGGACTACCGCAGGCGCGCGGGCGCCGACGAGCGAACGGGCCTGGAGGTCTGACCCATGACGACGGAACCACCGGACCTGACGACGCAACGACCGAATCTGACGACGGAACGACCGAACCTGCTGTACGGGCCCGAGCCCGATGTCGCGGCCGACGCGGGGCACACCGACCCGCCCGAGCGCGTCGGGTTCTTCACCGACACCTCCGTGTGCATCGGCTGCAAGGCGTGCGAGGTTGCCTGCAAGGAGTGGAACGCCGTGCCTGAGGACGGGCTCGACCTGACCGGCATGAGCTACGACAACACCGGCGCGCTCGGCGCCTCGACGTGGCGGCACGTGGCGTTCATCGAGCAGGCCAAGCCGCTGGGCGGCCAGCAGTCGCAGCCCGACATGCGCTGGCTGATGGCCTCGGACGTGTGCAAGCACTGCACGCACGCCGCGTGCCTCGACGTGTGCCCGACGGGCTCGCTGCTGCGCACCGAGTTCGGCACGGTCGTCGTGCAGGAGGACATCTGCAACGGGTGCGGCTACTGCGTGCCCGCCTGTCCCTACGGGGTGATCGAGCAGCGCGAGGGCGACGGGCGGGCCTGGAAGTGCACGCTGTGCTACGACCGGCTCGGCGCCGGGAGCGAACCCGCCTGCGCCAAGGCGTGCCCGACCGACTCGATCCAGTTCGGGCCGCTGGAGACGCTGCGGGAGCGCGC
Organism: Streptomyces marincola; assembly: GCF_020410765.1. Taxonomy (NCBI): domain Bacteria; kingdom Bacillati; phylum Actinomycetota; class Actinomycetes; order Kitasatosporales; family Streptomycetaceae; genus Streptomyces; species Streptomyces marincola. The sequence continues at coordinate 3,804,402 of NZ_CP084541.1, read as the reverse complement.
GGCCGAGCGCGTCGCGCAACTGCACGCGACCGGCGTGCCCGACGCGCGCCTGTACGGCGAGGACCCGGCGGACGGGGTGGGCGGCGCGGGCGCGTTCTTCCTGCTGCTCGACGAGCCCGAGGTGTACGGGCTGCCGCCGGACCCGCAGGTCACCACGCGGGACCTGCCCGCGATGTGGCGGCACGCGGGCGTCGCGGCGGCGGCGCTGCTGACGGGGCTCGCCGCGATGTTCGCGGGAGGCAGGCGATGAGCGACGCCGAGGTGACCAGGGCGGGCCTGCGCAACGAACGGCCCGGCAGCCACGCGCTGTTCGGCAACGGCATGCCGGGCGGTCCCGGGGCCGTCCCGGACGGTGCCCCGCCGGACGGCCAACGGCCGTACGGCGCCGACGCGTTCAGCACCGGCACTGGCTCAGGCGAACGGCGGGCGGCGGGCCCGGCGGGCCGGCGGCGTTCCCGAGGCGGACCCGGCGGCGGCCCGGGGGACGGCGAGGCGTTCACGTCGTACTACGGCAGGCCGGTGCTCAAGGCCCCGCACTGGGCGGCCACGGACATCGCCGGCTACCTGTTCCTCGGCGGGCTCGCCGGGGCCGGCTCGGTGCTCGCCGCCGGTGCGGAGCTGACCGGGCGGCGCGCCACCGCGCGGGCGATGAAGCTCAGCTCGCTCGGCGCGGTCTCGCTGTCCGTCGTGGCGCTCGTGCACGACCTCGGCCGCCCGGCGCGCTTCCTGAACATGCTGCGCGTGATCAAGCCGACCTCCCCCATGAGCATCGGCTCGTGGCTGCTCGCCGGTTACGGCCCGCTGGCCGGCGTCGCCGCCGTCACCGACACGACCGGCCTGTTCCCCCGCACCGGCCGGGCCGCGACCTGCGGCGCGGCGGTGTTCGGGCCGGCGGTCGCCGCCTACACGGGCGTGCTGTTCGCGGACACGGCGGTGCCCGCGTGGCACGAGGGCCACAGGGAACTGCCGTACCTGTTCACCGGCTCGGCGGCGGCCGCCGCGGCCGGCATGGCGCTGCTGGCCGCGCCGGGGCGCGAGAGCGGCCCGGCGCGGCGCGCCGCCGTGCTGGGCACGGCCGCCGAGTTCGCCGCCATGCGGGCGCTGCACCGCCGCGCCGGGCCGGTCGACGAGACCTACCGGCGGGGGAAGGCCGGGCGCCTGCTGCGCGCCGCCTCGGTGCTCGGCGCCGCGGGCGCGGCCGGCGCGGCCGGGCTCGCCGGGCGCAGCCGCGCGGCGGCGGCGCTCAGCGGCGCGGCGCTGCTGGCCGCCTCGGCCTGCACGCGCTTCGGCCTGTTCCACGCGGGGCTGGCGTCGGTGCGCGACCCGAAGTACACGGTCGAGCCGCAACGCGCCCGCCTCGCGGCGGCCGAGGCCCACGCGGCGGCGGAGGCGGCCGAGACGCCCTGACGGCCGCCCGGCGCGCGCGCCGTCCGAGCGCGGGCGCGCGCCGGGCGCCCCGAGAGCAGCGAACGACCCCGTGGGCCGAACGGGCTGAATCCGGCCGCCGCGCGACCGTGCCGCCCCGGACCGGGGAACGCCTGCACGGCGGGCCGCCCTGACGGTGGCGGCCCCGCCGCACGGAACCACGGAAGGACACGCGATGCCGGTACTTTCCTCGCGGACCCGCCGAACGTCCCGGACCGCCCCGGCGCCCCCGACCGCCCCGACCGCCCCGACCGCCGGGACCGGGGTGCCGCGATGAAGCGGCTGACCGGGCCGACCGGCCGCGTCGTCGTGGTGGGCGCAGGGCTCTCCGGCCTGTCGGCGGCGCTGCACCTGCTCGGCGCCGGGCGCGAGGTGACCGTGGTCGAACGCGCGGCGCTGCCGGGCGGCCGGGCCGGGCGCGTCGACCTCGGCGGCTACCTGCTCGACACCGGGCCGACCGTCGTCACGATGCCGGAGCTGATCGACGAGGCGTTCGCCGCCGTCGGCACCTCGCTGCGCGAACGGCTCGACCTCGTTCCCCTGCACCCCGCGTACCGGGCGAGGTTCGCCGACGGCGGCCACCTCGACGTGCACACCGACGCGGCGGCCATGGAGGCCGAGGTCCGCCGGTGCGCCGGGCCGCGCGAGGCGGCGGGCTACCGCGGGCTGCGGCAGTGGCTCGAAGCGCTGTACCGCGCGCAGCTGCACCGGTTCATCGACGCGAACTTCGACTCACCGCTCCGGCTGCTCAACCCCGACCTCGCGCGCCTCGCGGCGCTCGGCGGGTTCGGCCGCCTCGACCGGCAGGTCGGCCGGTTCCTGTCCGACGAGCGGCTGCGCCGCGTCTTCACCTTCCAGTCCCTCTACGCGGGCGTGTCGCCCACCCGCGCGCTCGCCGCGTACGCCGTCATCGCCTACATGGACACGGTCTCCGGCGTGTACTTCCCACGCGGGGGCGTGCACGCGCTGCCGCGCGCCCTCGCGGCGGCGGCCACGGACGCCGGGGGAACGTTCCACTGGGGGCAGACGGTGACCCGCCTCGAACGCCGCGGCGACCGCGTCACCGCCGTGCACACCGCCGACGGCCTGCGGCTGCCGTGCGACGCGGTCGTGCTCACGCCGGAACTGCCCACCGCCTACCGGCTTCTCGGCCGCGTGCCGCGCCGCCCGCTGCGGCTGCGCCACGCGCCCTCCGCCGTCGTGCTGCACGCGGGCACCACGCGCACGTGGCCGGGTCTTGGCCACCACACGCTGTCGTTCGGCCGCGCCTGGGAACGCACGTTCGAGGAACTCACCCGATCCGGGCGGCTGATGACCGACCCCTCGCTGCTCATCACGCGCCCCACCGCGCACGATCCCTCGCTCGCGCCCCCGGGCCGCCACCTGCACTACGTGCTCGCGCCCTGCCCCAACACCGCCATCGGGCCCGACGCCGACGCGTGGCGCACGCTCGGCCCCCGCTACCGCGACCGGCTGCTCGCCGAGCTGGAACGCCGGGGGCTCGCGGGCCTGGCCGCCGCCATCGAGGCCGAACACCTGGTCACCCCGGCCGACTGGGCCCGGCAGGAACACGCGGCGGGCACGCCGTTCTCCGCCGCGCACACGTTCGCGCAGACCGGCCCGTTCCGGCCGCGCAACCTCGTGCGCGGCACCTCGAACGCCGTGCTCGCCGGCTGCGGCACGACCCCCGGCGTCGGGGTGCCGCCCGTGCTGCTCTCGGGGAAGCTGGCGGCGGCCAGGGTCACGGGCCTGCGCGGCGGCGACCGCTCCCGCACGACCATCACCCTCGCCTCATGACCGCCCGCGAACTGGACGCCGCGCGCATCACCAACCCAGCTCTGCGCGCCGCCTACACGCACTGCCGGCGGCTCAACGCCCGCCACGGCCGCACCTACTTCCTGGCCACCCGCCTGCTCCCGGCCGACCGGCGGCCCGCCGTCCACGCGCTGTACGGGTTCGCGCGGTGGGCCGACGACATCGTCGACGACCTCGCGCCCGGCACGCCGGCCGAGGAACGCGCCCGCGCCCTCGACGCGCTCGCGGCGCGCGTGGCGGCGGTGTTCGAACGCCCCGCCGTTCCCGGACCGTCCGCCTCCCCCGGGACTTCCGCCTCTGCCGGGGCGTTCGACGGCGCCCGGGGGCCCGACACGGCGCACGCCCCCGTCGTGCGCGCCCTGGCGCACACCGTCGCCCGCTACCGCATCGACCCGGACTACTTCACGGCGTTCCTGCGCTCGATGCGCAGCGACCTCGTGGTCACCGACTACCCCACCTACCAGGACCTGCGCGGCTACATGTACGGCTCGGCCGCCGTCATCGGCCTCCAGATGCTGCCCGTCCTCGGCACCGTCGTGCCGCGCGCCGAGGCCGCGCCGCACGCCGCCGCGCTCGGCGAGGCGTTCCAGCTGACCAACTTCCTGCGCGACGTCGGGGAAGACCTCGACCGGGGCCGGATCTACCTGCCGGGCGACCTGCTCGCCGCGCACGGCGTCGACCGCGACCTGCTGTGCTGGAGCCGCCGCACCGGGCGGCGCGACCGGCGCGTGACGGCCGCGCTGATGGCCGCCGCCGCGCTCACGCGCGGCGTCTACCGCGCGGCCGAGCCGGGCGTGGCGATGCTCGACCCGGTGGCGCGCCCCTGCATCCGCGCCGCTCGCACGCTGTACAGCGGCATCCTCGACGCGGTCGCGGCCGACGGCTGGTCCGTGCTGCACCGCCGCGCGGTCGTGCCGAGGCACCGGCGCGCGGCGGTCGCGCTCGACGGCCTGGCGCGCGCTGTCGCCGCGCGACGGCGCGCGCGGCCGGGCGGCCACACCCCCGCGCTGGTCGCCGCCGCCACGGAACGGAGTCCCGCATGACCGCACGCACCCGCTACCCGCTGCGCCTCGGGCGCCGCACCGCGTGGGAGGCGCAGCGCCCGACCTGGCGCGACGCGCGCCCCGCCCTGATCGCGGAAGCCCTGGCGCACGCCCTCGCACAGCCGACCGGCAACTGGTACGTGCTCGGCGCGTCCACCGACGTGGCGCGCGGGCGGCCGTTCGGGCGCACGATCGGCGGCACCGAGGTGGTCGCCTGGCGGGACCGGGCGGGGCGGCTGCTGGCCGGGCAGGGCGCGTGCCCGCACCTGGGCGCCCCCCTGGCCGAGAGCCGCGTCCGCTGCGGCCGGCTCGTGTGCCACTGGCACGGGCTGGCCCTGGACGGGAGGCCGTTCGCCGGGTGGCAGCCGTTCCCCGCGCACGACGACGGCGTCCTGGCCTGGGTACGGCTCGACGAACTGGGCGGCGAAGAACCCTCCACCGTCCCGCACGTGCCGCAACGACCGGAAGCGGCACGGGCGTTGGACGCGGTGTTCACCGGCACCGGCCGGTGCGAACCGCAGGACGTGGTCGCCAACCGCCTCGACCCGTGGCACGGCGCGTGGTTCCACCCCTACTCGTTCGTCGACCTGACCGTGGTGGCCGTCGCGCCGGAACGGCTCACCGTCGACGTGTCGTTCCGCGTCGCGGGCCGCGCCGTCGTCCCGGTGCGCGCCGTCTTCACCGCGCCGGGGCCGCGCACCGTCACCATGCTGATCGCCGAGGGCGAGGGCCGGGGCTCGGTCGTCGAAACCCACGCCACCCCGCTCGGGCCCGGGCCCGACGGCGCGCCGCGCACCGCCGTGATCGAGGCCGTCGTCGCGACCTCCCATCGCCCCGGCTTCGCCCTGGCCCGCGCCGCCGCCCCGCTGGCGCGCCCCCTGATGCGGGCCGCGGCCGGCCGCCTGTGGCGCGACGACATGGCCTACGCGGAACGCCGCCACACCCTCCGCGCCCGCAACACCTTCCCCGGCTGAGCACCCCCACCGGCCCGGAGGGCTGGTCGGTGGCACTCCGGAAACTCGCCCTTGCCCGCCCCGCACCGGCTCGCAGCGCCGAAGGTACACCTGACCGACACCTTGACTACCTTTGGTACATGCCGATGAAGCGCACGACCGTCTACGCCGACCCGGAGGACTTGGCCATCATCAAGGAGGCAGCCAGGCGCCGGGGCATCAGCGAGGCCGAGATCATCCGCCAGGGTATCCACCTTGTTGCCATGGCCAACCGCGTCTGGGACGAGCCGCTGTTCTCGCGCACCTTCGAGGGGTCGGGCCGCACACGTAGCTGCTCTTGACCCAGCACGGGGACGTGGGCTCTTTACCGCCAGCCGCCCAAGGAGATGTCGGTGTCGCCCGCGATGTATCCGTGAAGGGCACTTGATGTGGTGTCCACGAAGTTTTCGGGGATGGCGTCGGTGTCGACCCAGCAGACCCGGGAGTGCTTGCGGGGTTCGCGGTTCTCGGGTTCGCCGGTCCATGCGTGGGCTGCGAAGACGACGGTGAGGAAGCCGTTGGGCGCTTCGACGCCCCAGGCTTTGTGGATGATGTGGGCGGCCTTTAGATCCTCCGGCCTCACGGTCAGGCCCGTCTCTTCGAACAACTCGCGGACGGCCGTCTCGGTGATCGGCTCGCCAGGTTCGCTCTTGCCGACGGGCAGGTCCCACTTGCCTGGCGCGAACGTGGCGTTCTCGCCGCGTTGGAGGAGGACGACGCGGTCGGTGGCCCTGTCGTGAACGATGACGGCGGCGACCAGCAGGGTCATCGATGCGAGCGCTGGCCTGGCGGCCTTCGGCTGGTCGTCGGTCTGCTGATCCACAGCGATTCCTCCGTCGGACGTGCAAGAGGAGGCCCGCGCACCACCGTCGTCGCCACATCGGGCCCCGGACTTCACCCTGGCCCGCGAAGCGTTCCCCGGCTGAGTCCCCCACCGGCCGGTGCCGATGGGGGACTTGTGTTCCGGGGGCTACGCGCTCAAGGTGCCGTTGACCACACCCGCCACGAACGCCGCCGCACTGGCAGCGGGCACCCACAACTCGGGCCCCGCCCCCTCCTGCTTCGTGTCCCGCACCCCCACCACAGTCGCGGAACCAACGTTCACTTCGACGCACTGGTTGCCGTTACTGCTGTAGCTGCTTTTGACCCAGCCCGGGCCCGCGTTACTGCTCATACTCTCCCGCCACTCCCAAGATGAGGCGCCGGGACGCCACTTCATCAAGCGCCCCGTCCCACATGTCGCTGAACACCGCGTCGTACCGGTCGACCTCCCGGGGCTTGTCCAAGTACAAGTTGCCAGTGAAGCCATCCGAGTACACCGTAGTGGGCTCGCTGTTCTTGCCATCTCCGTTGACCGGGAAGCGCAGGATGGTGAACTGCCCGCTCAGCATGCCGAGGTGCAGGCCGCTACCGAAATGAGCCACACGCAGGTCCACAGTTGGCAAGTCGGCCAGCTCAACGACTTGGCGAAGTTGCTTGGCCATCGCCGCCGCGCCCCCGACCGGGCGCCGGAACACACCTTCCTCGACGACCATACGCAGGTGTGGGGGCGATACGTACCGTGTGAGCAAGTGCTGCCGACTCATCCGCAGACGCACTCGCCGCTCAACTTCCTCGTCCGACTCCTCGGGGTTGTAGGCACGCATGACGGCGTGCGCGTATTCCTCCGTCTGCAAGAGTCCGGGGATCAGAAGGGGCTCGTACCAGTCGATGCGGGCGGAGGCTTCCTCTAGCCCAATGTAGAGGTCGAATCCCTCGGGGATCGCCTCGCCGAACGAGTGCCACCAGCCGCGCGCCTTCGTCTCCTTCGCCAGCCCCATCAGGGCTTCGGTCAGGTCGGCCGGTGCACCGTAGATGCGGCACATGATCTCCACATCGAACGATCGCAGCGACGTCTGGCCTGTCTCGATGCGCCAGATCTTGGTGTCTGACATCTCCACCGCTTTGGCCGCGCCCTTGATCGTGTATCCCGCCTGATTACGCAGCTCGCGAAGGTGCCTTCCGAGCTGGCGGCGCGGGACCGTCGATCCCGTGGTCTCCGCCATGTTCCTCCCCTTTCTTCCCCACTCTGCAATGTCACGTCGTCCCGTAATGCAAGCACCGGGCTTGCCGGTTTGCAATGCGCGTCAACCGGCGCGAAAGAGCATGGTGAAAACTGGATCTGAAGTATTGCAACTCCCGCGTTGCGCAGGCAGTCTCTCGTTCAGTGCCACTGTGTGTGTCCCAACCAGCACGCACAGGCAGGCATCCTCATGACCTGGGAGACCCCTATGCCTCAACCCGAAGTCCGTGCGTCGCCCCCGCCGGGGCGGGTCGCGGGGGCGGTGCCGCTGCCTCGTCGTCGTTCGCGTATGCCGAGCCCGCTGAGGAGTGCGCGTGTCCCCGTTCTTCTGTGACCACTTCTGCGAACTCACGCGCCGGGACGACGGGGCGCACTGTGCGTCCTGCGACGCGTTGATCTATCCCGCCGATGTCCTTCCGCCGCGCTCCGCCGAGCAGGAGCCGGTGCCGACCGTGGAGGCTGACCAGTGAAAGGTGTACTCGTCTCCGTCGAGATCGACGCCAGGACGGTGGCGATCGGTGATCAGGTCATGGTGGGCGGCCAGGCGCTCACCGTGCACGACATGACCGCGATGAGTCAGGGGCGTAAGCGGTTGGTGTTCGCGACTGGCGAGAGCTTCGTCATGGGCCGCGCCACCGTGTTGTGGGCAAGCCGCCGCGTGGACCCGCGCATTGGGCGGGGGCGGCGCTGGTGACGGTGGCCGTCGCGCTGCTCGCGGCGGCCACCGCGCACTTCGCGGCGGGCTGCCTGTTCTGCCTGTCCCTCGTTCGCGCCCTCGCCGCAGACCCGTGACCCGCCTCGCCGCCCGGCCGCAACGACCATGCGGTCTACCGCACCATCCCCGCGTCCGCCGCGAGTTGGATGCTGAGCTGGGCGCCCAGCTTCCGAAACCCCAGGGCCGCCGCCACCCGGCGAGAGGCGGGGCCTCGGGCCCGCCACTGCGGGAGCAGCCCCGCCGCGAACGCGTGCGCGACGGCCGCCGAGCCCACCGCCCGGGCCAGTCCGCGCCCTCGCCATCGCGCGCCGGTGAGCACGCAGACGTGGGCCACCCGGTCCGGCCACACCTCGTACCCGGCGGCGGCGACCACCCGGCCGCCGGACCTGACCACGAACGCCGGTGAGGTAATTCCGACGATGCCGGCCTCGGCGGCCTCCTCGTCGGTCACCTGGTCCACCAGGTCGTCGAGCGCGCCCGATCCGGCTGCGCCCTGCGGTAGCCGCCGAACGTTCGCTTCGTCGGCGGCCACCGGCCGGAAGCCGTCGGCGGACGCGTAGGCGAGCGCCGCCGGGCCGAGCACATCGGTCACCGGGAGCACCGCGCGGACCGCCTCCGCGTCCGTGACCGCGTCGCCGGGCAGCGAACCCACAGCGGCCCGTACCACGGCGGCCGTGTCCGGGCGTGGCGCGGTCACGATCGCTGATCCGCCGAGCGCCACCAGACCGACCCAGCCGGGCGGGCTCAGGCCCGAGTCAGGAGAGGCGACCACGCACACGCCCCCGGCGCCAGGAAACGACACGGGCGCCCGTGCCCAGGTCTCCCAGCGCTCGCGAGCCCCAGCGAGCAACACGTCGGTCGCCATACGGGAATTCCTGGCAGCCACTTAGGAAGACAGGACGGTGTCGAGGTACTCCTGCACCGGCTCGAACAGTCCGAACGGCACGTACTCCGGGATCTCGCCATGGGCGACCCAGGCCAGTTCGGCCAGCTCCTCGGTGTCCGCCACGTGGGCGCTACCGCCCAGCACCTCGCACGCGGTGTATGACATCAGCCGGCCCGTCTTCGGGTGGACGCGCTCGCCGAGCAGCTTCACAGCCGCCACGGTCAGCCCGGTCTCCTCCTGGGTCTCCCGCACAGCGGCGTCCTCGCGGGCCTCGCCGGGCTCGACCTCTCCCGCCGGGAACTGCCAGGAGAGCTGTCCCTCGCTGACCCGGCGGCGCACCATCAGCACGCGTGCCTTGTTCACGACGATGGCGGCGGCGATGCCCGGGCGCTCGTCCGTGTTCTGGTTCGTCACGTCTGCTCCTCCAGGACGGCCAGAATGGGTGAAAAGATCGTATCGACGGAAATGAAGCGGAGCACCGAGTTTCTGGGGACCCACATGACGTCGATGTTCTCGGCCGCGTCGCTGTTCGTGGCCTCGCCGGCCAGGTACTCGCAGAGGAAGTATTCGCACAGCACGCCGGTCACGGGGTGAAGGCGGTTCCCGAGGTGCTGCCGGACCGCGCAGTGGACACCCGTCTCGTCCAAGGTCTCCCGCACGGTGGTGGTCTCCGCCTTGCCGCCTGGCTTGATGACGCCAGCCGGGAACTGCCACGTGATCCCAGCGGCGTCGTCATCCCGCCGGCATACCAGGAGGACGTCGGTGCCACGGACGACCACTGCGATGGCCACCCGCAGCGCCTGCGCGCCGGGCGGCATCGAGTCCACCGGGGATCGCTCCTTCGCCAGCAGGAGCGCGAAGCGCTGTCGCGCAGCCGGAGGAGCCTGCTCATGGGCCGTGTCGAGGAGCTGCTGCATCTCCCTGCGAGGCACGACGGACGCGTCGGAGTGCCAGGTGGCCACAGTCCTCACGGCGATGCCGAGGTGAGCCGCGAACTGTTCGTTTCCGAGGCGTAGGGCGGACTGGAGCAGGCAGGCGTACCGGCCGCTCCAGCGCTCGATCACGTCCACAAGACTGCCCCTTCGTCGCCGCCCCGGTGCAGGAACCCGCGTGCTGAAAGTGCACTCCCACTGCACTGGCACTTCATGGTCACGCGGGAAGGGCCCCGGAAGAATCGGAGTCACCAGGGGCCAAGGAATCACCCGCCAAAGGCTCAGTCCCTGGGAGGCGCATAAGAGGCGCGAGAGCGCCGAACGACCACAGGGAGATTCTAGATGCCCGCCCCCAGCGGATAGCGGAGACAGAGAAGTTGGCCGGATCGAGTCTCTCGACGGTCTGATCGGCCGCACCTTGGCCAGCATTCGCCCGTCCGGGGCATTGCCCGCGCGCCCGAACCGCCCTGCCAGCGCCGGTAACCTCAGCAGCTGACGGCTGGGTGTCCGTCATGTTTTTTGTAAGCAAGGCGAAAGGGAGTCAATGGCCGAGGTTCAGGCACACACTGTCGAGCGTACGCTCGTCCTGCTCAAGCCCGATGCGCTGGCGCGTGGCCTGGCAGGAAGGATCATCACTCGATTCGAGGACGCCGCGCTGAAGATCGTCGGCACGAAGATGAAGTGGATGGACGAGGAGTTCACCCGCAAGCACTACTTCGATCTGGAAGAGCGGCTGGGGTCGGAGGTCTACAGCGTCACGGCGACGTTCATGCAGCAGGGGCCGGTCATCGCTCTGGTGCTGGAGGGCTTCGACGCCATCGCTACGGTCCGCAAGATCGTCGGCAGCACATACCCGAACCAGGCTCCGGCCGGCACGGTGCGGGGCGACTTCTCGCACTACAGCGCGGCGGCCAGCACCGCATCGGGCAAGGCGGTCGCGAACCTCGTGCACGCGTCCGGCAACGCGGAGGAGGCCAAGCAGGAGGTTGAGCTGTGGTTCGACAAGGACGAGCTACAGGACTACAAGACGCTGGCCGAGATCTACACGTATTAGCAGCGGGGCACGGCGTGACGGTGGGGACGCCGGGGCGTTGATCACCACTGGGGCACGACCGTTGAACCGAGAGGTCACCATGACCAACCAGACCCGCCTGGCTTCCACCGACGAGCTGGAGTCGATCTTCCAGCGTGAGCTGGCGACCGACCGGTGGGCTGCCGCCGAGACCGCGTACGCCCTGGCCGTGCGCCACCGCGATGCGGGCGACTGGCCCGCGTCGCAGGAATGGGCCCAGCAGTGCCTGCGTCTGCTGGAGGGCTTCCCCAGCGAGACGGAGGAGCAGGTCGCCACCGGCCGCACGTCGGTGGGAGGCGTCCAGCTGCCGACCTACCTGCACTCGGGTGTGGTCGAGAAGCGCTTCGGCACCCTCGGCTGACACCCACCGATCCACCGGGGTGATGCGGCCAGCACCCGCATCGGCCGCATCACCCCGCGCTCAACCACCAAGCCCATAGCGATCGCCCGACCGGACAGCCCCCGCACGGCAGGGTCCGGCTGGCTTCGCCATGCCTGAAACGAGGAGGCAGCAGCCCCGTGGCCGTCGAGGTCGAAATGCGCGCCCGCTTCACCAAGGAGGTCCACGACCAGCTCGTCACCCGCCTGAAGGCGGACGGGGAGGACCTGGGCCCCGACGACAAGCACATCTACTTCTACGTACTCCCCGACCAACTCTTGAAGGTCACCGACAACACCGTCGCCGGCACCGCCAAGATCACCCTCAAGGGGAGCAAGATCGGGCAGGGCGCGGCCTTCGCGGAGACCGAGTTCGCCATCGCCTCCGCCGACGTTCCCGCCGCGGTGAAGGTGTTCAACGCCCTCGGGTTCGAGACGACGATGCACGAGGCGTTCAACTTCCGTCACAACTTCCGTCTCGACGACGTCGAGATCGCGGTCAAGTGGAGTGAGGCGTGGGGCTACCACGCCGAGTTCGAGGTCCTGCTGGAGGACGGCGCCTCCGACGCCGCCCGCGCCGAGGCCGAGGCCAAGATCACGGACGTCGCCACGGCGCTCGGCGTGACCCTGATGACGGAGCAGGAGCTGGCCGACTTCACCGCAGCCTTCGAGGCCGCCGAGCAGGAGCGCAAGGAGCGCGAGCAGCAGGCCGCGCCGATCCGGTAGAGAACATCACCGCGGAGACCACCAAGGGGGTGGGCACGAGTGAGCACGACCCCGTTGACCGCAAGTCTGATCGCCCTGGCTGCCCGAGGGCAGCTCCCGCTCCACCAGCACATGGACCACGCCACCATCGCGTGGATCAGCGACAACAGGCCCGACCTCCCACCGGCACCGCAGCCGGCCTTGCGCCCGCAGTCGAAGGAGCTACTCGCGCACGGCGGACTGCCCACCCGGTGGTGGGCCGACCCCCGCCTGTACACGTCGCTCCACGGCGTCCGCCACGCCATGCGGACGGCGGCGCTCGCCGCCATCCTCGCCGACACGAACGGCCTCGACGATGCCGACGCCGCCACGGCGATCCTCGCCGCCGCCGTACACGACTGCCAGCGGCGCCACGACCAGGACGACCGCGGGCATGGCGCCCGCGCGGCCATCTGGCTCGCCGCGAACGCCGACACCCTCTGGGGCCACTTCGGCCTCGCCGCCGCACCCCGACGCATCATGCAGGCGACCACCGCCGTCCGGCTGCACGACATTCCGTACGAGGCGTTCACCCCAGACGACAAGTCCGACCATGCCCGCGCCGAGCGCATCACCGACGTGGTCAAGGCCGCCGACGCCCTGGACCGCTACCGCCTGCCGAAACTGACGTGGTGGCCGGATTCCCGGTACGTCCGCGAGCCCGCCTTCAACCAGCTGCGCGGCCTCGCCTTCGACCTGGTTCTGGTCTCGGAGCGGGCCTACCTCGCCGGGGCCAGCGGCACCGCGGCCGTCCGCTATGCGCTCGCCGAGAAGGGCCTGGTCTGACCATGGACTTCCTCGACGTCTACCACCTGTGGGCTGACGCCCATGCCTTCTTCGACTCCACTCTCATCCCCGACCCCTCCGACCACACCGACCCGCTCGCCGCCCAGGCGGCGGGCTGGGACCGGCGTCTCGCCGAGGACACCCCGAACGGCCACCTGCTGCGGCGGAACGCCCTCTTCGAGGCCCTGAGCGGAAACGGCAAACTGCACCTGCTGCACGTCACCCACGCCCTGGAGAAGATCAGCCGGCAGGGAGTGCTTTACCCGTCGGGCGGCTGCCTCGTCGGAAGCATCTACTGCGCGCCGCTCACCGCGACCGACCAGGGCTTCCACATGCACAACCTCGGCTCCTACGTCCTGACCAAGGAAGCGCCGACCTTCCTGGCCAAGCTCGGCGTCACCGATCGAGTCCCCACCCCGCTCATCTTCGAGATCGACACCCCGCGGCAGGCGTATCGAGGTCTCGCCGGCGTGGACTACCTGCGCCTCGGCCTCATCCACCTGAACATCTACAGCCACCTCGAATACCTGCTGAGCAAGAACGAACGGCACCAGCTACGCGAGACCGTCGTCAGCCGGATCAAGAACTCGGCCGCATTCCTCGCCACCGCTGCCGCTGTCGCCTACCAGGGCACCCAGGTCGACGCCGAGCCGTTCCTCAAGCTGCTCGACGAGACGATCCCCCGACTGCCGATCCTCGGCTACCTGTACTTCGAAGCGGTCGCCGAGTACCTGATGCTCCACTCGACTTCGCACCACACCCGGCGCCTGGCCGAGCTCGGCGAGCTGAACAACTGGCTGTACAAGGAGATGCTGTTCGCCTCCTTCCCCGCCATGGCCGGCAAGTTCGACCTCGCGAGGTTCCGTCCCCGTCCGAAGCAGCTGGCCGCGCTCATCCACCGAGTCGACCCGACCATCGACACCACCCACGCGAGCGCGTACCTGGTCGAGCGGATCAGCTACCTCGTCGCCGCCCGCCTCTTCGCGCCCGGCGACACCCCGGAAGCCTGGCACCACACGCGCTGGGAGTTCGACTCCCTGGCCACGCAGCTCGGACCGCTCCTCGGCCACCTCATCCACCGGGAACTGCGCACCTTCGGCCGCTACCCCGACTTCTACTTCTACTTCGACCAGCACAAGGCGCTGCAAGCTTGGAACTACTGGAACCACATGGACATCGTCGCACCGTTCAACGGCACGATGCCCAAGGGCGAGATCGGCATCAACCCGGCCTACCCCAACCTCGACTACCGCGTCTGGCGCGCCGAGCAGGACGATGCCGGCCACCTCCACCCGGCCGAACAGCTTTCGCTGACCATCGCCCCGCGGCTGGTGGACATCAAGTACACCCTCATGCGCAACAACCAGTGGACCCCTCCCGCGCCCAGCGTCGCCTGACCATCGCGGCTATCCGCGGCACACCCCACCCCGAGCAACCTCACACGTAGGAGATCCGTGATGAGTCCCTCCGGCATGCCCTCCGTAGACCTCCTCGGCGAGCAGATCGCCTCCATCCTCGCCGACCCCGCCACCACCCACGGCCTCGCCCGTACCCTCCGGGCCGCCGCCAAGGAGATCGAACTCCACCGCTACCACCACTCCAGCCGCCGCGCCTGGCCCAACGGCCGTATCGACGACAAGCCCGCCAAGGTCCAGATCGGCGGCGGAGCCCACCGCATCGACGGCTTCTTCAACATCGACCTCGTCCCGCCGGCCGACCTCCTCTGGGACATCCGCGAGGGCATCCCCCTTCAGGACGACAGCACCGACGAGATTTTCTCCGAACACTTCCTGGAGCACATCGACTACCCACGCTCGGCCAAGCACTACGTCTGCGAGGCCCACCGCGTCCTCGTGCCTGGCGGCCGGATCATCACCGGCGTTCCCGACGCCGCCTTCGCCCTGAGCCAGTACCCCGGTCCCATGGACACCACCGACGAGACGATTGAGCACTGGTACGCCAAGCGCGACTGCCACGACGACATCAACACCCGGCTCGACCTCGTGAACCTCGTCTTCCGCGACCAGGACGACGACCCCACGTACACCCCGCACCTGTGGGCGTATGACCACGAGAAGCTCGTCCAGCTTTTCACCGGCGCCGGCTTCACCACCGTCAAACCCTGGCCCTTCGACCCCACGATGGCCAACCCGAAGCGCCGCTGGGGCAGCGTCTACGTCGTCGCCACGAAGTAGTCCTTCAAGCAGCCCGCGAGTCGGGACGCCCCGTCCCTGGCCACCCCGGTCTCGCGGGCCTCCACCCACGCCACAGCGCCGCACCCGCCCGGCCACGCCGCCGAGGGAGTCACCCGCATGAACCAGGTCCCCCGTCCATCAGCGAACTGACCCTCGCCGCCACCCACAATGCCGTCGCCTGGGCCCGACGCCACACCACCGACGTCCTCCGACGCTGGCGCTTCCCCGACGAAGGGATCGAAGTTGCCCGGCTCCTCGTCTCGGAGCTGGCCACCAAGAACCACGGCCCAGCGCTTTACTGCGCGCGGGGCTCAGGGGGTCAGGCGGACCACCTCTCGACGCGGACCGGGCAGGTCCGGGCCCAGGACACGCGCACGGGAAACCGGACAGAAGGTGTCGGGTTTTGGGGGGAGCATGAGGGCGTCGGTTCGCGTCGTTCGGGGGCGCGGGCCGGGTCACTCGTACACGCAAAGGATCTCCATGCGCGAAACGCCGGAAGAGACGCGAGAGCTTCAGGCCCTTCTCGACGCCTCTCTGTCCCGTTCCACCTCGCACCTCCGCTCGATCATCACCGCCGAGCGCACGCTGACCGCCGACCAGCTCACCCAGGTGCTCACCGGGATGTGCACCCTCTCCCTGTCCACCGTGACGGCGAAGGGCGAGCCCAGGATCAGCGGCGTGGACGGGCACTTCCTGCACGGGATGTGGTACTTCGGAACGGACCCCGGCGCCGCCAAGGCCCGTCACCTGGCCGCGCGGCCCGCCGCCAGCGTCGCGCACCTGCGCGGTGAGGACCTGGGGGTCTTCACGCACGGCACGGTGGAGATCCTGAACCCGCGGGGCGGCGAGCCGCACGCGGCCTGGCCGGAGTTCCTCGCATACGTCAAGGACTTCTACGGCGACCACGCCTTCGACTGGGAGAACGCCGTGGTGTACTACCGGCTGCGTCCGCACTGGATGGCCGCCTACGCCCCCGACTTCGCGAAGCTCGTCGAGGGCTGACCCAACCCGGCGGCGCGGGGGCGAGGCTTCAGAAACCACAGGACGCGACTCTTGTGCGGTTGACGGCGCACTGTCACTATCGCCCGCGGGTGGCTCCGGGGCGGGCCGCCCGTTCCTTTCCGCAGCAGGATGAAGGGGCGTCATGAATGGTTTCCGAACGTTCCGCAGGTGGGTGAGCCTGGCCGCCGGCGGCCTGGCCCTGGTGATGGCCTCATCCGGCGCGGCGTCGGCCGCGCCGGACGCCGGGCCGGGACGCGGCGGCCACAAGGCCGACGCGATGGACGCGGTCGAGGCGATGCAGCCCGGCTGGAATCTCGGCAACTCGCTCGACGCCGTCGGCGCGGACGAGACCGCGTGGGGCAACCCGAGGATCACCGAGGAGTTGCTGGAGAACGTCAGGGCTCAGGGCTTCAACAGCATCCGGATACCCGTCACCTGGGGCCAGCACCAGGCCCCGGGTGACCACGCGCTCGATCCCGATCATCTGGACCGGGTGGCCGAGGTGGTCGACTGGGCGCTGGACGACGGGTTCTGGGTGATGCTGAACATCCACCACGACTCGTGGCAGTGGATCTCCAGCATGCCGGCCGACCGCGAGGGGGTCCGCGCGCGGTACGACGCGATGTGGGAGCAGCTGGCCGAGCGGTTCCGGGACGCGCCGGACCGGCTGGTGTTCGAGAGCGTCAACGAGCCGCAGTTCAGCGGCTCCTCGGGGGACGCGGAGAACGCCGAGCTGCTGCACGAGTTGAACACCTCGTTCCACGAGATCGTGCGCGGTTCCGGCGGCAGGAACGACGACCGGCTGCTGGTGCTGCCCTCGCTGCACACCTCGGCCGACCAGGCGCGGCTCGACGAGCTGATGGCGACGTTCGACGTGCTGGACGATCCGAACCTGATCGCGACCGTCCACTACTACGGCTACTGGCCGTTCAGCGTGAACGTCGCGGGCGGCACCCGGTTCGACGAGGTCGCGCGGGACGACATGACGGGCATGTTCCAGCGGGTCCGCGACACGTTCGTCGCGCGGGGCATCCCGGTGGTGATCGGTGAGTACGGGTTGCTCGGCTTCGACCGGCACACCGGCACGGTGCAGCAGGGCGAGAAGCTGAAGTTCTTCGAACTCTTCGGTCACTACGCCCGCACGCACGGCGTCACGACGATGCTGTGGGACAACGGGCAGCACTTCCACCGGACTGGTTTCACGTGGAACGACGCGGAGTTGTTCGGTCACATCGAGTCGAGCTGGCGCGGGCGTTCGGGGACGGCGTCGTCCGACCAGGTGTTCAGCGAGCGTTCGGCGCCCGTGACCGATCAGCGGCTGACGCTGAACCTCAACGGCACCAGGTTCACCGGGCTGAGCCACGACGGCGACCGGCTGCGGCGCGGGACGGACTACGTCGTCCAGGGCAACGAGCTGACGCTGCGGGCCCGGCTGCTCGCCCGGCTGGACGGGGACCGGGAGTACGGCACGAACGCCCAGCTCACCGCGCACTTCTCGAAGGGCGAGCCGTGGCGGATCGACCTGATCACCTACGACCGGCCGGTGCTCGCGGACGCCTCGGGGACGACGGACGCGTTCGCCGTGCCGACCGACTTCCGGGGCGACCGGCTGGCGACGATGGAGGCGGTGTACGAGGACGGGACGAACGCGGGCCCGCACAACTGGACGCCGTTCAAGGAGTTCGACGTCGCGTTCGCGCCTGACTACGCGGGCGGGTCCACGACGCTGACGCCGGCGTTCTTCGCGGAGGTGGCGGACGGGCGGCGGGTGACGCTGACGTTCCACTACTGGAGCGGGGCGACCGTGACCTATGACGTGGTCAAGTCCGGGAACCAGGTCACCGGCACCGTGGCCTGACCGCACCAGACCGGGGCCCGCCGCAGGCTGCGGCGGGCCCCGGTCCTGTGGGGGGTGCGGGAGGTGGTCGGTTACAGGGGTTTGACGCGGATGTCGCGGAACGAGATCACGTCGGACGTGCCGTGCGTCTGCAACCCGATGTACCCGGCGTCGCGCTGCCGCCCGTCGGTGCCCGGGTCGTCGGCGCGCGGCGGGGAGAACAGCTGGCCGGGCGCGTTGGTGAACTCGTTGACCAGCAGCCCGTTGCGGTACACGGTGTAGTGCTGGTCCACGACGCGGATCTCGTAGTCGTTCCAGGTGCCCTTCGGGGTGGTCAGGGCCTCACCGCGGTTGACGAGGTCGAAGCCGTAGACGGAGCCCGTCTTGTACTGGTCCCCGAACGCGTCGTCGTAGATCTGGATCTCGTGGCCGTACTTGATCGCCACCCATTCCGGCCGTGACTCCTCGGGGTGGTCGTGGACGCGCGGGAAGCCGACGAACACGCCGCTGTTGGCCGAGCGGGTGCCAGGCGCGTCGTCGCGCCACTTCATGCGCAGCACGAAGTCCTCGTAGGGCTGCTCGGGGAACCACAGCATGCCCATGCCGCCGACGGTGTCGCTGCTGGTGATCGATCCGTCGTCGTTGAGGCCGAACGCGCCGCCGCCGACGTGCGACCAGCGGTCGAGCGACTGCGCGGTCCCGGTGAAGATCCGCTGGTAGCCGTCCCGGTTGCCGGGGTCTCCGATGCTGGAGCGGTCGGCGGCCTCCTGGATCTCCTCGGCGCCGCGCCGGTCGATGACGCCGTCGTCGATCATGGCCGCCGTGACCTGCCGGACGTGGTTCTGGAAGGAGCCGTTGGACGACCAGGGCGCCTCGTCCTCGATGCGCTCGTTGACGGTGCAGCCGTGGCGGTCGGTGCGGTTGGGGACGTTCGTCCACTCGTCCCCGACGACGACCAGCGGCCGGTCGTCGGACTCCGGGCAGTCCGGTGGCGGCGGCTCGCCGGGGCCCTGGTCCTCCTCGACGACCGTGAACGTCACGCTTCCGGTCTCCGACGAGTTGCCGGCGTTGTCCGTGGCCCGGTAGGTGACGGTGTGCTCGCCGACGCTGTGCACCATGACCGGCTCGGTGTAGGGCAGGAACTCCTCGCCGCCCGTGGCGTACTCGATGCCCGCGACGCCTGACCCGGTGTCGGTGGCGGTGAGGGACACGGTGGCCATGGTGACGTAGTTGCCGTCGGCGTCCTGCTCACCCTCGACGGTCGCGGCCACCTCGGGCGGCGTGGTGTCCTCGCCCGACGGCTCGACCACGGTCACGCTCGTCTCCTGCTCCTCGGAGACGTTGCCCGCCACGTCGGTGGCCCGGTAGGCGACGGTGTGGTCGCCCGGAATGCCGAGCACGACGGGGCTCTCGTAGGGGGCGAACTCCTCGCCGTTCACGGCGTACTCGATGCCGTCGACGCCCGAGCCCTCGTCGGTGGCCGTGAGGGAGACGGTGGCGCTGCCGATGTAGGCGCCGTCGGCGTTCTGCTCGCCCTCGACGGCCGCCGTCACCTCGGGCGGCGTGGTGTCCTCGCCGCCACCGCCGTCGCCCTCGGTGACGACGAGTTCGCCCTGCATCGCGCCGTGGCCCGGGATGGCGCAGAAGAAGCGGTAGGTGCCGGGGGTCAGGACGACGTCGACCTCCCAGCGACCGCCGTTCACGTCGTTGGGGTTGGCCATGATGTTGACGTCGACGTCGTTGTTGTAGTCGGGGTTGGTGGTGTCGAACGTCAGGGTGTGCGGCATGCTCGTGGTGTTGCCTGTGGCCGCGCTGTTCTCGAAGACGAGCGTCGCCTCGCCGGCGACGGCGGTGGTGGGCTGGGTGAGGTAGCGGTTGATGTCGTTGTCGGCCGTCCAGGTCAGGACCTGCTCGGCGGCCGGCTCGGCGCCGCCGCCGGGCTGCTGGGCCCGGGCGCCGGGGCCGGAGACCAGGGTGAGCGCCCCCAGGCAGAGGGCGACCAGGAGGACCAGCGTGCGGCGGGTGGCCGGGTTGTGGTGGAGGAGTCTGCTGCCCCGGGGTGCTGGCCCGGGGAGGCTGCCGTGCGTCATGCGTCCTTCCGTCCTTCTCGCGACGTTGCCGCGGGCTCGGATCAGCGGGCCAGGTCTGCGGGGAGCGGGGTGGCGGGCCCGCCCGTGTAGGTGACGCGCCAGAGCGCGGAGTGCTGGTCGGCGTTGAAGAAGCCGCGGCCGTAGTCGAGCAGGTACAGCGAGCCGTCGGGCGCGAACTTCCAGTCCATGAGGTTGCGGATGCCGCCCTCACCGACGGGGATGATGCCGTCAAGGCCGTCGGCGTGCACCGGGAGGCCGCCGCCCGCGACGTTGGAGGGGTCCATCACGACCGCGTGCCGCGGCTGGTCGGCGTCGTAGAGGTCGCCGACGAACCACTTGCCGTCCCAGTAGGCGGGCCAGGCGACGTCGCTGCCGCTCTCGTCGTCGTGCCGGTAGACGGGCCCGTTCATGGCGGCCTGTCCGCCGCCGGTGAGCCACGGCAGCCGCAGGAACTGCTCGTCCAGCTCGTAGCTCGGCACGCCGTCGGCGTCGCGCGGGAAGTCGGGGGCGCCGCCCTGCGGGGCGTACCAGATGTTGTTGTCGGTGACGGGCGGCAGGTCCACCAGGCCGTCGTTGTGCGGGGACTCGTTCCTCGGCGCGTCGCAGTCGTACCAGTCGAGCGGCTGCTCCGGGTCGGGGAGGTTGCGGTCGCGATAGGGCTGGCTGTTGCCCATGCAGTAGGGCCAGCCGCGGTTGCCGGCCTCGGTGATGACGGCGAACGTGTCGTACTTCGCGGGCCCCCACGTCGGACTCGGCTCGGGCGCGTCGGGCCCGACCCAGCCGGCGTAGAGCCAGTCGGTCTGCGGGTCGATCGCGATGCGGGCCGGGTTGCGCACGCCCATCACGTAGATCTCGGCGCGGGTCTTGCCGCCGCCCTCCTCCTCGCCCGTGAACAGGTTGCCCTCGGGGATGGTGTAGGTCCCGTCGTCCTCGGGGTGGATGCGCAGGATCTTGCCGTTGAGGTTGTTGGTGTTGCCCGCGGTGCGGCGCGCGTCCGCGAACGAGACGCCCGCGAACTCCGGCTCCGGGTTGTTGCCCGAGAAGCCGCCGCTGAACTGCGAGGAGTTGGTGTCGCCGGTGGCGATGTACAGGTTGCCCTCGGAGTCGAAGTCCATACCGCCGCCCGCGTGGCAGCAGCTGTGGATCTGCACCTGCCAGGACAGCAGGACCTGTTCCGAGGCGAGGTCGAGGGTGCCGCTCGCCTCGTCGAACGTGAACCGGGAGACGCGCCGTTCGCCGGTGTGGGTCTCGCGGTCGATCTCGGAGTGCGGCGTCCAGTGCAGGTAGACCCACTGGTTGTCGTCGAAGTCGGGGTCGAGGACGATGCCGACGAGCCCTTCCTCGTTCTTGACGAGTTCGCCGCCGCCGCCCTTGTTGCCGAAGACCTCAAGGGTGGCGGCCAGCGTCACCTCGTCGGTCGCCGGGTCGTAGACGTGCACGGTCCCGGGGCCGAGGCCGATGTCCGGGTCGGCCCAGTCGGTGACGACGGGCGCGTTGGTCCACTGCCCGCCGCGGCCGATGTAGAACACCCGGCCGTCGTCCGCGATGTCGAGGCCGTGCGGCTCGCCGATCTGGTCGAGGGACTGCGGCGCGTTGGGCTCGGTGAGGCGTTCGGCCGCGTAGTTGTCGTCGATCGTGGCCTGGCAGTCGGCGCGCGCGAGGCGGCTGGTCCACAGCAGCGCGCCGCGCAGGTGCTTGCGGAAGTTGTTCTCCGAGAAGCTCTGCGCGGTGCCGCCCATGCCGGTGTAGAACGAACGCCCGCCGTCGTAGTCGCGGCACCACGAGATCGGGTGGTCCCAGCCCTCGGCGGTGTCGCCGGGCTCGTAGGTGCTCTCCCGCACGCGGGCCACGGTGTGCACCTGGCCGCTCGGGTTCGACTCCCAGTTGAACCAGACGTCGCGCTTGGCCCATTCGACGGGCAGCCCCCGGGTCGCCGGGTTGACGCGGTCGCCGACCTCGACGACGGCGGTCTGAACGTCGTCCGGGCTCGCGGCGTCGGGGCGGGAGCCGATGAGGCCGGTGAACCACTCGGATTCCGGCTGGGCGAGCGCGGCGTCGTGGATGCCGACGAATCCGCCGCCGAGCCGCACGTAGGTCTGGAGCGCGGCTTCCTGGTTCGCGTTCAGCACGGCGCCGTCCGTGGACAGGAAGACGACGGCGTTGTAGTCGAGCAGGCCGGCCGTGGTGAAGTCCGCCGGGTCGCTCGTGACGTCGACCGCGAAGTGCTCGGCGGCCGGGCCCTCGGCGCCCAGTGCCTCGATGGCCCGGACCCCGGCCAGCGTTCTGTCCTCGGGCGCGTCCTCGGCGTGGAACACCAGCACCAACGGGTCCTGGCCGCCCGGCGGCGCCGCTCTCCTCTCCTCGTCCTGCGCGGCGGCCGGGACCGTGCCCAGCAGCGCGAGGGTCATGGTCGCAGCGAGTGCCACAACCTGTGGCTTGCGGCCCATAGCTCGCCAGCCCCTTTCAGGTGACAGCAGCAACGCCCTAGGAAGCTAGACGTCTTTTGCTGAGTCGCCAATGACTATGACCAGGATTGAAGAAACTTTGTCCTGATGGTGGTCAAACTCTTGGCGTGCCCATACCATGAGGCGCCGTCAGGATCACGTGTGCCGATCGAGGAAGGCGCATTTCATGCGGCGACCAGGCTTTTCCAGACGATCCTTCACCAGTGGCGCCGCCGTGGCGGCCCTCGTTCCCACCGGACTGACGGCCGCGCACGCCGCGTCCCCCGCCGGACGGCCTGCGGCGGCTCCCGCCCAGGTCCGCCGCTTCACGATGTACGCCGAGAACCTGCCGAACGGGCAGCTCGGCTACGGCCTCGAACCGGGCGAGGCCCGCATACCCGGCCCCCTCCTCGAAATGTACGAGGGCGACACCCTCCAGATCGATCTGGTCAACAACGCCGATGTGGCCGTCAGCCTCCACGTGCACGGCGTCGACTACGCGATCGACAGCGACGGCACCCGCATGACCGACAGCATCGTCGAGCCGGGGGAAAGCCGGCTGTACACGTGGAACTCGCACGCGCCGGGCCGCCGCGACGACGGCACCGTGATCGCGGGAAGCGCCGGGTACTGGAACTACCACGACCACGTCGTGGGCACCGACCACGGCACCGGGGGTCTGCAACGGGGCCTCTACGGACCGCTCGTGGTCAGGCGCCGGGGCGACATCCTGCCCGACCACCAGTACACGATCGTGTTCAACGACATGACGATCAACAACAGGAGCGGCGCCGACGCACCGAACTTCACCGCGAAGCTGGGTGAGCGCTGCGAGTTCATCATGATCACCCACGGCGAGTTCTACCACACCTTCCACGTGCACGGGCACCGCTGGGCGGACAACAGGACCGGGTACCTCGTCGACGAGAACGACTCAAGTCGCGTCATCGACAACAAGATCTGCGGCCCCGGCGACTCGTTCGGCTTCCAGGTCGTCGCGGGTGAAGGGGTCGGCCCCGGGCACTGGATGTACCACTGCCACGTGCAGAGCCATTCCGACATGGGCATGGCCGGCCTCTTCACCGTCACGCGCGCCGACGGCACCGTTCCCGGCGGCCCGCCCGACCACGGAGGAGGGGGCGGCGGAGGGCACCACCCGCACCACTGAACCGGCACTCCATCAGCATGGAGCCGGCCGCGCCCGGCCCGTTTCCGGGCCCGGGCGCGGTGCGGGTCGTGCGGGGTTCAATCCGGTTCGTGCGGCGCGGCGGTACCGGCCGGATCAGCAGTACAGGTTGCCGCCGGGGCTCACGCCGAGGATCTGCGTGAACTGCTGGTACCTGCTCACCCGGCTCTGCACGGTGGCGGGGTTGCGGCCGTCGCACTCAAGGGCGCCGTTGATCGCGCGGATGGTGTGGCCGAAGCCGGCCTGGTTCACCATGGCGTTGTGCGCGGTCATCCAGCCGGGTCCGCTCTGGGTGTTCCAGTACCACAGGCCCGTGCGCCAGGCGACCGCGGGCTCGCGCTCGACCCGCCACGGGTTGTTCAGCAGGTCCATGCCGAGGGCGTCGCCCGCGGCCTTGTAGTTGAAGTTCCAGCTGAGCTGGATCGGCCCGCGGCCGTAGTACGCGGACTGGCCCGCGGGGCAGCCGTACGGCTGGCTCCAGTCGCAGTAGTGCGGGTAGTTGGCCTGATTCTGCTCGACGATGTGCACGAGTCCGCCGGTTTCGTGGTGCACGTTGGCGAGGAACGCGGCGGCCTCCTGCCTGCGGACCGTGTCGCTGCCGGTGTTGGCGAACGCCGGGTAGGAGCTGAGCGCCTGGATCAGCCCGTTGTACGTGTAGAAGCTGTTGCGGTTCGGGAACATCTGGTTGAACTGGGCCTCGCTGACGACGAACGCCGCGTTCGGGGCGGCGGCCCGTTCCTCGGCGGCGCCGGCCGGGGCGGCCGGCAGCCCGAGGAATATCGCGACGAGGGCCAGCGCCGCGGCGGCGCGCCACGCCGAGAGCCGGCGGCGCACGGTGGGGGTGATGGTCACGGGAGTTTTCCCCTTCATGCCGTTGGTTACCGAGTGGTGCCGAACGGGAGAAGAACCATGGGACGGCCGGACCGCGCGGGTCCTCGCGGCCGGGTCCCGGCAGGGCCTGTGAGGTCGGGCCCCTTCAGGTCTAGACCATGACAGCGGCGTGGACGGCCGTCAATGGGTGCCGCCGCCGCCCGCTCCACCTCCGCCAGGAACGCTGCCGCGCCCCCCGCGCCCGCGGCCGGTTGCTTTGCACTGGCATGCCATGACTAAGCTGCTCCCATTCCCGATGGCAGGGCGCCCGCACACGAACGGGCGCGGCTCGTCGGGCCGTCGTTCTCGAAATACCTTCGCGGCCATCCAGGCGCGAACGAATTGCTGCCACCGGAGTTGTGATGCGCATACCCAGGAAATTCGTCGGAGTGATGGGCGCGGGGGCGCTGCTGCTGCTCTCCGGCTGCGGGGACGACGGCGGCGACGGCGGCACGGAGGGCGCGGAGAGCGCCGAGTCGAGCGGCGCGGACGAGGGCGGCTCGGGCGCCGAACCCACCGCCCTGACGCTGGACACGGCCGCCGGGCAGAGCACGTGGACGGTCGACGACCAGGCGAACGCCGTGGACATCACCCCCGTGAGCCTGGCCAGGGGCGACGCGTCCGACCTGGAGAACATCCGGCTCGACGACGAGATGGAGGGCTTCGTCCCCTACTACCTGACCGTCGAGTACACCGCGTCGGACTCCGCCCTCAGCGACGGCGACCTCGACGGCTTCTCGGTCGTCGACGCCGGCGGCTGGACCGGCGAACGCATCTCCATCATGGGCGGCTTCTCCTCCTCGGGCGAGTCCCCGCTGCCCGCGGCCTGCGACGCCGAGGCCCCCGAGCGGCTCGCCGCGGGCCAGTCCGCCGAGGTCTGCCAGATCCACATGCTGCCGCCGCACATGCAACCCACCGCCGTGTCCTACGTGGACGACGGCGCCGCGCCCCTCGTGTGGTCCGTCGAGGGTGCCGAGGGCGGCGAGGACGCCGCCCTGCCCGCCGGTGAGGCCGCCGCCACCACGTGGCTGGACAACGACGAGCAGGAGATCCCGCTGAACGTCACCCCGGCCGGCGTCGTCCAGGGCGCGCCCGAGGACCTGGCCGACTGGGACGTCGACACCGAGGGCCAGGTGCCGTACTTCGTCAGCGTCGAGTACCAGAACGACCACCCGGACATCGAGTTGTACCCGTCCATGCAGGACTCGGTCACGATGCGCACCGCGAGCGGTCAGCAGGCGCAGAAGGTGACGCTGATCGACGTCTACGGCCGCGAGGTCGAGCAGTGCAGGGACCGCGTGCCGGACGAGATGGTGGCGCCGGGCGGAACGGTGACCCAGTGCTCGGTCTTCCTGGTGCAGGAGGGTGACACGCCCGCCAGCATCACGTTCGCGCCGAACGGCGGCGAACCGCTGTACTGGTACACGCCCGAGGCCGGTTGATCCCGAGGGCTTTCGAGACCGCCGCGGGGCCGCGGGCGTTCGACCGCGGACTCGCGGCAGTCGAACGCCCGCGGCCTGCGCTTTCGTGCATGATCCCGTGGGTCAGCGGGCCGGACACGGGCCGAGGCGGGCGGGAAGCGGGCGGCGGCACCGCACAGCGTGGGCCGCAGTTGAACGCCGCGGCGCCGCGCGCGGTCCGACTGCCCCGCCCAGCGGTCGCCACGAGCGGCGTTTACGCAGGTCACCGCCCTGTTACCGGCGTGAGGGCCGACTGTGACGATTCTGCGACAGGCTGGTGGAAGCCCCTCCCTGGCCATGCCGGACGTGCACGGTCAGTATGAAAACACCCGCCGGGGCGCCGCGAGCAGGCCCGGGCACACCTGACGGAGCGGAAGAAGGACAGCGATGAGCAGTGATGAGGTCAAGCTCTCACCCGAGGAAGTCGACCGGGTGCAGGCCATCATCAACCAGGCGTACACCGACATGGAGGCCGTCGCGCAGGGCATCGGCGGCCACAGCGCCAGTGTCGGCACGGCCTACACCGGTTCCGGCACGGCCCGCGCCGTGGAGAACTACGAGGACCTGGGGCGCGCGGGACAGGCGCTCGCCGAGGCGCTCGACGGGCTGTCGCGCGACCTGGGGCTGACGGCGACGACCGGCCGGGAGACCGACCTCGACGCGCAGAACGTGCTGAACAACGCCGATGTGCACCAGGGCCCTGTGCCCGATTCGAGTATCGCCGCCCGCATCTGAGCCCGCCGGGCACGGCGGGCGACACGCGCGACAGCGGCATTCGGCAAGGGCACAGGCGAAGGAAGGGGCAGGACGATGAGCGGTGACACGATCCGGTTCGGCAACGAGGCGCTGGACGGCATCCAGTCGCAGACCACCGGCCAGCAGGAGCAGTACACGGAGATCTGGGACGGCGTGCACTCCCAGCTGATGGGCCTGATCGAGCAGGGGCTCGTGGACGCCTCGATCGGTGAGGTGCTGAACGAGCGCGACGAGCAGTTCCGCCGCGAGGCCACCGGCTACGACGACAGCGTGACCTCGCAGAACCGCGCGATGCGCGACGTTCAGCTGATCGGCAACGAGGGCGGCCGGGCCATGGTGAACGCGGCGTCCGGCGGCGGTCGCTGACCACCGCCGCGCCCGCACCCGCGCGCGGGCGAGCCGCGCGCGACGGGGCGCGGGCACCGGCGTGAGAGGGAAGAGGAAGGGGAGGACACGGGATGAGTGACGGGGACCTGGAACTCAACCCGGACGCCGCGCGCGACGTGGAGGCCGGCACCGGGGAGAGTGACCGGCTCGCCGCGATGCGGGCGAAGTTCATCGACATCGCGTCGGCCCAGGGCCTGTTCGGCACCGCGCCGAACGGCGCGGCGGCGGAAGCGGCCCTCGCATCGGCCGCCTCCGCCATGCTCACCGAGCTGGAACGGGCCGGCATCTCGGTGCAGGACATCAGCGAGAGCGCGGCCGAGACCGCGCGGCTCGCGGACGAGACGGACGAGGCCGCGCGGTCGACGCTGCACGGCGTGGAAGACCCCGTGACCTACATGAACAACTTCCTGAACTCCACCGGCGGTGGCGGCGGCTCGTACTACGAGGTGCAGTGACATGTCGACTTCCGCGGATTTCCACAGCATCGTCGACGACGTGTACAGCGCCGCGCACATCCGCATCTACGCCGCGGCCGGCGCGTGGATCGCGCTGGCCGGCGCGGGCACGTCCGAGGGCGACCGGCTCTCGGGCACCGCGTCGGAGGCGGCGGGGCAGCCGGGCGTCGGGCTGCTCGAACTGGCCGACCGCATCGAGGGCGCCGCGTCGTGGGCCGGCGGCGCGGGCGCCGTCGCCCAAGTGATCGCCGAGCAGCTGAACTCGGCGGGTGACGCCTCGGCGCGCGCGACGGAGCGCGCGCTGGCGCTTGAGGTCGAGTTCAACGCGGCGTCCGAGTCGCCCGGGGGGCCCGACGTCGGGGCGGGCGCGGTGCACGCGGCGCAGGTGCAGTTCGAGGAACGGCAGCGGCTGGTCAAGGAGGCCGAGAAGGTTCGGGCCCACCTCGGGGACGCCATCGCGCGGGTGACGGGCGGCGATGTGCCCGTGGCGCCAGGCGGCGGCGGTGGCGGTGGCTCGGGCGGCGGCCCCGTCGGTGGCGGTGGTGGCGGCGTCGGCGGCGGGGGCGCGGGGGGCGGCGGTTCGGCGGCGTTCGGCGGCGCGGGGGCCGCGGGGTACGGCGGTTCCGGCGAGCTGGTGCACGTGGCCAACGGCTCGCACGTCGGGGTCGGCGACTACCCGCACTCGCGCGTCCTCGGGCCCGAGCACGGCGACTTCGCCGGCTGGGTGCAGAGCCCGAACACCGGCTTCCTCGTCGACCCGGCCACCGGCCGGGAGTTCGACACCGTGACGGGCCGCTGGATCGACCCGGTCACCGGGCAGCCGTTCGGCGCGGTCACCGAGTACGCGACGCGGCTGTCCGGGCTCGGCACGGGCCCGGGGGCGATGGTGACCGGCTTCGGCGGCGGCGGGGGCGGCGCCGTGGCGGCCGTCGGCGTGGGCGGGACGGCGGCGGGACTCGCCGGTCTCTACGGCGGGACGATGCCGCCGAGCGTCGGGCACACGGGCCCCGCGCGCGGCCAGGTCGTGCAGCAGGCGACGCGCAACCTCGCGGCGCGGGCCGCGGTCGCGGGCCGGTTCGCGATGCACGAGGCCGCGCAGGGCGGACGGCCGTACACGCCGCCGCCCGGCGCGGCGGCCTCGCGCGCCGGCGCGCCCGGCGCGGGCCGCGCCGCGGCGGGCGCCCGCAGGCCCGCGACGGCCGAGGTGCCCGGCGGCGTCAAGCCGCGCCCGCGCGACGCGGCGGCCCGCCTCGCGGGCGCCCCTGCGCCCGCGCCGGGGGCGGCGCGACCCAGGGGCCGGGCCGATGAACGCGGTCGCCAGGGCAAGCCGACCGAGCTGACCGAGGACCCGCGCGTGTGGGCCTCGGGCCGCAAGGCGGGGCCCGGCGTGCTCGGTGGGTGACTCCGGCGGGCGTGGGTGCCACGGGGGCATCCACCCCCGCCGGTGAGCGGGCCGCCACCGCGGCGGCCGGGCCGAGCGCACCGGCCCGGCCGCCGCGGTGGCACGGTGGGAGCAGCACACAACGGCGAGCCGCCGTCGGCAGAACACGAAGAACAGCGAAGGAGGGCCTGATGTCGGACGACTCGACGGAGTACCTGCCCGAGGAGTTCCGCGTCAGCGCGGTGCACCACGACGAGTCGGCCGAGGTGGCGGGCAGCCTGGCCCGCCGCGTCGGCAACGCCTCCCCCGCCTCGACGCACTTCGGCGGCGCGCAGGCGGCGAGCTTCAGCTCGGCGCTCGGCTCGGCCGCCGGGGAGCGCTCCCGGGCCGCGCAGCGCGTGCAGGACACCCGCGGCGAGATCGCGACCGGCGCGGTCACCGCGGCCAACATCGGTGACGAGACCGACGCGGACGCCGGTTACGTGCTCGGCGCCGCCTCGCTCGGCGACGTCGGGCAGGGGATCGCCGACCGCATCTGAACGAACCGACCGTGGCCATTCCGGCCCACTCAACTTACCCGTCACTGCCGCTCTTTCGCGCCCCTGCCCTTCCGGAGCCCCATCGTGTCCGACATTTCGATAACCAAGCAGGACGTCATCGACAAGGCGGGCTGCGATCCATGGGAGCTGGAAAGCGAATTCGCCTCCGACACCGATCTGGAAATGATCGATTCGCTCGCGGGAATCTTCCGGAACGGCGCGGAAGAGGCCGACGACGCGGGCGGGGTCGCGGCCTACGCCTCCACGCTTGAGGAGCGCGCGGGCACGCGCGGCAGCAACGCGATCTACGCGGACGCCTCCGAGCACCTGACGCAGACCTACGAGGACCTGGGCGCGGAGAACCTGGAGAACATCTCCTCGGTGCTGAACCAGGTCGCGGGCGAGGCCGAGGCGGTGCTTGAGTCCAACGACGAGGCGATCACCGGGCCCATGGGGCTCGACTGGGTGGTGGAGACGCAGAACACGGCGGCCCAGGACGACTGGAGCGCGTTCGAGTCCTGGTTCGCCGAGCAGAGCGGCGGCGAGCACGACCTGTTCTCCTACACGATCCACGAGGAGACGTTCACAGGCACGCGGCCCACGTTCCCCAAGGACGACCTGAAGTCCCACATCCGCGACTACCGGCTCGAACTCGCCGCCGACAGCGCCTCGCGCGCGTACGACCGGATGTTCGAGGACGTGGACGACTACTACGCGATGCTGCACCAGAAGGAGGGGCAGCTGAGCGAGTACGGCTACGACGTCTCCGACTCGCCGGTGCCGTTCTGGCACACCGACGGCCGGGCCGAGCACGAGGCGGAGCAGCTGCACGAGCTGCTTCAGGAGGACAACCCGGACCCGGAGGAGCTGGAACGCTACAGCGCGGGCGTCGACCGCCTGGTCAACGGCCTCGACGGCGGCGAGCTGACCTCGCAGGAACGCGCCTACCTGCGCAGCTTCTACGACACCCTGAGCGCGGACGACCTCGCCACCCTCGGCGCCCTGGAGGGCGAGGCCTACGACGGCGTGCGGGAGACCGTGGCCAACGGCGTCAACACGCTGATGTCCCCGGCCCGGGGCGGCCTGCACCCGACGGAGGACGCGGCCCTGGTGCCGGACTCGATCAAGCCGATGATGGACGACGACCTGCTCGACCCCGACCTGTCGGAGGACGAGGTCCGCGAGCGCGTCGCGCAGTACAACGGCCTGGGCGAGCTGATGTCCCACGCGTCGATGCGGCCCGGCGACGTGTTCGGCGAGGAGGTGGCCACGGCCGCCATCCACATCGAGGAGGACTACCAGCACTGGGACCGCGAGATCGCGTCCCAGGCCATCTCGGGCAGCGGCAACTACATCCGCGACGTGGACGACCTCGCCTCGCTCACCGGCGGCTCCGACATGCTGACGATGGTGTCCACCAACCCGGAGGCCGCGGCCCGCACCCTGACCGACCCCGAGCTGCTGGAGAAGCTGGTCACGCTCCGCTGGAACGCGGACGAGGGCGAGGCGGCGGGCGCGTTCATCGGCGCCGCGACCACGCCGCCCGCCGACGGCGAGCCCAGCAGGAACCAGCTCGACGCGGCGCGCAACGTCCTCCAGGTCGTGGGCCCGGACACCGCGATCGGCGATGGAGCCCAGCCCCGCGAGGCCGTGACCAGCGCGATCCTCGACACGGGCCTCGCCTACCTGGACTTCCTCGCCAACACCGGCCAGGAGGGCGTCGAGGAGAACACGGCCCTGACGCTGCTCGGCGATGAGGTGCCGGGCTTCGTGCTGACCCAGGAGGAGCGCGCCGCCTACTTCGAGTTCGTCGCGGGGCAGGAGCAGAACCTCAAGGACCAGTTCTACGGCGGCGTGCAGCGGCACGCGTACGAGCGCACCCTCGACGCGTTCAACGACGACAGCGTGGACATCGGCCAGTACATGGGCAACCTGGCCGACCTGCACGGCGCGATCGACGCCGGCGAGTTCGCGCTGGCCCGCGAGAACCACCCGTTCAACGAGGAACGCGCCACCGATGAGGCGGGCACCGCCGTCCAGCGCAACTGGGCGGCCGGCTTCGAGCTGGCCACCGCCATCAACGACACGATCGGCCTCATCCCGGCCGCGGGCAGCGTCACCGGGATCACCGGCGAAGTGCTCGGTGTCGCCGAGACCGTGGTCGGCGAGTACGTGGGACCGCCGCCCACCCAGGAAGAGATCATGGAGAACCGCCGCTACGAGACGATCCTCGACCAGGGCGGCGACATGCGGTACTGGTTCGCGCAGGCCGCGGCCGAGTCCGGCAACATCCCCGGGGTCAGCCGCGAGGACGCCGAAGCGCTCGCCGACGTCCGCGAGAACAGCCCGAGCCAGTACCGTGACCGTCTGGCCGAGCTTGAGACGTCCGGCGGATACCACGACCCGGTGCTCGACCGGTACTGGGACCGGCGTTCCGAGCTGGTGCTCGGCGCGCCCAACCCCGCGCCCGCCGAGTGACCGCCGCGTGACCGGGGAGAAGTGAGGGACGCACCATGAGCAGCCCGACCACCGTGGTCCGGCGGCCGGCGCGGGCCGCGCAGCCGGCGGTGCCGGAGAACGAGTTGGTGCTCAAGGCGCCGCCGCCGCTGCCGCAGCCCGAGGACAGCAACATCTGGATGACGGCGCTGCCCGCGCTCAGCGGCCTCGGCTCCGTGCTCTACATGCTGACCATGGGGCGCGGCGCCATCGGCTACATCGTGGGCACCATGTTCCTGGTGTCCTGCCTGGCGATGGTGATCGGCTCGGTGCTGCGGCAGCGCGGCTCGGCCAAGAGCCAGGCGCGCAACGACCGGCGCGAGTACCTGCGGTACCTGGAGCGCACCCGCGCGCAGGTGCGGCGCACGGCCGAGGCGCAGCGCGAGGCGCTGGAGTGGAACGCGCCAGAGCCGTCCGTGCTGTGGTCCGTGGCCGAGAGCCGCAGGCTGTGGGAACGCCGGGGCGCGGACGCCGACTTCGGGACCGTGCGGGTGGGCGCGGGGCCGCGCTACCTGGCGACGCCGCTGGTGCCGGGCGAGTCGCCGCCGGTCGAGGACCTGGACCCGCTGTCGGCGGTGGCGCTGAAGCGGTTCATCGACGCGCACTCGGTGGTGCCCGACCTGCCGGTGCAGGTGGCGCTGCGCAGGTTCGCGTCGCTCGCCGTCACCGCGGACGACCCCGAGGCGGCGCGCGCGCTGGCGCGCGCGGTGGTGGCGCACGCCGTCACGTTCCACTCGCCGCGCGACCTGCGCGTCGTGGTCTGCGCCCGGGAGGTGGAGGGCGCGGACTGGGGCTGGGCGAAGTGGCTGCCGCACGCGCACCACCCCGACGAGGTGGACCACGTGGGGCCGGTGCGGATGACGCACGGCGTGCTCGGCGTGCTGGAGGAGTGGCTGGGCGCGGAGCTGACCCGCCGCACCCGTTTCAACCGCAACGCCGACCCCGACCCGGAGCTGCCGCACCTGCTCGTGGTGCTCGACGGGGGCCGCGTGACGGGCACCGAGGCGCTGCTCGACGCCAACGGCATGCAGGCCGTGACCGTGCTCGACCTCGACGGCAGGGCCGCGCACCTCACGGACGCGCACGGCGTGCGGCTCGACATCACGGGCACGGCGCTGTCCGTGGTCGCGGGCGAGACCCGCGACGGGCTCGGCACGGCCGACGGCCTGTCGGCCGCGCAGGCCGAGGCGCTCGCCATGCAGCTGGCGCGGTTCAGGACGGACGCGGCGACCACGCAGGCGGACGCGGAAGACCTGACCACCGCCGTGAACACGCTGCCCGCGCTGCTGAACATCCCCGACCCGGGACGCCTCGACCTCGACGCGCTGTGGCGGGCGCGCCCGATCAGGGACCGGCTCGCGGTGCCCATCGGCGTCTCGGCGGACGGCGGGCTGCTCGAACTGGACATCAAGGAGTCGGCGCTCAACGGCATGGGCCCGCACGGCCTGCTCGTGGGCGCGACCGGCTCGGGCAAGTCGGAGCTGCTGCGCACCCTCGTGCTCGGCATGGCCACGACGCACGGGCCCGACCAGCTGAACTTCGTGCTGGTCGACTTCAAGGGCGGCGCGACGTTCGCCGGGATGGCGGAACTGCCGCACGTGGCCGCGGTCATCACGAACCTGGAGGACGACCTCACCCTCGTGGACCGCATGCGCGAGGCGCTGTCGGGCGAGATGAACCGCCGCCAGGAGGTGCTGCGCGACGCGGGCAACCTGGTGTCGGTGCGCGACTACGAGCGCGCGCGGCAGCGCGGCGCGGCGCTCGCGCCGTTGCCGAGCCTGTTCATCGTGGTCGACGAGTTCTCCGAACTGCTGGCCCAGAAGCCCGACTTCGCCGACCTGTTCGTGCAGATCGGGCGGCTGGGCCGCTCGCTGGGGCTGCACCTGCTGCTGGCCTCGCAGCGGCTCGACGAGGGCCGCCTGCGCGGCCTTGAGGCGCATCTGTCGTACCGGGTCGGCCTGCGCACGTTCTCCGAGTCGGAGTCGCGCACCGCGATCGGCGTCACGGACGCGCACCACCTGCCGAGCGCCCCTGGCCACGGCTACCTGAAGACGGACACCGCGACGCTGAAGCGCTTCCGCGCCGCGTACGTCTCCGGCCCGTACCGCGTGAACGGCGAGGACGGCGGCGCGCTGGCGCTCGGCGGCGGGGTGAACGTCCGCCCGTTCCCCGCCGGTTACGTGCCGGTCCCCGCCGAGCAGGTCGCGCCCGAGCCGGAACCGGCCCGCGAGCCGGACGAGTTCGACGACAACGAATCGCTCGGCAGCACCGTGCTCGGCGTGATGGTCGAGCAGATGACCGGGCAGGGCCCGCAGGCCCACCAGGTGTGGCTGCCGCCGCTGGACCGGCCCGAGCCGCTGGACGCGCTGCTCGGCGACCTGTCCGTGCGGCCCGGGCGCGGCTACGGCTGCGCGCCGGACGGGCCGCCGCTGACGGCCGTCGTCGGCATCGTCGACCGGCCGTTCCACCAGCGGCGCGACCCCATGACGGTGGACCTGGCGGGCGCGGGCGGGCACGCGGCGATCGTCGGCGGGCCGCACGCGGGCAAGTCGACGGCGCTGCGCAGCCTCATCGCGTCGCTCGCGCTGCGCCACACGCCGGCCGAGGTGCAGTTCTACTGCCTGGACTTCAGCGGCACGCTGTTCGGCATGGCGCAACTGCCGCACATCGGCGGCGTGGCCGGGCGGCTGGACTCCGAGAGCGTCAACCGCACCGTCGCCGAGGTCCTTTCCGTGCTGGAGAGCCGCGAGACGCGGTTCCGCGAACTCGGCGTGACGTCGATGGCCGACTACCGCGCGGCCCGCGCGGCGGGCAGGACCGGGTACGCGGCCCGGGAGGGCGAGCCGGTGGGCGAGGACGCGCACGGCGACATCTTCCTGGTCGTCGACGGCTGGGCCGTGCTGCGGCAGACCTACCCGGAGCTTGAGCAGACGCTGATGGCCGTCGCCGGCCGCATGCTGACCTACGGCATCCACCTGGTGATCACCGGCAACCGCTGGCTCGACATGCGCATGGGCCTGCGGGACCTGATCGGCACGAAGATCGAGCTGAAGCTCGGTGACGCGCTGGACTCCGAGGTGGACCGCAAGGCGCAGCGCACCATCCCCGGCGGCCGTCCCGGGCGCGGCATCACCGACCCGAACGAGAAGCTGCACTTCCTCACCGCCGTGCCGCGCGTGGACGGGGTCCCGTCGGCCGACGGGCTCGCCGAGGGCATAGCCGACCTCGTCCGGCGCGTCGACTCGGCCTGGGAGGGGCCGCGCGCGCCGGGCGTCCGGCTGCTGCCGACCGCGTTCCCCGTGACGGCCGCCGCGCCCGGGCCGCGGCCCGGCATCACGGTGGCGACCGAGGGCAACCGCCTCGAACCCGTGGTGTTCAGGCCCGGCGAGGAGGCCGGCCTGATCGTGCTGGGCGACAGCGAGTCGGGCAAGACGTCGCTGCTGCGCTCGGTGGCCCGCCAGGTGATCACCGCCTACACGCCCGAGCAGGCGCAGTTGATCATTCTCGACCACCGGATGACGATGCTGCGCGAGTTCGACGGGCCGCACCTGCTCGGCTACTCGACGACGCACGAACGGTCCATGGAGGTCGTCGGCGGCCTCGCGGAAGGGCTCAAGAAGCGCCTGCCCGGCACCGACGTGACGCCCGAGCAGCTGCGCGACCGCTCGTGGTGGACGGGCCCCGAGATCTACCTGCTCGTCGACGACTACGACCTGGTCGCCACCTCGCGCGGCAACGCGCTGAAGTACCTGCTCGACTTCCTGCCGCAGGCGCGCGGCATCGGCCTGCACATCTACCTCACGCGCCAGGCCGCCGGCGCCTCCCGCGCGGTGGCCGAGCCGGTCGTCGGCCGCCTCAAGGAACTGAACACCCCCGCCGTCCTGTTGAGCATCCCCAAGGATGAGATGCCCATCTGGGGCCTGAAGGCCGTCAAGCGGCGCAAGGGCCGCGGCCTGATGCTGCACCGGCGGCTCGGCACCGTTCCCGTGCAGGTGGCCCGCGCCGAATCACCCCTCACCCAAGCCCCGGGAAGCACCTCATGAACGGGAAAAGCCCCGAGCGGGCCCCGACCGCCCGCACCACCGGCACCACCCGAACCACCCGCACCGTTTCCACGACCGCCGAGACGGCGGCGCACGCCCGCACCGCAGGGACCGCGTCGTGAACGCGGGCACCGCGGGCCCGCGGCAGGCCCCCGGCGGCACCGACTTCGTGCGCGTCGGCCTGGCGGGCCCCGCCGGCCGCGCCGACCTGGCCGTGCCCACCGGCGTGCCGCTGGCCCGGCTCATGCCGGGCCTCCTGGCGCACGCGGGCGAGGAACCGGGCCAGGACGGCGGGGTCAGGCACGGCGGCTGGATATTGCGGCGCGCCGACGGAACGCGCCTCGACCCCTCCGCGACGCTGGGCGCGCAGGACGTCCGCGAGGGGGACGTGCTGTTCGTCGGCCACGGCCACGACGACACCACGCCCCCGCTGTACGACGACGTGGCCGAGGTCATCGGCGAGCACGGCGTGCGCGTGGGCTGGCCGGCCGCCGCGACGCGCAGGACGGCGGCGGCGCTCGCCGCGTTCGCGCTGCTCGCCGGGTGCGCCGCGCTCGCCGTCGCGCCCGGGCGGCTGCCCGGCTGGCTCGGCCTCGGCACCGCGCTGCTCGCGCTGACCGTGGGCGTGCTGATGTCGCGGGCGTTCGGTGACGTGCGGGCCGGGACGTTCGCCGCGGTGCTCGCCGCGCCGCCCGCGATGCTGGGCGCGGTGCGGCTGCTGGGCACCGAGGCCGGCACGGTTGACGGCTTCACGGCCGGGCACCTGCTGCTCGCGTGCGCGGTGCTCGCCGTCATCGGCGCGCTCGGCCCGGTGCTGGTCGGCGGCGGGGACGGCACGTTCGCCGCGCTCGTCGTGACGGGACCGCTCGCGGCGACCGGCGCGCTGCTGTGCGCGGTGTGGGACGTGACGCCCGCCGAGGCCGCGTCCGTCACCGCGCCGCTCGCGCTCGCGCTGACGACCGTGTGGCCCACGCTCGCGCTGCGCCTGTCGCGCATGCCCGCGCCGCAGGTCGCGTCGGCCGCCGAGGACCTGGAGACGCTGCCGAGCCAGCTCGCCCACGACGCGCTGCGCGCCCGGATCGCCCGCGCCCGCCGCCTGCTCGCGGGCCTGCTGGCCGGCTCCCACCTGGTCGCGGGCGCGGGAACGCTCGTGCTGTTCGGGTCGGGCGAGCTGTGGCCCGGGGTGCTGGGCGCGGTGCTCGTGGTGCTGACGCTCATGCGGGCCCGGCTGTTCGTCGAGGCGGGGCAGCGGGCCGTTCCGCTGGCCACGGCCCTGCTGTCGGCGGTGGGCGCGGCGGCGTTCCTGCTGGCCGACCGCACCGGGCAGAGCCTGACGCCGCTCGGCGTCGCCCTGCCGCTCGCGCTGGTGACGGCGCTGGTCGCGGGCTGCGTCGCGCTGTTCGCCGGCCGCTACCAGGTGAACCCGCGCCTCTCGCGGGCCGTCGACATCCTGGAGACCACCGTGCTGCTGTCGGTCGTGCCCCTGGCGCTGGCCGTCTGGGAGGTCTACTCCGCGCTGCTGAACCTGCGGGTGTGAGCGCGGTGCCGCCGATGACGACGAGACGAGGGCGCGCGCGGGCGGCGACCGCCGCCGCGGCCACGGCCGCGCTGTGCGCGGCGACGCTCGCGGTGCCGGGGCTCGCGCCCCGGGCCGCGGCCGAGCCGTGCCGCACCCAGGCGACCGGCGAGGAGCTGCCCGAGGGCGCGGGCCCGTACCCGCTGGTCGACCGGCTCGGGCTGTGGCAGGCGTGGGACCTGGCCATCGGCGAGGGCGTCACCGTGGCCGTGATCGACTCGGGCGTGGACGCCTCGCACCCCGACCTCGCGGGCCAGGTGAGCGACGGCAGCGAGTACAACGGCGTGGCCTCGGCGGACGAGTTCGAACGCACGGCGGTGGCGCCCGTCCAGGACTGCGCGGGCCACGGAACGGCCGTCGCCGGGCTGGTCGCGGCGCACCGTTCCGACCACATGAGCGGCGTCGCGCCCGGCGCGACCGTCTACCCGGTGCGCATGGACGACGGCGTGGACCGGGCCACGCCCGGCACCCTCGCCGCCGCGATCGACGACGCGGTCGCGGCGGGCGCCGGGGTCATCAACCTCTCCCTGGCCCGCCCGGTGGACGACGCGCCGGTGCGCGACGCGGTGGCCCGCGCGGTCGCGGCCGACGTCGTCGTGGTGGCGGCGGCGGGCAACGAGGGCAACCAGAACGTCTCGGGCGGCCTGATGTACCCGGCGGCCTACGACGGCGTGCTCGCGGTGGCTTCGGTCGGCGACGACGGGCAGCCGATGGACAGCTCGAACGCCGGTCCGTGGGTGGATCTGGCCGCGTACGGCGAGGAGTTGACGGTCGTGGCGCCGGGCGGCTCCGGCTACAGGACCGAGGCGGGCACCAGCATGGCCGCCGCCCAGGTGTCGGGCGCCGCCGCGCTGGTCAGGTCGAGGTTCCCCGAGCTGACGGCGGCCGAGGTCGCCGCGCGGCTGACCGACTCGGCCACGCCGGTGTCCGGGGGCCGCAACGACCGCACCGGCGCGGGCATCGTCGACCCGTTCGGCGCCCTGACCCACCTCGGGGGCGGCGACGGCGCAACGGGCGGCGACGGCTCGGGTTCCGGGGACGGGGCGGCGGCCCGCCCCGGGCACGTTCCCGTGCAGGCGATCCCGCGCGATGAGCCGCTGCTGTCCGCGACCGCCGCGACCGCGCTGGCCTGGAGCGGCGTGCTGCTGCTCGCCGTCGTGCTCGGCCTGCTCGCGGCGCCCGCCGTGCGCCGGGCGGCCCGGCGCGGCTGGCGCGCCGGGCCGGGCGCGGACGGCGACGAACGGCCGCCCGCCGCACCGCCGACCGCGCCCGCCGGCCTGTCCTGGCTCGACGGCACCCACCGCCCGGCGCCCGACGCCGCGCGCCCGAACCGGAACCGGACCCGTTAGATGGCAACCACACGCGAACAGGCAGAGGCGTACGCCTACGAGAACCGCCGGCGCACCACGAGCCTCCTGCGCGGCGCGGACGAGGCGCGGTTCGACCCGCGCCGCCGGCTGAACCGCGCGCTCGGCGGCGGGGTCGCCATCGGCATCCTGATCATGGCCGGGTTCGGCATCGCCGGCTGGCTCGGCGGCGGGCGCGGGCCCGCCCTGCCGGGCACGGGCGCCGTCGTCGTCGGCGACAGCGGCGACCGCTACGTCGTGAACAACGGGGTCGTGCACCCGGCGCTCAACCTCGCGTCCGCGCTCCTCGTCGGCGGCGGCGAGCTGACCGAGGTGCGGCAGGCCACGCTCGACGAGGCGCCGCGCGGGCTGCCGGTCGGCATCCCGGGCGCGCCCGACGCGCTGCCGGACGCGGGCGCGCTGGTCACCGAGGACTGGACGCTGTGCGCGACGCCCTCGGAGACCGGCGGCAGCCCGACGCGCACCGCGCTGTACCTGTCGGTGCCCGACGTCGCGCCAGGCGGGGACGCCGAGGGCGGCGCCACCGTGCTCGTCGAGGCCGCCGAGGGCGGCCTGTGGCTGCTCACGGAGGGCCGCAGGCACGCCGTCGAGCCCGGCATCCGCGACCTGCTCGGCCTCCAGAGCGTGGCGGCGGTGCAGTTGCCGACCGAGTTCATCGCGACCGTGCCCGAGGGGCCCGCCATCACGATCCCCGAGCCGGGCGCGGGCAGCGGCAGCGTTCCGTCGGCGCAGTTGCCGTTCGCGGCCGTGGTCGGGGACCTGGCGCACACCGAGGAGGGCGGCGCGGGGCGGCAGTTCTACCTGGTGCGGCCCGACGGCCTGGTGTCCGTTCCGGAACTGGTGCACACGCTGCTGAGCGCCGAGTCCACCGACCACGAGATCAGCGCGTCCGACGCGGCGCGCGCCCCGCGTTCCGACGAGAGCGCGCCGGGCGATCCGGCCTGGCCCGACACGCTGCCATCGGCCGAGGAGCCGGGCCGCAACCAGCCGGTGTGCGTCAGCAGCCCGCCCGGCGGCCAACCGGGCGACGCGCCGTGGCAGGCGACGGTGCACCTGCCGCGGACGCTGCCCGAGCCCGAGGGGCTGACCCCGGTGACCCCGGTCGACGGGGCGCGGCTCGGGCTGCTCGACGAGATCTGGATGCCCGCGGGTTCCGGCGCGCTGGTCCGCGCGACCGCATCCGGCGGCACCGGCGGCACGTACGTGCTGGTCACCGACAGCGGCACCGCCTACCCGTTCGCCTCGCCCGAGGCGGTGGAACGGCTGCGGTACGCGCCGGACGAGGCGCTGTCCGTGCCGCAGAGCTTCGTCGGGCTGCTGCCCACGGGCCCGGTGCTCGACCCGCAGGCGGCGGCGCGCGAGCAGCGCGGCGCCGGGGACACGGCGGGCGGCGCGCAGGACGCCGGGGAGACCGGCGGTTCCGAGGACGCCGAGGACGCCGAGGACGCTGGGGACACCGGGGATTCCGAAGGCACCGGGGACGCCGGGGAAGCGGGCGGGGACACGGAGGTGGGCTCATGAGCACGGCGAACGGCTCCGGGGCGCGGCTCGGCCGCGGCCGGCTCGTCGCCCTCCAGGCGGCCCTCGGCTGCCTGCTCGCCGGGGCCGCGTACCACGACAGCGGCCCGTGGGGCTACGCGGTGGCGGCGGCAGGCGCGCTGCTCGCGGCGTGCGCGCTGCTGCGCCGCCGGGGCGGCTGGGCGGACCAGCGGCTGCTGGAACGCGTGCGGCACCGGTCGCTGGCCGCGCCGCCGCACGCCGCGCCGCCCCGCGACGCGGCCGACGACCTCGGCGTCGCGCACGCGGTGCTGCCCGCGCTCGACGTGAGCGAGGTCGCCGACCGCAACGGCTACGACCTCGGCGTCCTCGCCGACGGGCGGGGCTTCGCCGCGGTCGTCGAGTTCCCCGGGGGCGCGGTGCCTTCCGTGCCCGCCGGGCCCGTCGCGCAGTGGCTCGCCGACGACCCGGCGGGCCCGGCGGCGGCGCAACTCGTCGTCGAGCAGTTCGGCGTGCCCCCGTGGGACTTCCACTACCGGTACCAACCGACCATCTGCTACCGCCAGTTGCCAGCCGGCGGGCGGCCGGTCGCCGTTCGCTCGTGGCTGGTGGTGCGGCACGAGCCGCTTGAGGCGCCCGAGGCGGCGGACCGGCGCGGCGGCGGCGCCGCCGGGGCCAGGGCCGCGGTGGCCGCGGCGACCGCGCGGCTGCGCGCGCGGCTCGCGGCGGCCGGGGTGCCGACGACGCCGCTGAACGCCGAGGCGCTGCGCGACCTGCTGCGGCAGACCGGCGACACCGCGGGCGAGGGCAAGGCGCTCGCGGGCAGTTGGGCCGGGGCGGCGGCCACGCACTGCACGCTCACGGCGCGCGTGGCCGGCCAGGCCGACTGGGCACGGCTGCTCGGCGGGCTCGCCGCGTGCACCGCGGACCGCGTGGTCACCGCCGCGACGCTCACCAGGGAGGGGACGGGACTGCGCGTCCAGGCCGCGGTCCGCGTCGTCAGCACGCTCGCGCAGCACGCGGCGTCGGAACGGGACCGGCTGGTGCGGTCCGGGCTCGTCGGCCCGCCGGCGGCCGACCAGGCCGCCGGGCTGCTCGCGACCCTGCCCGTCGCCCACCCGTCGCGTTCGCTGGTCGAGGCGGCCGGGTTCGGCCGCGCCACCGCACCCGCACCGGCGACCGCACCGGCCGCCGCCGCACCGCAAGGAGGAGCCGGATGAGCCGTTCCACCCGCCCGGCACGCACGCGGGGCCCCGCCATGCCCGATCTCGGGACGCTGCCCGCCGCGCGCTGGAACGACGACGCGGGGCCGGCGTTCGGTCTGCTGCCCGGCCACGCCGGGGTGCACCTGGGCACGACGGCGGCCGGTCAGCCGGTGTCGCTCCCGGCCCCGGGGCCCGGCGGAACGCGCGTCGCCGTGCTCGGGGAGTCGCTGTTCGGGCG
Organism: Streptomyces marincola; assembly: GCF_020410765.1. NCBI lineage: Bacteria > Bacillati > Actinomycetota > Actinomycetes > Kitasatosporales > Streptomycetaceae > Streptomyces > Streptomyces marincola. The sequence continues at coordinate 3,762,528 of NZ_CP084541.1, read as the reverse complement.
GCTGTTCGCGCTCAGGCTGCTCGGCGTCGGCGCCCGGGTCACGGCGGCGACGCGCGTTCCCGACCAGTGGGTGTCCCTCGGGCAGGCGGCGGGCGACCGGCTCGTCGTGACCGACGGCGTGGGCGGCTGGCCGACCGCGCCGCCCGCGCCGCCGACGGTGGCGGACGGGCCGCAGGCCCTGATGTGCGACCTGCGCAGGGCGCCGCCCGCGGGGCTGGCCGAGGGCCCGTGGCGCACCGTGCTGCACGTCACGAGGAACGCGCCGCGCCGCTCGGTGTTCTGGTCGGCCGCGCACGTGGTGCTCGCCCTCGACGCGCGGTTCGCCGACCCGGTGGGCCGCCTGCTGGGCGAGGACGCGGCCCGGCGCACGGCGGCGCTCGCGGCGGGAGAGATCATCCTGTTCCGGCGGGGTGCCGCGGCCGAGGTGCTGAACCTGGACATCTCGCCGGGCGAGACGGCGCTGCTGACGCCGGGCAGGAGGCTGCCGGGACAGCGCTGACCCCGCGGCCCCCGGCCGCGACTCGACACTGTGTCGAGAACTACCGTGCGCCGCCGTACACTTTCGGCACACGAGCACCGTGGGGTCAGCAGTGGACGACGCATTCACCGATACGGCCGGCGGCGCGCCGCACCGGCCGCCGTCCGCCGAGATCGGCATCGCGCTGATCGACGACCACCCGGTGGTGCGCGCCGGGATACGCGGCTGGTGCGCGGCCTCGCCGCGGCCGATACGGGTGCTCGCGGAGGGCGCGGAGGTGGCGGTGGCCCTGGCGGGCCCGGGCCGTTCCGCCCAGGTCGTCGTCCTCGACCTGTACCTGACCGGGGAGACCCCGGCCTTCGCGGACGTGAGCCGCCTGGTCGCGGAGGACCGCAGGGTGATCGTCTACACGATGCGGGACAGCCAGGAGGCGGCGCTCACCTGCATGGACCTCGGCGCGTTCACCTACCTCACCAAGGCCGAGGGCGAACGGCACCTGGTGGCCGCGATCCACGCGGCGGCCGACGGCCGCCCCTACACCCCGCCGGGGCTCGCCGGCGCGTTCGGCTCCGACCGCAGGCCGGGCCGGCCGCCGCTGACGCCGCGCGAGGTCGAGGTGCTGCTCGAATGGTTCCAGTGCGAGTCGAAGGCCATGGTCGCCGAGAGCCTGGGCATCTCGGTGAGCACCGTGAACACCTACCTGGACCGCGTGCGCATCCGCTACGCGAACGCCGGCCGACCCGCCAACACCAAGGCCAACCTGGTGGCCAGGGCCGTGCAGGACGGCCTGATCTCCCTCGACGAACTCTGACCCGCGCCGCCGCGGCGGCCCCGGCGCGCCGGTCCGCCCCCCAGGGCCGAGGCCGCGGCAGTTCCCGCCCGGGCCGCCGCGCACCACAGCCTTCCCTCGGACCGGGCCGGGCGCGACACCGCGTCGCCGTCGGCACCCTTATTGATTTGGGTTGACCGGTCCCAAGCGCGTTCCCGACCGTGTCCTTCACTCGGCCGGGGCAGTTGAGAGGACGCTTCGTTCGCCACGCACAGGAGTGAACGCCCGTGAGCCTGATCGCCCCTCCTGCCCCCGATGTCGCCCAGGCAGCCGCCGCCGTCCCCGAACGTCACTACACCCACCACACGGGGCGTGGTGAGACCGCCCAGCGCTCCAACCCCCTGGTCGTGCAACGTGAATTGACCACACTTGAGGTCACGGAAGGCATGAACGTACTGGAGATCGGCACCGGCTCCGGGTACTCCGGTGCCCTGCTCTCCCACCTCGTCGGCAAGGACGGTTCGGTCACGAGCATCGACATCGACCCCTACCTGGCGCGCTGGGCCAACCTCATCCACCACCAGCACGGGATCGACAACGTCCGCTGCCATCCCGCCGACGGCACGCGCGGTCACCCCGGACAAGCTCCCTACGATCGGCTGGTCGCCTGGTGCACCCCGCCCCTCCTACCGCGCTCCTGGGTCGAGCAGATGACCGATGGCGGGCTGATCGTCACCCCGCTGCCCATCGCCGCCGTCCCCAAGGTGACTGTCGTCGTCCGCATCCGCGTGACCGCGGGCACGCCGCACGTGGAGGAGATCCACCACGGCGGCTACGTGGAGACCAGCACGGGCGGCGAAACCGACTCCGACGTGCCGCTGCGCTGGGTGGACTGGGAGAACCGCCTTCCCGCGCCCTCGTGGATCTCCCTGGCCCGGCGTGCGGAGGACGACTGGAAGCACACGGCGGCGCGCGCCGCCCTCGACCTGCTGCGGGTCCCCGGCCACACCGAGGCCTATCGGGGAGCGGCCGTCGACTGGACCAGTTGGCGCACCTTCGCCGCTGCCATTGTCGGCCCTCACCTGACCGTGGCCGGTCTCGCTCCCGAAGCCCTGGCCCTGGGGCACTCTGCGTTCACCACGGCCGCTGTCCTTCAGGACGACGGCACCATCCTCGCTGACGCCCCTGACTCGGCTTCACTCACCGCCCTCCACGACTGGCTCGCGCGCTGGGAAGAAGCCGGGCGCCCATCCCCCGAGGCGTACACCCCGGCCTTGAACCCGCACACCGGCCCCGACGGCATCGGCTGGGACCTGCGGCTGACCCGGTAGCCCTTCACAGTACCGAGGGCCCAGGCCCGCCTCGGCCGACTGGGCAGAGACTGGAGTCAGCGATAGATGTCGCGGCGGTGATCGACGTCGATGACGGTAATCGTCAGAACGGCGTTGGCGATGCCGTACACCACCCGGTAGTCCCCCACCCGCAGGCGGTACTCCTCGTCCCGGCCGCGCAGCTTCTTGATGTCGAGTGCCGGGGCGTACGGGTCACGCGCGAGTTTGTCCAGGGCGGCTTTGATACGCCGTTTCGTCGCGTCGTCCAGGCGGCGGAGCTGGCGTTGGGCGGTGGAGGTGAACGCGAGGCGATAGCTCACCGGCCGTCCTGGGGGGCGATGTTCCCGAAGTTCCCGAATACGTCGTCCGACGAGTAGCGGGTGCCGTCGTCCTCGTACGTCCTCGCGGCCAGCGCGTCGTCGATCGCGTTCTCGGCGACCTCGTAGTCCTTGATGGACATGATCGCCGCGATGCGTGTCCCGTCGCGGGTGACCACCGTGGCGCCGCCCCTGGCGGCGCGTTCCAGCAGAGCGGACAGCAGGGCGGGCAGCTCGGTCTCCTCCACGGAGTCGGGCAGTTCGGAGTCATGGACCATGGCGGTCACCGTAGCGTCGCGTCCCCACACGGCGGGGGAGGACGCGGCGGGACAACCCTGTTCAGTGACCGCGAGCGCTTTTCGCCGAGGCCTGCCCGGAGTTCGTCCCTCCCGGTGCGGCCCCTCGGCCGGTCGGCGGGCAGCGCTCTTTCCGACGGCCGTCGGGGGCCGTCGGCTTTCCGTCGGACGAGCAGCGCGGCAGCCCCGTCGGCCTGCGTTCTCGTGCTTCCGGGGCGCGGTCAGGTGCCGGGGGTGCCGGGGGTGAAGCGGCGGCGGGCCTCTTCGATGCGGGCGAGGTGTGTGCGGGTCCAGTCGCACATGCCGTCGACCGTCGACCGCAGGGCGCGGCCCGGGCCGGTGAGGGTGTACTCGACGCGCGGCGGGACGGTGGGGTGCACGGTGCGCTCGACGAGGCCGTTGCGCTCCAGCATCCGCAGGTTCTGGGTGAGCATCTTGTGGCTGATGCCGTCGACCTCCGCGCGCAGCTCGCCGAAGCGCAGGGTGCGCTCGTCGAGGGCGGTGATGATCAGAAGGGCCCACTTGTTGGCGATGTCGGAGAAGATCTCCCGCGCCAGGGAGTCCGCCCGCCGCAGGTCGGCGTCCTCGGGCGAGCCCGTGTACTGCTTGGTCACCATCGGGTTCCTCAGTCACTGAAAAGTGCGTTCTTCCATGTCAGCGCACACTTTCCTACAGTTCTCAAGTAACCACAAGAGAGCAAGACGTCGTACGGCGAGGAGCGGAGCAACATGGCCATCACCCTGGTGAACCCGAGCGGACTGCCGGAGATCGGCGCCTACCGGCAGGTGTCGGTCGCGACCGGGTCGAAGCTGGTCTTCGTCGCCGGGCAGGTCGCGTGGGACGCCGACGGCGTGACGGTGGGCGCGGGCGACCTGGCCGCCCAGGTCGAGCGGTGCTACCTCAACGTCGGCACCGCCCTGGCCGGCGTCGGCGCGTCCTTCGCCGACGTCGCGAAGCTGACCGTTCATGTCGTCGACTGGACCCCGGACAAGATGCCGCTGTTCGAGCAGGGGCTCGCCAGGGCCGCCGCGCGGCTCGGCACCACGCCCGTGCCGCCCGCCACGCTGCTCGGGGTGGCGGCGCTCGACGTGCCCGAGCACCTGGTCGAGATCGAGGCCGTCGCGGTCCTCGACTGAACGGGCGCCCCGGCCCGTCCACGCCCCGCCGGTCGGCGCCGCTCAGGCCGCGCAGGCGGCCTCGACGAACAGCCGGCCGTCGCCGCTGACCCGCCGCACCCGGACGCCGTCCGGCGCGTCGTGCTCCGCGCGCGCCGCCGGGAGCGCCGGCGCGTCCGGCACGTCGATGACGACGCCCACCCGCACCTGCCCCGGGGCGCGCACCACCGTGGCGCGCGCCGTGTGGCGGGCCGCGGCGAGCGCGGCGATCACCGGATCGGTCAGCGCGCGCCGCACCTCCTGCGGCAGGTGCAGCGGCTCGCCGCGCACCGCGAGCGACACGGTGACGCCGGCCCGCTCCGCCACGTCGATGCACGCGCGCAGCTCGTGGATGAGCTGGTCGCCGGCGTAGTCGCTCTCCGCGAACAGCCGGCGCAGCCGCGTCGCCTCCCGGGCGCAGGCCCGGCGCACGGCGGGGTCCTCGGGGTCGGCCGTACCGCGGGCGAGCGCGCCGAGCAGCGGCAGGACGGTGGCCTGCAACGCGCGGTAGCGCTCCCGCTGGTCGGCGTGGATGTGCAGCGCGGCGGTGGCGCGGATGCGCAGCGACTCCCGGTCGCGGGCGGCGGCGGCGATGGCGTCGGTGCGGTCGCGCAGCAGCCCGAGGCCGAGCACGACGGCCACCTGGAAGCCGCACACGGCGAGCGCGCTGAGCGCCATCCCGGCGGCGTCCGGCCGGGACGGCGCCCCGGCCGCGTACAACAGGCCGATCATCAGCGCCAGATGGCCCGCGATGAACGCCCCGACCGCCTGGAAACCGCGGTGTCCGAGCAGGACGACGCCGAACCACCCGGCTTCGAGGAACGACCAGTGCGGCGTTCTCAGGAAGTCGTCCGCGGGCAGCTGGCTGGTGGCGGCCACGGACGCGGCGAGCACCGCGCCGAGCGCCGGGGCCGGCCAGCGCGCGGGCCACGGGCGCCCGCGCAGCAGGTAGGCGGCGGTCACGAGGAGCACGCCCGTCAGCACGCAGAACGCGGCGACCTGGAGCGGCGGGTGGCTGTAGCCGGGAAGGCTGCCGAGCAGCGAGGGCAGGGCGAGGGCGAAGTGGATCACGGCGAGGATGACGAGACCGGCGTGCCGCAGCCCGCGGAAGAGGTGGCGTTCGACCGCGGGGAACCGCCCGGCCGCCCGGTCCCCGCCGCCCTCGGCGGCGTCGCCCGCCCGGGCGCCCGCCGCTTCGTCCGGCCAGGTCAGGCGCACGGTCGTGCCCTCCCCCGGCCGGGAGGCGATGTCCGCGCTCCCGCCCGCGGCGGCCATGCGCCCGGCGACGGACAGCTTCAGGCCCTGCCGGTGCGCGGGCACGTCCGCCGGGTCGAACCCGGCGCCGAGGTCGGAGACGGTCACCGTGAGCACGCCGCGGGAACGTTCCGCCGCGACCCGCGCCGCGGTGACCCCCGCGTGCCTGACGACGTTGCGCAGCGCCTCGCCCACGCTGTCGCGCAGACTGGTCACGGCGGCGCGCGGCGCGCCGCCCAGGTCGTCGGCGAACGCGGCCGTGATGTCGAGGACGGGGTGCGCGGCGAGTTCGGCCGTGAGTTCGGCCGCCACGTCCGCCTCCTCCGGCCCACTCGCCTCGCCCGATCCGTCCGTCGCGTCCGGAGCGACGCCGTCGCGGGCGGCCAGCAGCCGGTCGAGATCACGCGCCGCCTGCGCGCGCAGCGCGCCGGGGCGCACGCCGGAGCCGGGGAGCGAGGCCATGAGCAAGGTCGCGGACGCGGTGTCGTGGAGCACGGCGAGGTGCTCGCGTTCCGCGGCCCGGCGCGCCTCCGCCACCTCAAGGTCCCGCCGCGCGGCGGCCGCGGCGCGCAGCGCGGCGTCGGCCGCGCGGCTCTCCCTGAGCACGACCACGAACAGCACCCGGGCCAGCGCGGCCTCCATCAGCACCCAGCCCACCACGGGCACCGCGCGCGTCCAGCCGTCCGGGTCGGCGAGAGCCGCGCCCGCCAGGTCGGCCGCGCCCAGCAGCACGGCCGCGAACGCACCGGTCAGCGGCGGGTGCGTCAACTGGTAGGAGACGGCGAGGAAGCTGATGGCGACGACGATCCACGTGCCGTCGTACGCGGTCTGCGACTCGGGAACGACCAGCGGCCGGCTCAGGCACATGCCCGCCATCACGGCCAGGTCGCAGACCGTCGCCGCGCGGGGCCGCAGCGCGGCGGCGGGCGACAGGCGGACGCAGCACCAGGCGAGAACGGCCAGGCACACGGCGGCGGTCACCGGCATGTCATCGGCCGGCATGGCCAGGACGGCCAGCACGGAGCAGAGGGCGAGGACCACCGTGCGCCCGTAGAGCGCGAACCGGTGGGCGAACGCCGTGAACTCCCGTTCCGCGGGCCCCCGCGCCGCAGAAACCGTCGGTGTCGTCAACGTACTCGCCCCCGCCGTGCCCGTTCGCGCCCGCCGCCGCATGTGGGTCGAACAGCCCTCACGGCCCGCGGAAAGCGCCCATAGTATGCCGAAGACCGCCGACGAGTGACAACGTGGAGCTGAAGCGTGGGCGTTGAACCGGGTGCGCATCTCGCCGAGCACTCCTGGGGGCACGCGGTGGTGCGGACCACCCAGCCGGTCGACGGCGTCCCCGTCACCGTGGTCCCCATCTCCCTGCTTCAGCTGTCGGACTCCCCCCGCCTGACCGGCCTCGACGTCGAGCACGTCTCGGCGCTCGCGTCGGCGGGGAACGCGCTGCCCCCGATCTTCGTGCACCGGACGACGATGCGGGTGATCGACGGCCGGCACCGGGTGCGGGCCGCCGTGCTGCGCGGACGCGAGACGATCGAGGCCAGGCTGCTCGACGGCCACGAGGACGACCTGTTCGCGCTGGCCGTGCGGCTCAACGTGGTGCACGGCCTGCCGCTGACGACCGCCGACCGCACCGCGGCCGTCCGCCGCCTGCTCGGCACGCATCCGCAGTGGTCGGACCGCGCCATCGGGCACATCGCGGGGCTGTCCGCGAAGAGCGTCGCGTCGCTGCGCCGCCGCCTCGCGGGCGAGGCCGCGCAGCTGGCCGGCCGGGTGGGCAGGGACGGCAGGACCAGGCCGTTGAACGCGGTGCAGGGCCGCCTGCTCGCCAGCCGGCTCATCAGCGAACGCCCCGCCGCGAGCCTGCGCGAGATCGCGCGCGAGGCGGCCATCTCCATCGGCACGGCGCACGACGTCAGGCGCCGGCTGAAGTCCGGCCAGCACCCGGTGCCCGCGGGCCTGCGGCGCCGGCAGTCGGCGGGCCGCGCCGACGCGTCCCGGGCCGAACGGGCCCGTGGCGGCCGGCCGGCGGCGGCCGGCCGGGACGACGCGGCACCCGCCGCGGCGGCGCCACCGCTGTCCCCGGCGACAGGGGGGCCGGGCACGGCGGTGGCGGCGGGGGCCGGCGCGTCGGGGGCGCGCGAGGTGCTCGGGAAGCTGAAACGCGACCCGTCGCTGCGCTTCTCCGAGGCGGGCCGCAGCATCCTGCGGCTCATGGACGCCCACGCGGCCCCGCCCGCGGCCTGGCAGCGGCTGGCCGACGCGGTACCGGCCCACTGCGCCGGCCTCGTCGCGACGGCGGCGCGGGACTGCGCGGCGGCCTGGCTCGCGTTCGCACAGCGCGTCGAACAGCGCGCCGAACACCGCGCCGGCCACGGCCCGCAGGGCCGCCCCTGACCGGCGGCGCATCGGCGGCCGTACGCGGTGGACAGGCCCGCCGGGCGGGCCCCGCCACCATGCCCCCGGCATGCGCGGCCATCATCTCCCCGGAATGCGCAAATACCCTTCGCAACAGCGTTGTTGAACCCCCACGACCCTTCCCTGGCAACGCCCTGTGCGCCTATCATCGCCATGCTGCCGCGTGTGGCCTCGCAATGCGACAAGGGGACCGGAGAAGCAGAAGCCGCGACGGCCGCCCCGGAAGCGAAGTAGCACCGACTTCCCGTCCCAGCGACCGGCAAACGGAACCCAGAACGCACTTGCCCCACCCCGGCCTTCAACCGTGCTTCGGCGGCGCGGCCCCGACCAGGCCGCGCCCCCACGGCTACCGGGCGACGGCCAAGTGTTTCTCATCAGGCACTCGGGGGTGTCCCACGTGGGAGAAAGATCCGGACCGACCAGGGAGCAAGTGGATTCGGCGGCCAGACTCGCCGGAACCGTCGTCATCCTGATCGGACTGGCAGCCGTCGTCCATGCGAAAGTCCACTGGCTGAGCGACGATCCTGTCTCCGGGCACATCGCGCCCGTCTTACTTCTCACCTCGTGCTTCCTCGCCCTGAGCTACCGACTGGTCCGGTGCGCGATGTGCGGCTGGCGTGAACCGGACGACATATGGCGGGAACTGGGCCTCTTTTCCTGCGCGACCATCGTTCTCATCGTTTATTTCCAGGCCCATTCCGGTGGGCTCGCCATGACGTTCGTCGGCGTCGTCGTCCTGGCGGTGCGGCTGCTGCTCGCGGCCCTGCTGGCACTCCCCGTGCTGGGCACCACCTGGGCGACGTTCATCGCCGAGGGCCTCTCCCCCTTCCACCTGCTCGCCGTGCTGGCGCTCGTGCTCTCCACGGGAACCGCGTACTTCTTCGTCGGCTGGATCACCTCCCGCTACCAGGAGGCCGTCAGGTCGGCCGCGCGGCAGCGGCAGGAGGCGCTGGTCGAGGAGCGGATGCGCTTCGCCAGGGACCTGCACGACGTCCTCGGGCACAGCTTGTCGGTGATCGCGCTCCAGAGCGAGCTGGGGGCGCGCCTGGTGGCCACCAACCCGGAGGGCGCGCGCAGCGCCCTGAAGTCGGTGGCGGACCTGTCCAGGAGTTCGATCGCCGACGTGCGCGAGGTGGCGAACGGCTACCGCATGCGGCGGCTCGCCGCGGAGATCGGCGAGGTGGTGGACGTGCTGCGCATGGCGGGCGTGGCCGTCGAATGCGACGACGTGCCCGATGAGTTGCCCCCGAACGTCGAGCAGACGCTCGCCTGGGTCGCACGGGAATCGGTCACCAACATCCTGCGGCACAGCGACGCGGCGCGCTGCCGCATGCGGCTGTCGCGGGTGTGCGACCGCGTCACGTTCGAGATCAGCAACGACGGCGTGGGGCCGTGGGACGGGCAGGCGGGCAGCGGCCTGCTCGGCCTGCGCGACCGGGTGGAGGCCCAGGACGGCGTGCTGGTCTGGGGGCCGCACGCGGACTCCTGGTACAGCGTGCGGGCCGATGTCCCGCTGGCCGCGGCGCCGGGCGGGGCGCGGGCGGGGGGTCGGCAGTGATCAGGATCGTCGTCGCCGAGGACGAGGGGCTGACGCGTGAGGCGCTGGTGGCGCTGATCGGCCTCGCCGAGGGGATGCGCGTCGTCGCCAGCACGGGACGCGGTGACGAGGTGCTCGGCCTCGTCGAACGGCACGACGCGGGCCTGGCCGTGCTCGATGTCGAGATGCCCGGCATGGACGGCATCCAGGTGGTCGAGCAACTCCAGTGCCTGCGGGCCGGCTTCCCCGCCCTCATGCTCACCAGCCACGCCCGTCCCGGCCGCCTCCAGCGCGCCCTGAAGTCGGGCGCCAGCGGGTTCCTCACCAAGGAGGTTTCGGCGGAGAAGCTGTGGGACGTCATCCGCGCGCTGCACCGGGGCGACCGCTATGTCGATCCCGCCCTCGCCGCGGCTGCCCTCGCGGCCGGTGAGAGCCCCCTGACGGCCCGCGAGGCTGAAGTGCTCCAGCACGCGGGGGAGGGCAACCAGCTCAGCGCCGTGGCCCTCGCGCTGAACGTCAGCGAGGGAACGGTGCGCAACCACATGTCGTCCGCCATCAGGAAACTCGGCGCCCGCAACCGCATCGTCGCGTTCCGCCGCGCGACCGAGGCCGGGTGGATCTGACCGGGCACATCCCCGCGGGGCGCGGCGCACGCGAAAGCCACCCATGACAATGGTCATGGGTGGCTCTGTGCTTTTTCGCATTCCCCTCCGCCCGTCACGAAAACGTCGGTTGACACGCGCGGGCCGCACGTGTCACGCTCTTTTCGGCAGGCGAGGTGTGCCCAAATCCACCGCGCCGGACCCGGCGTCGCCTCCCTTTCGCGAGTTCGTACGCGACGCGCTTCCCCTTTTCCTCCCGGCCGTGAAGTCCGCGACGAACTTTTCGACGAAGTCCTCGACGAAGTCCTCGACGAAGTCCTCGATGAGGTTTCTCGACGCGTCCGGCCTCTCGCCCTCCGGCACGACAGCGCGCCGCGTCGGCCCATCGCTCCGTCCGGTATCGGTCCCGCAGAAAGGCCGGCCCCCATGCCGAGCACCGTGTCCGCCATGTCGCAGAAAAACACGGAACACCGCGTCTTCTCCTCCGCCCTCGCCCGCGAGGGCGCCCGCACCGGCACCGCCCGATTCCTGGCGGAGCGGCGGGAACTCCAGAGCCGCGTCTGGACCCGGACGACACGCGTCCCCCTGGCAGAGCTGAACGGCTGGCACTGCCCGCCGGAGGCCGACGCGTTCCGGCACGAGAGCGGCGGATTCTTCCGTATCGAGGGCCTGTCCGTGCACGCGCAGGACAGCGCGGTCCCGCAATGGCACCAACCGATCATCAACCAGCCGGAAGTCGGCATACTCGGAATACTCGCCAAGGAATTCGACGGCACCCTGCATTTCCTGATGCAGCTGAAAGCCGAGCCGGGCAACGTGGGCGGGCTCCAGATATCGCCCACGGTGCAGGCCACCCGGAGCAACTACCTGGGGCTGCACCGCGGCAGGCCGGTCCCGTACCTGGAGCACTTCCGCGACCCCGATCCGGCCGGGGTCCTGGTCGACGTGCGGCAGTCGGAGCAGGGCGCCTGGTTCCTGCGCAAGCGCAACCGGAACATGGTGGTCGAGACCACCGAGGACGTGCCCGTCCTCGACGGCTTCCACTGGCTGACCCTGGGCCAGCTGCACACCCTGCTGGCCATGGACGACCTGGTCAACATGGACACCCGCACCGTCCTCGCCTGCCTGCCGCGCCGCGCCCCCGGCGCCGCCGCGCCCGGGGCGGCGGACGACGCGTTCACGGCCGCCCTGTGGCGCTCGCTCGACCCCGCCTCCGGCGCCCTGCACGGCATGCGGTCCGTCCTCGGCTGGATCACCGACGTCCGCAGCCGCACCCTGCTGCGTGCGGAACGCGCCCCCCTGTCCCACCTGCCGGGCTGGACGCGGGACGAGGACGGCCTGCGGCACCGCACCGGGCGGTTCTTCGACATCGTGGGCGTCCGGGTGGAGGCGGCGGGCCGCGAGGTCGGCGCGTGGGACCAGCCGATGCTCGCCGTGCGCGGCACCGGGCTGCTCGCGCTGCTCGTCACCCCGATCGACGGCGTTCTGCACGCCCTGATGCACCTGCGCGCCGAGCCGGGTCTCGTCGACGTCGCGGAGCTGGCGCCCACGGTGCAGTGCCACGTCGACAACTACGAGGTGCTGCCCGCGGCGGCCCGCCCCGCGTTCCTCGACCTGGTCCTGAACGCCGACCCCGCCGCCGTGCGGTTCGACACCAGGCTGTCCGACGAGGGCGGCCGGTTCGACCGCGTGGGCAACCGGCACCTCATCGTCGAGACCGGCAGGCTCCCCGAGCCGCCGGAGCACCGGTGGCTGCCCGTGCACCAGCTCGGCGCCCTGGTCGACCACAGCAACTACCTCAACGTGCAGGCCCGCAGCCTGCTCGCCTGCCTGCACGCGCTGGCGGCACCGGGCGCGACGCCCCCGCACCGGCCGTGAACCGCGACGCAACCCAAGCGCCACAGCGAGGAGACCACGCCATGAGCGGCACAGAAGCAACGGCCCCCGTTCCCCTCATCACCGTGCTCGGCGCGTCAGGATTCGTCGGGGCCGGCGTCGCCGCCGCCCTGGCCCGCCGCCCGGTGCGGCTGCGCCTGGTGTCCCGCCGGCCGGCCGGCCCGCCGGTGCCCGAGGCGGGCCGCGCGGCCGTCGAGACGCTGCGGGCGGACGTCACCGACCCCGAGGCGCTGGCCCGCGCCGTCGACGGGGCCGACGCCGTCGTCAACGTGCTGCTGAACGACGGGGGGTGGCGCGCCGCCGAGAACGACCCCGCCAGCGAGGCGGTCAACGTGGGCGTCGTCCGCGGCCTGGCCGCCGTGCTGCGCCGGGGCATCGGAACGGGCCGGCCGCCCGTCGTCGTCAGCAGCGGCGCGGCCTCGCAGATCGGCGTGCCGCCTGAGCACCCCATCGACGGCAGCGAGCCCGACCGCCCCGAGACCGCCTACGACCGGCAGAAGCTCGCGGCCGAGCAGGCGCTGAAGGCCGCCACGGAGGAGGGCGTGCTGCGCGGGATCAGCCTGCGCCTGCCCACGGTGTTCGGCGAGGCGACCGGCTCGGGCAACGCGGACCGCGGCGTCGTCTCCCTCATGATCAAGCGCGCGCTGGCCGGGGAGCCGATCCAGATGTGGCACGACGGGACCGTGCGCCGGGACCTGCTGCACGTCTCGGACGTGGCCAGGGCGGTCGAGGCCGCGCTCGACCAGCCGGACCGTCTTGTGGGCGGCCACTGGGTGATCGGCTCGGGGTCGAGTCCTTCGCTGGGCGAGGCGTTCAGGACGGTGGCCGACTCCGTGGCGCGGCACACCGGCGCGCCCGCCGTGCCCGTGGAGTGCGTCCAGCCGCCCGAGCACGCCCCGGTGACCGACTTCAAGAGCGTGCTGATCGACCCCTGGCGGTTCCACGCGGTCACCGGCTGGAAGCCGGAACTCTCCCTGTCCGAGGGCGTGGACCGCACCGTCGCCGCGCTCACCGCCCCCCTTGCCTGAAGGCTTCCCCGCAGGCTTCCCCGAAGGCGTCCCCGAAGGAGACAGCATGTACGGTTCCGACTTCGCCAGGATCTACGACGACGTGTACACGTTGCGCGGCAAGGACTACGGGCGGGAGACCGCCGACGTGGTCGACCTCATCCGCGAGCTGGCCCCGAACGCGGCCTCGCTGCTGGACGTCGGCTGCGGCACCGGCGGCCACCTGGTGTACCTCGCCGACCACTTCGACGAGGTCGAGGGCCTCGAACTGTCCCCCGACATGCTGGCCGTCGCCAAGGAGCGGCTGCCGGGAACCACGCTGCACCAGGGCGACATGCGGGCGTTCGACACCGGCCGCCGCTACGACGCGGTGATCTCCCTGTTCGGCACCATCAGCCACGCCTACACCGAACCCGACCTGCGCGCCGTCTTCGACTGCTTCGCCGCCCACCTCAACCCCGGCGGCGTGCTCGTCGCGGAACCGTGGTGGTTCGAGGAGGACTTCATCGACGGCTACATCTCCGCCGACGTGATCGAGCCCGAGGGGCAGACGATGGCCCGCGTGTCGCACTCCAAGCGCGAGGGCGACAGCTCCCGCATGGAGGTCCACTACCTGACGTCGGACGCGAAGTCGGGCACGCGGCACTTCTCCGAGGTCTACCGGCACCGGCTCTACACGCGCGACCAGTACGAGGCCGCGCTGCGCCACAGCGGGTTCTCGCCCCGGCACAGGCCCGGCATCGCGCAGGGCCGCGGCCTGTTCTTCGCCGTCCGCGACGGCTCCTGACCCGCCGGGTGCCGCCGGCCGCGGGCCGGCGCGCCGCGCGACACCGCCCGAGAGCGCCGGCGACGGCCGAGGAACACCGAGGACACCGAGGAACACCGAGGAACAGCAAGGAGAAGCGATGACCACGCGCGTGTGGGACTACCTGCCGGAGTACGAGAAGGAACGGGCCGACATCCTGGACGCGGTCGAGACGGTGTTCGCCTCGGGCCAACTCGTCCTGGGGAGAAGCGTCCGCGGGTTCGAGGAGGAGTTCGCCGCCTACCTCGGGGCCGCCCACTGCACCGGCGTCGACAACGGCACCAACGCCGTCAAGCTCGGCCTCCAGGCCCTCGGCGTCGGGCCGGGCGACGAGGTGATCACCGTGTCGAACACCGCGGCGCCCACCGTCGTCGCCATCGACTCCACCGGGGCCACCCCGGTCTTCGTCGATGTGCGCGAGGACGACTTCCTGATGGACGTCGACCAGGTCGAGGCCGCCATCACCGGGGCCACCAAGTGCCTGCTGCCCGTGCACCTCTACGGGCAGTGCGTCGACATGGACGCGCTGCTCGCCGTGGCGCGGCGGCACGGCCTGCCCGTGCTTGAGGACTGCGCGCAGGCCCACGGGGCCCGCCAGGGCGGCTCGCTCGCCGGGACCAGGGGCGACGTGGCCGCGTTCTCCTTCTACCCGACGAAGGTGCTGGGCGCCTACGGCGACGGCGGGGCCGTCGTGACCGGCTCGGCGGAGACCGACACGGCACTGCGCCGGCTGCGCTACTACGGCATGGCCGAGCGGTACTACACGGTCCAGACGCCGGCGCACAACAGCCGCCTCGACGAGGTGCACGCCGAGATCCTGCGCAGGAAGCTGACCCGCCTCGACGCCTACATCGACGGCCGCCGCCGCGTGGCCAGGCGTTACGAGGAAGGGCTCGGCGACACCGGCCTGAAGCTGCCGGCCACCGTGCCGGGCAACGAGCACGTCTACTACGTCTACGTGGTGCGCCACCCCAGGCGCGACGACATCATCGAACGCCTGGCCGCGTACGACATCCAGCTCAACATCAGCTATCCGTGGCCGGTCCACACGATGTCCGGGTTCGCGCACCTGGGCTACGAGCGGGGCAGCCTGCCCGTCACCGAGCGCCTGGCCGGCGAGATCTTCTCGCTGCCGATGTACCCCTCGCTGCCCGAGGACGTGCAGGACAAGGTCATCGACGCGGTGCGCGAGGTGCTCGCCACCCTCTGAGGCGGCGCCCGGCCCTCGTCCCGCCCCCCGTCCCCATCGAACCGCTGAGAGGCGGAAAAGGCATGGAAGTCAGAGAACTCGCCGTCGCCGGCGCCCTGGAGTTCACCCCGCGCGTCTTCGGAGACGAACGCGGCCTGTTCGTCTCGCCGTTCCAGGGCCAGGCGTTCACCGACGCGCACGGCGCGCCGCTCTTCCCGGTCGCGCAGACCAACCACAGCGTCTCGCGCCGCGGCGTGGTCCGCGGCGTCCACTACACGGTCACGCCGCCTGGCAACGCCAAGTACGTCTACTGCGCGCGCGGCAGCGCCCTCGACATCGTCGTGGACATCCGCGTCGGCTCGCCGACGTTCGGCCGGTGGGACGTCGTGCTGATGGACCAGCGGCACTTCAGGACCATGTACTTCCCCGTGGGCGTGGGGCACGCGTTCGTCGCGCTCGATGACGACACGGTCATGTCCTACATGCTCTCCGAGGGCTACGTGCCGGAGAACGAACTGGCGCTCCAGGTGCTCGATCCCGCTCTCGGGCTGCCGATCCCCGAGGAGATCGGCGAGCCGATCCTCTCCGACCGCGACCGAGTCGCCGTCACGCTGGCCGAGGCCCAGGCGAGCGGCGCGCTGCCCGACTACGCGCGCTGCCAGGAGATCGAGCGCGGATACGCGGGAGCGGGGGCCGGCCGATGACGGCGCGGGACACCGCGGCGGACGCGGGCCCGGGAGGGGGAACGAGCGGCATGGACAACCGGGTGATCGTGGTCGGCGCGGGCCCGACCGGGCTGATGCTGGCGGGCGAACTGCGCCTCGCGGGCGTCGAGGTCGTCGTGCTGGAACGGCTGGCCGAGCCCACGGGGCAGTCCCGCGGCCTCGGTTTCACGGCCCGCACGATGGAGGTGTTCGACCAGCGGGGGCTGCTGCCGCGGTTCGGTGAGTTCCACACCTCGGCGGCCGGGCACTTCGGCGGCCTGCCGCTGGACTTCGGCGTGCTGGACGGCATCCACTTCCAGGCCAACGGCATTCCGCAGTGGCGCACCGAGGCGGTCCTCTCGGCGTGGGCCGAGGAGCTGGGCGCGGAGATCAGGCGCGGGCACGAGCTGACCGCGATCCCCGACCACGGCGACCACGTCGAGGCCCGGTTCACCGGGCCGGGCGGCGCGGGGTCGCTGCGCGCTGCCCACCTCGTCGGCTGCGACGGGGGCCACAGCACGGTCCGCGCGCTGACCGGCATCGGGTTCCCCGGTTCCGCCGCGACGATGGAGATGTTCCTGGCCGACCTGAAGGGCGCGGGGCTGCCGCCGCGCCCCATCGGGCAGCGGGTGCCCGGCGGCATGGCGATGAACGCGCCGATCGGCGACGGCATCGACCGCATCATCGTGTGCGAACGCGGCACCGAGCCGTCGGAACGCACCGGGCCGCCGCCGTTCGCCGAGGTGGCCGCGGCCTGGCAGCGCCTGACGGGCGAGGACATCTCGGGGGCCACGCCGCTGTGGACGAGTTCGTTCACCGACTCGGCGCGGCAGGCCGAGGAGTACCGGCGCGGGCGCGTGTTCCTGGCGGGCGACGCGGCGCACGTGCACCTGCCCGCCGGCGGCCAGGGCCTGAACGTCGGCATCCAGGACGCCGTCAACCTCGGCTGGAAGCTGGGCGCCGCGCTGCGCGCGGGAACGCCCGTCGACCTGCTGGACACCTACCACGAGGAGCGGCACCCGGTCGGCGCCCGCGTGCTGATGAACACGCAGGCGCAGGGCCTGGTCTACCTCGGCGGCACCGAGGTGGACCCGCTGCGCACGGTGCTGGGCGAGCTGATGGCGTTCGACGAGGTCAACCGGCACCTGGTCGGCATGGTCAGCGGCATGGAGATCAGGTACGGCGACGCCGGGGAGTCCGCCCACCCGCTGCTGGGCCGCCGCGTCCCGCCGGTCGAGCTGGTCACCGGCGGCCGGGCCACCGACCCCGTTTCGCTGCTGCGCGACGCGAAGGGCGTGCTGCTCGACCTGTCGGGCGACGACAAGCTGGCGCGGCTGGCCGCCGGCTGGTCCGACCGCGTCGCGTTCGTTCCGGTCGCCCCGGCGCCGGCGGGGGACGGCGCGGGGGCGCTGGCCGGGGCGGACGCGGTGCTCGTGCGCCCGGACGGCTACGTGGCCTGGGTGGCGCCCGGGACCGTCGACGCCGCCGCCGCGCTGGAGCAGTGGTTCGGTCAACCCGTCCGGTAGCGCCGAGCGACCGGACCTCGCACACGAGGAGGCACAGTCATGTACAGCACACTGATCGTGGCCCGGATGAAGCCGGGCGCGGCCGACGACATCGCCCGGGTCTTCGCCGACTTCGACGCCACCGACATGCCGCACGTCATGGGCACCAGGCGCCGTGAGCTCTTCACCTACCAGGGCCTGTACTTCCACCTCCAGGACTTCGACTCCGAGGACGGCCCCCGGAACATCGCCGACGCGCGCTCCCACCCGCTGTTCGTCAAGGTCAGCGCCGAGATGCGGCCGTTCGTCGACCCGTACGACCCGGAGACATGGAAGTCGCCGGCCGACGCGATGGCCACCCGGTTCTACCGGTGGCAGGGCTGACCGCGGAACCGACGGTCCACGAGCGGAGGGGATGACAGTGGAACGACGCGCAGTGATCACCGGGGTCGGCGTGATGGCGCCGGGCGGCACGGGCACGAAGGACTTCTGGAAGATGCTGGTCGAGGGCAGGACCGCGACCCGGGGCATCACGTTCTTCGACCCCTCGCCGTTCAGGTCCCGCATCGCCGCGGAGATCGACTTCGACCCGGGGGCGCACGGGCTCGGCGGGCGCGAGGTGCGCCGCATGGACCGGGCCGCGCAACTCGCCGTCGTCGCCGCCCGCGAGGCCGTCGCCGACAGCGGCTTCGACCCGGTCGAGGCGGGCCCGGCGCGGGTCGGCGTGAGCATCGGCAGCGCCGTGGGCGCCTCGACGTCCCTTGAGGACGAGTACCGGCTCGCCAGTGACGACGGCCGCCTCGAAGCGGTCACAGGCGACTACCTGCCGCCGTGGTTCTACCACCACTTCGTGCCCAGCTCGTTCGCGGCCGAGGTGGCCTGGGCCGTCGGCGCGGAGGGCCCGGCCACGGTCGTGTCCACCGGGTGCACCTCGGGCCTCGACTCGGTCGGCCTGGCGGCCGACCTGATCCGCGAGGGCTCGGCCGACGTGATGATCTGCGGCGGGACCGACGCCCCGATCACGCCGATCACCGTGGCCTGCTTCGACGCCATCAAGGCGACCTCGCCGCGCAACGACGACGCCGCGCACGCCTCGCGCCCGTTCGACGCCTCACGCAACGGCTTCGTACTGGCCGAGGGCAGCGCGGTGTTCGTCGTGGAGGAGCTGGCGGCCGCGCGGCGCCGGGGCGCGCACGTCTACGCCGAGATCGCCGGGTTCGCCTCCCGCTGCAACGCCTACCACATGACGGGGCTGCGGCAGGACGGCGCCGAGCTGGCGGAGGCGATCCGCTCCGCCCTGGACGAGGCGCGGCTCGACCCGGAGGACATCGACTACATCAACGCCCACGGCTCAGGCACCAAGCAGAACGACCGCCACGAGACCGGCGCGTTCAAGCGGAGCCTGGGCGAGCACGCCCGCCGCACGCCGGTCAGCTCCATCAAGTCGATGGTCGGGCACTCGCTCGGCGCGATCGGCTCCATCGAGATCGCGGCCTGCGTGCTCGCCATGCGGGACAACGTCGTGCCGCCGACCGCCAACTTCTCGACCCCCGACCCCGAGTGCGACCTGGACTACGTCCCGGTCACCGCGCGGGAATGGCGCACGGACGCGGTCCTCACCGTGGGCAGCGGCTTCGGCGGCTTCCAGAGCGCCATGGTGCTGGCCGGCGCGGAACGGAGGGCCGCATGAGCGCGTCCGCCGTCGTGACCGGCTTCGGCGTGGCCGCGCCCAACGGGCTCGGCACCGAGGACTACTGGGCCGCGACCCGCGCGGGACGGGCCGGCATCGGGCCGCTCACCCGGTTCGACGCGCGCGGGTACCGGGCGCGGCTGGCCGGCGAGGTGCCCGACTTCGCCGCCAGGGACCACGTGCCGGTCCGGCTGATCCCGCAGACCGACCACATGACGCGCCTCGCCCTCGCCGCCGCCGAGTGGGCGTTCGACGACGCCGGAGTCCGGCCCTCTGACCTCGAACGGTTCGGGTCCGGCGTGGTCACGGCCGCCACCGCGGGCGGCTACGCCTTCGGCGAGCGGGAGTTGCGCGCCCTGTGGGCCGAGGGTCCCGACCACGTCAGCGCGTACCAGTCGTTCGCCTGGTTCTACGCCGTGAACACCGGCCAGCTCTCCATCAGGCACGGCGTGCGCGGCGCGAGCAGCGCGCTGGTCAGCGACCAGGCCGGCGGCCTCGACGCGCTGACGCAGGCCAGGCGGCTGATCCGCAAGGGCCAGCGGCTCATGCTCGCCGGCGGGGTCGACTCCTCGCTGTGCTCCTGGGGCTGGGTCGCGCACCTGGCCGGCGGCCGGGTCAGCGAGAGCGGCGACCCGGAACGGGCCTACCTGCCGTTCGACCGCGAGGCGCGCGGCCACGTCCCGGGCGAGGGCGGCGCCCTCCTCGTGGTCGAGGACGCCGCCGCCGCGCGCCGGCGCGGCGCCCGCGTGCACGGCGAGATCGCCGGCTGCGCCGCGACGTTCGACCCGCCGCGGGACAGCGGCAGGCCCGGCAACCTCGCCGCCGCCATCCGGGGCGCGCTCGACGACGCGGGCGCGCGCCCGGCGGACATCGACGTGGTGTTCGCCGACGCGGCGGCCGTTCCCGAACTCGACCTGGCGGAGGCCGACGCGCTGCGCGCGGTGTTCGGCCCCGGCGCGGTCCCGGTCACCGCGCCCAAGACCATGACCGGGCGGCTGGGCGCGGGGGCCGGCGCGCTCGACGTCGTGACGGCCCTGCTCGCGCTGCGCGACGGCGTCATCCCGCCGACCGTGCACGTCACCCCCGACCCGGCGTACGGGCTCGACCTGGTGACGCGGGCCCGCGCGGCCGACCTGCGCACCGCGCTCGTCCTCGCCCGCGGGTTCGGCGGGTTCAACTCCGCCGCCGTCCTGCGCGCGCCCGCCGGCTGACCGGCCCGCGCCCGCCGGCCGACCGGCCGCTTCCGACATCCCACCGCGCGTTCCGAGAAAGGCTCGGGTGAACCACACATGGCACCGACGACACCGACCGGGCGGGCGCGCGTCGCGCTCGTCACCGGCGCCACCAGCGGCATCGGCCTCGAAGTGGCCCGCACGCTCGCCGCGCGGGAGCACCGCGTGTTCCTGTGCGCGCGCGACGCGGACAACGTCGCGGCCACCGTCGCGAAGCTGCGCGCCGAGGGGCACGACGTGGACGGCACGCGCTGCGACGTCAAAAACCGCGAGGAGGTCAGGGCGTTCGTCGGCGCCGCCGTGGAACGGTTCGGCACCGTCGACGTCCTGGTGAACAACGCGGGGCGCGGCGGCGGCGGCGTCACGGCCGACCTCAGCGACGAGCTGTGGGCCGACGTGATCGAGACGAACCTCACCAGCGTGTTCGTCGTCACCCGCGAGGTGCTGACCACCGGCGGCATGCGGCACAAGGACTGGGGCCGCATCATCAACATCGCCTCGACCGCGGGCAAGCAGGGCGTGGTGCTCGCCGCCCCCTACTCGGCCTCCAAGCACGGCGTGGTCGGCTTCACCAAGGCGCTCGGCAACGAACTCGGCGGCACCGGCATCACCGTCAACGCCGTGTGCCCCGGCTACGTCGAGACGCCGATGGCCCAGGGCGTGCGCGAGCGCTACGCCGCCGCCTGGCAGGTCTCCGAGGCCGACGTCCTGGCGAAGTTCCAGGCCAAGATCCCGCTCGGCCGCTACTCCCTGCCGCACGAGGTGGCCGGCCTGGTGGGCTACCTGGCCACCGACACGGCCGCGTCCATCACCTCCCAGGCCCTGAACGTGTGCGGCGGGCTCGGCAACTTCTGACCGGCCCGGCACCCGGGCACCATCCCCGAGCGGAGGAGGCATCGTGGCCGACACAGGACCGCGAGAGACAGAACACACGATCACGGTGGCCGCGCCGGCCGCCGCCGTCTACGACCTCGTCGCCGACGTGTCCCACTGGCCGTCGGTGTTCCCGCCGACCCTGCACGCCGAACGCGTCGACGGCGACGGCGCGCGGGAGCGCATCCGCATCTGGGCGACCGCCAACGGCACGCCCAAGAGCTGGACGTCGCGCCGCCACCTCGACCCGGCGGGCCTGCGCGTCACGTTCCGCCAGGAGGTCTCCGCGCACCCGGTCGCGGCCATGGGCGGCGCCTGGATCATCGAGCCGCTGGCCGCCGACCGCTCGCGGGTGCGGCTGCTGCACGACTACCGCGCGGTCGACGACGCGCCCGACGCGCTGGAGTGGATCGACCGGGCCGTCGACCGCAACAGCCGCACGGAGCTGGCCGCGCTCAAGGCGAGCGCGGAGCTGGCCGCGGGCGCCGAGGAGCGCACCTTCACCTTCGAGGACGCGGTCCACGTGAACGGCCCGGCCAAGGACGTCTACGACTTCCTCGACGAGGCGGCGCGCTGGCCGGAACGGCTCCCGCACGTGGCGCGCGTCGCCCTCACCGAGGAGGCGCCTGGGCTCCAGCGGCTTGAGATGGACACGCGCGCCAAGGACGGCTCGGCCCACACGACCGTGTCCTTCCGCGTGTGCTTCCCGCACCACGCGATCGTCTACAAGCAGACCACGCTGCCCGCGCTGATGACCCTGCACACCGGCCGCTGGTCGCTGACGGAGCACGCGGACGGCTCGACCACGGCCGTCTCCCGGCACACCGTGACCATCGACACCGACCGGATCACCGACGTGCTCGGCCCGGACGCCGACCTCGCCGAGGCGCGCGCCCGGGTCCGCGACGCGCTCGGCACCAACAGCCGCGCCACGCTCGAACTCGCCCGCGCGCACGCGGAACGGAACCGCTGACGCCGTGCGCACCCAGGTGCTCGTGGTCGGCGCGGGCCCGGTCGGCCTCATGCTGGCCGCCGAACTGCGGCTCGGCGGCGCGGACACCGTCGTCGTCGAACGGCTGCCCGCGCCGCTCAGCCAGTCCCGGGCGTCCACGCTGCACGCCCGCACGATGGAACTCCTCGCCCAGCGGGGACTGCTTCCCGCGTTCGGCGCACCGCCGCACGCGGGCACGGGACATTTCGGCGGGCTGCCGCTGGACCTCAGCCGGGTCCCCAGCCCGTACGCCGGACTGTGGAAGATCCCGCAGCCCCGGATCGAACGTGTCCTGGCCGACCGCGCGACCGCGCTGGGCGCCACCGTCCTGCGCGGGCGCGCGGTCACGGCCCTCGACACGGCGGCGGACCGTGTCACCGCCGCGGTCGACGGCCCCACCGGGCCGTCGACCGTGACGGCCGACTGGGTCGTCGGCTGCGACGGCGAGGACAGCACGGTCCGGCGCCTGGCCGGCATCCCGTTCCCCGGCACCGACGGGACGCGGGAGCTGCTGCGCGCGGACCTCGCGGACATCGACCTGCCCGCCCGGCGGTTCGAACGGCACCCGCGCGGCCTCGCCGTGGCCGGGCCCGTGGCGGAGGGGGTGACGCGCGTGATGGTCCACGAGTACGGCGGCGCGCCGCGCGAACGCGGGGGGCTCGCGTTCGGCGAAGTCGCCGCCACGTGGGGACGCGTCGTCGGGGAGGACATCTCCGGCGCGCGTCCCCTGTGGGTCAACGCGTTCGACGACACCGCCCGGCAGGCCGCGCACTACCGCGCGGGACGCGTCCTGCTCGCGGGGGACGCCGCCCACCGGCAGCTGCCCGTCGGCGGGCAGGCCCTCAACCTCGGCCTGCACGACGCCGTCAACCTCGGCTGGAAGCTCGCCGCCACCGCGCGCGGCCTGGCCCCCGCCGGGCTCCTCGACACCTACCACGGCGAACGCCACCCCGCCGGGGCCAGGACGCTGACCGCGATCCGCGCCCAGACGCTGCTGCTGCTCGGCGGCCCGCGCGTGGACGGCGTCCGCGCACTCGTCGGGGAACTGCTGCGCCTGCCGGGGCCCCGCGCGCACCTGGCGGCCGGCATCGCGGCGGTCGAACCCGACCCGCCCGGCCGCCCGGCGCACGACCCCGGCGCGTCGGCCGCCATGGACGCCGCGCTCCGCGCGGCGCGCGGCCTGCTCCTCGACCTGTCGGGCAGCGCGGCACGGACCGCCGCGCTGCGCGCGCGCTGCGCCGGCTGGGCCGGCCGCGTCGACGTGGTCGGCACCGCGCCGCGCCCGCCGGGCGCGCCCGGGCCGCCGCCGGGCGCCGCCACCGTACTGGTCCGCCCGGACGGGGTCACCGCGTGGCGCGGCGGCCGGGACGCCGACCCCGAGGACGCGCTGCGCGGCTGGTTCGGCGCGCCGCACTGATCTCAACGGAGGCAACCGTGAAGGGAATCATCCTCGCGGGCGGCAGCGGCACCCGCCTGCGCCCGCTGACCGGCGCCCTCTCCAAGCAGCTGCTGCCGGTCTACGACAAGCCCATGATCTACTACCCGCTCTCCGTCCTCATGCTGGCCGGAATCCGCGACGTGCTGGTCATCTCCTCGCGCGCGCACGCCGACCTGTACGAGGAACTGCTCGGCGACGGCTCCCGGCTCGGCATCCGCATCGAGTACGACGAGCAGCCGGAGCCGCGCGGCATCGCGGACGCGCTGGTCATGGGGGCCGACTTCGTCGGGGACGACCGGGTGGCGCTGATCCTGGGGGACAACATCTTCCACGGCCCCGGCTTCTCCGCGATCCTGCGGGACAGCATCGAACGCCTCGACGGCTGCGCCCTGTTCGGCTACGCGGTGCACGATCCGCAGCGGTACGGCGTCGCCACCGTGGACGCGTCGGGCCGGCTGCTGGCCATCGAGGAGAAGCCGGCGGCGCCCCGTTCCCGCCTCGCGGTGACCGGCCTCTACCTGTACGACAACGACGTCCTCGGCATCGCGAAGAACCTGGGCCCCTCGGCGCGCGGCGAGTTGGAGATCACCGACGTCAACCTCGCCTACCTCGCCCAGGGCCGGGCCCGGCTGACCGAACTCGGCCGCGGCTTCGCCTGGTTGGACATGGGCACGCACGACTCGCTGCTCCAGGCCGGGCAGTACGTGCAGCTGCTTGAGCAGCGGCAGGGCGAGTGGGTCGCGTGCGTGGAGGAGATCGCCCTGCGCATGGGGTTCATCTCGGCCGACGCGTGCCTGCGGCTCGGCAAGGAGATGGCGAACTCCGCCTACGGCAGATACCTGATGGAGATCGCCTCCCGGCACGCGGTGGCGCCCGTCGGCTGAGCCGCACGCCCGCTCCCCCGCGGCCCCCGCGCGCGCCACGGCGCGGCGGACCCGCACCCGAACCCCCTGACGACATACGGGACGGACTCCCGTCTCCCGAAGGAAAGGCAGCGGAAACCATGCGTGTTCTGGTGACCGGAGGCGCCGGTTTCATCGGCTCCGCCTTCGTGCGCAACCTGCTCGGCGGCGCGTACCCGCAGCTGCCCGCCGCCCGCGTGACCGTGCTCGACCTGCTCACGTACGCGGGCAACCTCGCCAACCTGGCACCGGTGGCGCACCGCGCCGACCTGCGTTTCGTACACGGCGACATCGGGGACCCCGGCCTGGTCGCCGACCTGATGCGGGACACCGACCTGGTCGTCCACTTCGCCGCCGAGTCGCACGTCGACCGGTCCATCTCCGCTGCGCGCGACTTCGTGCGCACCAACGTGCAGGGCACCCAGGTGCTGCTCGACGCCGCGCTCGCGGCGGGCCGCCCCACGTTCGTCCACGTCTCGACGGACGAGGTGTACGGCTCGATCGACAGCGGCTCCTGGACCGAACGGCAGCCGCTCGCGCCCAACTCCCCCTACGCCGCGTCGAAGGCGGCCTCCGACCTGCTCGCCCTCGCCTACCACCGCACGCACGGACTCGACGTCCGGGTGACGCGCTGCTCGAACAACTACGGTCCGCACCAGCACCCGGAGAAGGTGCTGCCGAGGTTCGTGACCAACCTGCTGGACGGGCTGCCCGTGCCGCTGTACGGCGACGGGGGCAACGTGCGCGAGTGGCTGCACGTGGACGACCACTGCCGGGCCGTCGCCCTGGTCGCCGGGGCCGGCCGCCCCGGCGGCGTGTACAACATCGGCGGCGGCACGGAACTCAGCAACCGGCAGCTCACCGACCGCCTGCTCGCCCTGTGCGGCGCGGACTGGAGCGCCGTGCGCCCGGTGGCCGACCGCAAGGGGCACGACCGGCGCTACTCGCTCGACTCGACCCTGATCGAGGGCGAACTGGGCTTCACCCCGCTCGTCCCGTTCGACACGGGTCTCGCCGCGACGGTGGCCTGGTACCGCGACAACCGCGACTGGTGGGAGCCGTCGCGGTCCGGCGGGCGCGGGCTCCACCTCGTCGCCGGGGCCTGACCCGGCGCGGCAGCCACGACCGGCCGCCCCCGCGCGGCAGCCACAACCGGCCAGAAGAAAGGACCGCCGCGTGCGTTACCTGTTCACCGCGATGCCAGGCGCCTCGCACCTCTACCCCATGGTCCCGGCGCTGCGCGCCGCCCGGCTCGCGGGCCACGACGTCCTCGTCGCCACCGCGGGCGACGCGGTCGGCGCCGCCGCGCGGGCCGGGCTCCCGGTCCTGGATGTGGCCGAGGGCCAGGAGATCGCCCCGGTCTTCGACCGCATGCTGGGCGACATCCTCGAACCCGGCCTGTCGGACGGCGCCCTGATGAACGTGGTCGCGACCGCGTTCGCCACCATCGGGGACCGCATGATCGACGGGCTGCTCGCCGCCGCCCGCGCCTGGCGTCCTGACGCCGTCGTCTACGAGCCCGGCATGTCGGGCGGCCTGATCACCGCCAGGGAGACGGGGGTGGCCGGCGTCGTGCACGGCGTCGGGCTGCGCCACCCCACCGCCTGGGGCATGTTCGGCATGGCGCCGAGCGCGCGCCGCCTGGGCATCGAGAACCTGCCCGAGCACCCGGAATTCGAGATCTGCGTCAGCCCCGACTCCCTCGAAGCGCTCAACGAGACGCCGGGCGAGGACGAGGCGTTCGTCATCAAGCTGCTCATGAACCCGACCCCGTTCAACGGCGGCGGCGAGCTGCCCGAGTGGGCCCTGAGCCGGGGCGACCGGCCGCGCGTCGTCGTCAGCATGGGCTCGGCCTCCGCCGCCATGCGCGAGGGGCGCGTGCTGACCGAACTGGTGCGCGGCGCCGCCGCGTTGGACGCCGAGGTCGTCGTCACCACGGGCAGCGGCGGCCTGCCCGCCGCACTCGACCCGCTGCCGAAGAACGTGCGCGCCGTCTCCTGGCTGCCCATGAGCGAGCTGCTGCCGGTGTCGGACGCGGTGATCCACCACGCCGGGATGGGCACTTTGTACGCCGCCTACGCGGCCGGCGTTCCCCAGCTGTCCGTCCCGCCCTCCGGCGGGCAGCCCGCTCCGCACGAGGTGACCGAGGCGCGCGGCGCCGGGCTCACCCTCACACCCGACGAGCTGACGGCGCGGGAGGTCACCGGCGCGGTGCGCGCCCTGCTTGAGCAGCCGGGCTTCCGGACGGCGAGCCGCGAGGTCGCCGCCGAGATGGCCGCCATGCCGGGACCGACGGCCGTGATGGACCGGCTCACCCGGCTCATCCGCGCCACCGCCGACGACGGAGAGGAATAGCCGTGCGCCTGCTGTTCACGACCACGCCCGGGTTCTCGCACACCACACCGCTGCTGCCGCTGGCCCACGGCGCCCGGCTGCACGGCCACCAGGTGCTGTTCGCCGTCAGCGGTCCGGCCGCCGGCGCGGCGCGGAACGCCGGGCTGCCCACGGTCGACGCGGTACCGGACGACGACGTGACCCGCCCGTACGTCACGCTGGCCAGGACCGCCGCGCAGGAGGACCTGCCGGTCGCGGAGACGATGCGGATGGTGTTCTCCGCGTTCGGCGAGATGTCCTCGATGATGCTGGACGGCATCGTCACGACCGCGCGCCGGTGGCGGGCGGACGCCGTCGTCCACACGCCGATGCTGTCCGCCGGGCCGCTCGCGGCCCGGGCGAGCGGCGCGACCTCCGTGCTGCACGGCATGGGCCTGCGGCACCCGGCGTTCCCCACCCCGCCGGAGCTGGCCGAGGACGCGGCGCGGCGCTACGGCATCGACCCGGCCGACTGCGGTCCGCACGCCGAGCTGGTGCTCGCGCCCGCGTCGCTCGAACGCGTCAACCCGACGGCGCCCGGCACCACCGTTCCGCTGCTCCCCCTGCGGCCGAGCCCCGACAACGGCGGCGGGCGCGTGCCCGCGTGGGCGCTGGCCCGAAGCGACCGGCCGCGCGTCGTCGTCACGCTCGGCTCCGTGCCCTCGCACACCGACGGGCACAAGAACGTCATGGCCACCGCGCTCGACGCGCTGGCCGACGACGCGGTCGAGGTGGTGCTGACCGCGGGCGGCGCCGCGCTCGACGCGCTCGGCCCGCTGCCGCCGTGGGTGCGCACGGTCGACTTCGTGCCGCTGACCAGCCTCCTGCCGACGTGCGACGCGATCGTCCACCACGGCGGCATGGGCACGATGTTCAGCGCGCTCGCGGCCCGCGTGCCGCAACTGATCGTGCCCACGACCAGCGGGGACGCCCTCACCAACGGCGAGGTCGTCGAGAAGAGCGGCACCGGGCGCGTGCTGCTGCCCGCCGACCTGTCCGCCGACGCGCTCGGCGCGGCCGTGCGCGACCTGCTGCACGCGCCGGGCCGCCGCGAGGCCGTCGCCGGGGTCGCCGCCGAGATGGCGGCCATGCCGGGTCCTGGGGCCGCGCTCGACGCCCTGGCGGCGCTGCGCGCCTGACCACGGCACGGGAGAACGCCGGCACGAGGAACCGCCGGGAGAACGCCGGCAAGAGAACGCCGCCGGGAGAACGCCGCACCACCACGTCACGAGAAGGGGACGACCGATGAGCGCACTGAGCATGGACAGCCTGCTGGAGACCATCAACCGCTGCCTGGGCGAGGACGACGACGTCACGCTCGGGCCCGAGGCCGCCGACGCCGACTTCGACGACCTCGGCCTCGACTCGCTCGCCGTCCTTGAGACGCTGAACCAGGTCGAACGCCAGGTCGGGGTCAAGGTGCCGGAGGAGCTGCTGGCCGACGTCCGCACCCCGGCGGCGCTGCTGACCCTGGTGAACGAGCGCGCGGCGGAGCCCGAGCAGGCGGCGAGCGCGGGCTGATGGCCGGCGACGACCTGTTCATCGCGAGCCTGGGCACCCGGCTTCCGCCACCGCTCCCGGTGGCGGAAGCCGTGGCGTCGGGGAGCTGCGCGCCGGGCGTCGCGCGCGCCTCCCGGATGCGTTCGGTCGTCGTCTCCGACGGTGAGTCGGGGCCCGAACTCGCCGCGGGCGCCGCCTCGGTGGCGCTCGAACGCGCGGGCGGCCAGGCGGCGGCCGACGTCGACCTGGTCCTGCACGCGCACGTGTACCACCAGGGGCACGTGGTCTGGGCGCCCGCCTCGTACGTGCAGCGCGTCGCCGTGGGCGGCCACTGCCCGGCGTTCCAGGTGCAGCAGGCGTCGAACGGCGGCCTCGGCGCGGTCGAGCTGGCGTCGGCCTACCTGCTCGCCGCGCCGGAGCGCTCGGCCGCGCTCGTCACGACGGGCGACCGGTTCGCGCCGCCCCGCTTCGACCGGTTCGGCAGCGACCCAGGCACGGTGTACGCCGACGGCGGGACCGCGCTGCTGCTGTCCCGGCGCGGCGGGTTCGCGCGGCTGCGCAGCCTGGTGACGGTCTCGGAGCCGGAACTCGAAGGGATGCACCGGGGCGACGACCCGTTCGGCGCCGCCCCGTTCGAGCACAGGCCGATGGTCGATCTCGACGCGCACAAGCGGGACTTCGTCGAACGGCACAGCCTGTCGTTCAGCATCGCCCGCGTCGGCGCGGGGCAGCGCGCCGCGATCAAGCAGGCGTTGAGCCGCGCGGGCGCGGGGCTCGCGGACATGGACCGCGTCGCGCTGCCGCACCTCGGCCACCGGCGGCTGCGCTCGGGCTACTTCCGCGCGTTCGGCCTCGACGAGGAGCGCACCACCTGGCACTGGAGCAGGACCGTGGGCCATCTCGGCGCGGGCGACCCGATCGCCGGCCTCGACCACCTGGTCGGCAGCGGCGAGT
Source organism: Streptomyces marincola (assembly GCF_020410765.1). Taxonomy (NCBI): domain Bacteria; kingdom Bacillati; phylum Actinomycetota; class Actinomycetes; order Kitasatosporales; family Streptomycetaceae; genus Streptomyces; species Streptomyces marincola. The sequence goes on along the minus strand of NZ_CP084541.1, from coordinate 3,733,310 downwards.
TGCGTGCGGGGCAGCTCGCCCTGCTGGTCAGCGTGGGCGCCGGCTTCACGTGGTCGTGCGCCGTGGTGGAGATGCTGCGGGACGTGCCGTGGGCGACGGGCCGCTGCGCGGCCCGCGAGGAACCGGAAGAACATGAGGGAGGGGAGGCGGCGTGACGGCAGGGACGGCGGGCGGCGGGCCGCTGCCGGTGGCGCTGCTGCTGCCGGGGCAGGGCGCGCAGTACCCGGGGATGGCCACGGGGCTCTACCGAAGCGAACCGGTCTTCGCGGAGGCGGTCGACGAGGTGTTCGCCGCGCTCGGCGCCGAGGGGCGCGAGCTGCGCGCGGACTGGCTGGCCGACCGGCCCGCGGTGCCTTTGGACGACGCGCGCCGCTCGCAACCGCTGCTGTTCGCCGTCGACTACGCACTCGCCCGGCTGGTCGAGTCCTGGGGCGTCGCACCGGCCGCGCTGCTCGGGCACAGCGTGGGCGAGGTGGTGGCGGGCGCGCTGAGCGGGGTGTTCGCCGTCGGGGACGCCGCGCGGCTCACCGTCGCGCGCACGCGGGCGCTGGCCGGGGCCCCGCCCGGCGGCATGCTCGCGGTGTCCGCCTCCCGCGCGGAGGTCGAGCGCGTGCTCGGGGGGCCGGGGGGCGAGGTGGTCGTCGGGGCCGTGAACGCGCCGAGGCAGACGGTGCTGGCGGGGCCCGACGCGGGTCTCGACAAGGCCGCTCGCGCGCTCGGGGACGCCGGCCTCACCTGCCGGCGGGTCGCCTCGCGTACCGCGTTCCACAGTCCCGCGCTCGCGGACGCGGCGCGCGCCACGGCCGGCCTGTTCGCGGGCGTCCCGATGGCGCCGTGCCGGGTGCCGGTGTGGTCGGCGTACACCGCCGCCCCGCTGACGCCGGACGAGGCGGTCGACCCGTCGTTCTGGGCCGCCGGCCCTGCCGCGCCCGTGCTGTTCTGGGACGCCCTGGACGCGTTGCTGGCCACGGGCGACCACCTGCTGGTCGAGGTGGGCCCGGGGCAGGTGCTCACGCGGGCCGCGCGCCGCCATCCGGCCGTCAGGTCGGGCCGCGGCCGGGTGGTGCCCCTGCTCCCGGCGCGCGCCACGGACCCGGACACGGAACGCGCGGCCGTGCGCCGTGCCGAGACGGCCCTGCGCGAGGCTGTGACGTCGCGCGCCGCCACGGCCCCACGCGCCGCCATGGCGTGAACGCCCGGCCGCTCCGCCAAGCCCTGCGAGGGCGGGCGGAGCGGCCGGGCGCTTTCTGCGTTGTGCCGGGCGTTCTCCTCGGTGCGGCGCGCGGGTCCTGTCACCCGGCGCCGTTGTGCCGCCTGGCCGCGATGGCGACGAGTTCGTCGAGGTCGTACTCGGCCCGGCGCGGACTGCCGTAGCGGGTGATCTTGCCCCTGCTGGCCCACTTGCGGATCGTCGCCTCCGACACGCCCACGGCGAGCGCGGCGAGTTCGGTCGGCAGCGTGCGCTCGGGAGCCGCCCGCCCGCTCACGCGGCGGCCCGCCGCGCCCCGGCGACGGCCGCGGGACGCTCCCCGCCGGGCCGCATGCGGTGGACGAGCAGCAGCAACTGGCCCGGACCCCACCGGTGCCCGGCCGGGCAGCCCGCGCCGCCGTCCGGCAGCCCGGCGATGGTCGCCGAGCAGCCCGGGTGCACGCACGGGCCGAGTTCGGCCACGGGCGCGTCCCGGCCCGCGGCGCGGCGCGCGGCGCGCAGGGCCGCGGCCAGCTCCGCGGCGAAGTCGCCCGCCGCGGGGTGGACCGCGAGCCAGTCGAGGTGCCCGAGCAGGAACGCGGCGAGCGGGCCAGGATCGCGGCGCGGCGCGGGCAGCCCGCGCCCCGCGGCGACCACCCCGCTCCACGAGGCGAGCAGGGACAGCGCCTCCGCGCGGGCCTCGATGGCCGCCCCGCGCAGCGGCGCGGAACGGCCGCGCGTGCCGCTCACCCGTTCGCGCGCACGCGCCGACCCGCCGGTCCGCGTCATGGCCAACGCGCTGTGGATCGACGGGAGTTCGGCCAGGGCGGCGGCGGCCCGCTCCCGGCATTCCTGGCACAGCCCCGGGGCCGGCCCGCCGGGGTCCTCGGTCCGAGCGCAGTCCGGGGCGGGGCAACGATCCGTGCTCATCGTCCTTGCTCTCCTTCGGCGTTCACATCGGGACGCCCTCAAGGCTCACCCGCCCCTCGCGGCAGCGGAAACGGAAGTGCGGAAGGCTCCCGGGCCCCTCCGCTTCGCGCCCGGCTGCCCGTTCTCGCGCGGACGGCCGCCCGTTCCGCGCGCCCGGCTGCCCGTTCCCGAGCGGGCGGCTGCCCGTTTCCGCGCGCGGGCCACCGCGCGGGTTCCGCGGCGCCGCAGCCGCCCGCAGACGGTTTCTGCGCCCGCCAGAGCCGTTCTCGCGCCCCGGAGACGAACGGCGAGAACGACCGGACCGACCGGACCGACCGGTAAGCAGCCGGCAGCCAGGCGCTGCCCCGGCGACAAGGAGAAGTGGACGGACATGGACCCCACCCCAGCCAGCGAGGCCGACGCGGCGATCGTCACCCGCGGCCTCGTCAAGACCTTCGGCGGCCACCGCGCCGTCGACGGCATCGACCTGACCGTTCCGGCCGGGAGCGTGTACGGCGTCCTCGGGCCGAACGGCGCGGGCAAGACCACCACGGTCAGGATGCTCGCGACGCTGCTGCGCCCGGACGGCGGGCAGGCCAGGGTCTTCGGCCGGGACGTGGTCGAGGACCCCGACGGCGTGCGTTCCCTGGTGAGCCTGACCGGCCAGTACGCGTCGGTCGACGAGGACCTGACCGGCGTGGAGAACCTGGTGCTCCTCGGGCGGCTGCTCGGCTTCGGCAAGGCGGAGGCGCGCAGGCGCGCGGAACTGCTGCTCGACGCGTTCGGGCTGTCGGAAGCGGCCGGCAGGCAGGCCAAGACCTACTCGGGCGGCATGCGCCGCAGGCTGGACATCGCCGCGAGCATGGTGAACCGGGCCAGGCTGCTGTTCCTCGACGAGCCGACCACGGGCCTCGACCCGCGCAGCAGGGCCCAGGTGTGGGAGGTCGTGCGGATGCTCACGCACAGCGGGACGACCGTCCTGCTGACCACCCAGTACCTGGAGGAGGCCGACCAACTCGCCTCCCGCGTCGCCGTCATCGACCGCGGCTCGGTCGTCGCCGAGGGCACCCCGGCCGCGCTCAAGTCCCGCCTGGGCGCCGGAACGGTGCGGCTGCGGCTGCGGAACGCGGGCCAGCGCCTTGAGGCCGAGTACACGCTGCGGCGCGCGCTTGAGGTGGCCGTGCAGCCCGGCAACGAGCCCGGCACGCTGTACGCGCTGCTGAACGCCGACGACCTGGTGGGCGACCGCGCGAACGACCGCGTCGCGCACTCGCTGTCCGAGCTGGCCAGGGCGGGCATCGGCGTCTCCGAGTTCTCCCTCGGGCAGCCGAGCCTCGACGAGGTCTTCCTCGCGCTCACCGACGGGGCCGGGGCGAACTCCTCGGCCCTCGCCCAGCACACCGACCGGACCCGGGAGGGGGACCGATGACCACCCAGGAGCGGACGCACGCCGCCGCGCCGACGGAGTCGGCCAACGTGGACGCGCTGCGGGAACTGATGGAGAGCACGCGGGCGCCGCGCCGGCCGGGGGCGTTGTCCACGTCGATGACGTTCGGCTGGCGGGCGATGCTCAAGATCAAGCATGTGCCCGAGCAGTTGTTCGACGTGACCGTGTTCCCGGCCATCATGACGCTGATGTTCACGCACCTCTTCGGCGGCGCGCTGGCCGGGTCGACCACCGAGTACCTCCAGTTCCTGCTGCCCGGCATGATCGTGATGAGCGTCATGATGACCACGATGTACACGGGCACCGCGCTCAACATCGATGTCAACAAAGGGGTGTTCGACCGGTTCAGGACACTGCCGATCTGGCGCCCCTCCGCGCTGGTGGGGGCGCTGCTCGCGGACCTCGTGCGCTACATGATGGCGTCGGTGGTGATGATCGCGCTGGGCTACGCGCTCGGCTACCGGGCCGACGGCGGTGTCGTCGGCGTCGTGGCGGCGCTGGCCCTGCTGCTGCTGTTCTCGTTCAGCTTCTCGTGGGTGTGGACCATGTTCGGCCTGCTGATGCGCTCGGAGAAGTCGGTGCAGAGCGTGAGCTTCGCCGTGCTGTTCCCCCTGGCGTTCACCAGCAACGTGTTCGTCGACCCGGAGACCATGCCGGACTGGCTGCGGGCCTGCGTCGAGGTCAGCCCGGTCACGCACCTGGTGGACGCGATGCGCGGGCTCATGGACGGCACGTCGGTCGCGGGGCCCGTGGGCTGGGTGCTGCTGTGGAGCGTGCTGCTGACGGCCGTCTTCGGCGGCGTCACGATGCGGCTGTACAACCGGAAGCTGTGACGCGCGGCCGTCCCCCGGGCCCGCCGCCCCGCGCGGTCACAGGGTCCACTCCACCGGCGGGTCCGGCCGGTACGCGCACACGTGCCCGGTGGTGACCGAGTCACCGAGGTGGTCGGCCAGTTCGGGGTGCAGGCCGCCAAGTCGCCGCAGCACGTACCTGATCCGGCCCGAGACCGCCTTCCTGGCCCGTTCCGCCTCATCGCCGGCCGGCTCGCGCCGGCCGGCCGGGCCCCCGGCGGCCAGGTCCGCGAGCAGGGCCGCCCGTTCCCTGTCCGCCTCGGCCGCCTCCGCGTCCCGCCCGGCGGCCAGGGCCCGCGCGATCCGCCGCTCGACGGCCGCGAGCCGCCGGGCGGCCTCGCCGGCCGACCCCGCCGGGGCGTCGGCCGGGTCGGCCGGCGGGCCGCCGGCCGGCGCGAGGAGCCGGACGGCCGGCACCTCGGTGCCTGGCCGCGCCAGCAGCCGGCGCAGATCGTGCAGCCCCTTCGCGTCGGGCACGTGCACCGTCCGGCCGGAGAAGCGGAGCGTCCAGGCGCCGTCGCGCAGTTGGAACAGGTTGTCCCCGGCGCCCGCGCCCCCCGGCGGCGCCTGCCGTCCCGCCGCGCGCAGCGGCGCGGGCCCGCCGAGCCCGGCGGCGGCGCGTTCCGCGGCGCGGGCCATCCCGAGCGCGGTCGCGTCCCGGCGCGCCTCGTCGAACAGCGCGGCGGCGCGTTCGGCGTCACCGCGCCCGGAGCGCGCGGTCAGCACACCGGCGAGCCGCAGCGTGGCCTCGACCGACCACGGCAGCGCGCCGAGCCGCCCGGCGGCGCGCCTTGCCTCCGTCAGCCCGGCGACGGCCGCGTCACACCGGCCGAGGGCCGCGTCGAGCACCGAGGCCCACAGCAGGTAGGGGCCGTGCACGTCGTAACCGGCGATGGAGACGGCCCAGTTGCCTTCGAGCGGCGCCAACTCGGCGCGCAGGCGGCGGCAGCGCGCCGCGTCCCCGGCGAGCGCGGCCGTCTGCGCCTGGAACCGCAGCCACAGCGGCGCGAACCACACCGGGTGCCGCACCCCGTCCGCCTCGCACGCCCTGAGGTAGCGCACCGCCCGGTCCACGTCGCCGCGCTGCACGGCCGTGAGCGCGGCGGCCAACCCCGCGCCCGCGTCCCAGCGTTCGGTACTCGCGTCCTCGCGTCCCGCGCCCGGGTCCTCGTCGTCGCGCCCGCCGGCCCCGGGGCCCGAGCCGCCGCGCGCCAACGACAGCGCCCACGCCTGGTGCCGCCACAGGCTCGCGCGGTCGAAGGAGACCTGCTCGCCCCCTGCCCGCGCGTTCCTGATGAACTCCTCGGCGTCCTCGAAGCGCCCGGTCAGCGTCGCCACCGCGCACCGGCTCAACCGCGCCTCGTCCCGGTCCCGCGGCGCCCCGGAGCGCTCCGCCCTGGCCGCGAACGCCCGGTGCTCGTCGAGGAACCGCGGGTCCCCCACTTCGAGCAGCGCGCCCAGCCGCCGCCCCGCCGCCTGCAACTCCAGCGTGAGGTCGCCGCGGCGCCGCGCGACGCCGAGCAACTCCTCGCTCAGCGCGCGCCGTTCCGCCGTCGTCCGGGGCGACCAGATCGCGTCGTGCCGCGCCAGCAGACCGAAGCCGAGTGCGAGATCGTCGCCGCTGCGGCGCGCCAACTGCACGGCGCGCAGGCTCAGTTCCTGCGCCCTGCGGTCCAGCGGAACTCCCCCGGCCGTCGCGCCGGACGCGGGACCGCTCCCTGCGGCCAGCGCCTCGTGCGCCTCCCGCACGGCGTCAGCGAGCAGCGGGTCGTGCCGCCCGGGATCGCGCAGCGCGTGCAGCGTCAGGGCGGCACGCGCGAGCAACTGGTCGTCGCGCAGCTCCCTGGCCAGGATCAGCACCTCGCCGAACGCGGCGTGCGCGCCGGTCGCGTCGCCCAGCGCGTAGCGGGCGGCGGCCAGGTCGAGGGTCACCAGGGCCCGGCGCTCCACCTCCCGCGCGGGCACGGCCTCGCGCGCCCGCCCGTAGTGGCCGACGGCCTCCTCCATCGCCAGCCGCCCCACCGCGTCCCGCGCGGCGGCCAGCAGGTACTCGACGGTCTCCGCCGCCTGGACCTCGTCCCCGGCGGCGACGGCGTGCCGCGCCAGGTCGGCGGGCAGCGGCACCTCGTCCGGGTCACGCCGCAGCGCGCGCAGCGCGGCGGCGTGCGCGCGGCGCAGCCCGGCCGCGTCGAACCGCGCGTACAGCGCCTCGCGGATCAGATCGTGCGCGAAGCCGAACCGGCCGCCGTCGAGCGGCGCCACGAGCCGCGCCGCCACGGCCCGCGCGACCAGCGCGTCCGCGTCCTCGGGCGCCGCGCCGAGCACGGCGGCCGGCTGCCGGGGCCAGAACGCCTGCCCGAGCACGGCCGCCGCCGAGAGGAACGCGGCCAGGTCGGCGGGGAGTCGCGCGAGCCGCTGCTCCAGCGTCCAGCGCACCCCGGGCGCCATCTCGTCCACCGGGCTGCCCTGGGCCCACAGCCGCGCGGTCTGCTCCACGAAGAACGGGTTGCCGCCGGTGCGCCGGTGCACCTCGGCCGCCGTCCCGCCGTCCGGCTCCCTGCCGGTCGTCCGCGCCATGAGCCGCGCGACGGCCTCCGGGGCGAGGCCGGTCAGGGCGAGCACGCGGGCGCGGGCGAGCAGGGGTTCCGGCAGCGCGCCCCGCGGGCCTTCGGCCGCGTCGTCGCGGTAGGTGCCGATCACCAGGACGCGTTCCGACCACGTGTGCCGCACGAGGAACTGGAGCAGGCGCACGGAGGCCGCGTCGGCCCAGTGCAGGTCCTCCACGACGACGACCACGGGCCGCCACTGGGCGGCCGAGAGCAGCAGGTCGGTCACGGCGTCGTGCAGGAGGAAGTCGCGCGCGGCGGGCGGCCGTTCGCCGTCGCCGCCGGGTCCTGCGCCGGGTCCTGTGTCAGGTGCGGAACGCGCCTCCCCGCCGCCCTCGCCGAGCAGCGCGGCCAGGCCGGGGCCCGAGGTCTCGGCCAGGGCCGGCCAGCGGCCCGGTCCTGCCGCGCGGCGCAGCGCGCGCACGACCTGCATCCACGGCCAGTACCCGGGGCTGCCGCCGTGCTCCCAGCACGCGGCGGCGAGCACGAGGGCGCCGCGCGCCCGCGCGTGCCCGAGGGCGCTGGTCACGAGGGTCGTCTTGCCGATGCCCGCCTCGCCGGCGACAAGCACGAGGCCGCCGTGGCTGTCGGCGGTGCGGTCGATCTCCGCGCGCAGCAGGCCGGCGGAATGCTCGCGCCCCAGCGGGTCGGATGCGTGCACGGTGTCCGGTCCCCTCCGCGACTCCGCGTTGCGGCATGGCGAAAAACCCACCCTAGCAGGGGCGTTGACTATGCTCAGGCCCATGGCACTGGAATGGGAACAGATCATCGTCGACTCCGCCGACCCCGTCGCCCTCGGGCGCTGGTGGGCCGAGGCTCTCGGCTGGGTGGTGGTCGACGAATCCGAGGAGATCATCGAGATCCGGCCTGAGCCGGACCGGATGCCGGGGCTGCTCTTCGTGCCTGTTCCCGAGGGCAAGGCGTCGAAGAACCGGCTCCACCCCGACTTCCGCCCCGACGACCAGGAGGCCGAGGTCGCCCGGCTGCTCGCTCTGGGCGCCCGGCGCGCCGACACCGTGCGGGAGGAGCAGCACTGGGTGACCCTCCTCGACCCGGAGGGCAACGAGTTCTGCGTCCTGAGTGAGCGGAGGAGCTGAGCGCAGGCACCGGCGCAAGCACGGGGCGGGGACCGGGCAGTTGCCCGGGGCCCCGACGTCCCACGCCGCGACACGGACAGGTCCGACACGGCGGCGGGGCGGCGCCGTGGCGGCCCCATCCGTTCCGGGTTCGCCGGGTACCCCTTCGACGCCCGCGCCCTCAAGGCGCCCGCGCCCTCAAGGCGCCCGCGCCCTCAAGGCGTCCGCGACAGGGCCTCTTCCGCAGTTGTGCTGACGCGGCGGGCGGGCGGGCGGAGGCTGGTCGGCGACTGGTGGAACCGAGCCGGCGACCGCGGGGGCGGTCGCCCGAAGGGACGGTACTCATGGCTGGAACCAGAGGCCGCGGGCCGCGGCGCGCACGCGGCCGTGCGGTGCTCGCGTGCGCCCTGGTCGCGACCTTCGCGTTCGGCGGGCACGCCACCGCGGAGCCGGGCGGCGGCGAGCCGGAGGCGGCGCGGCACGCGGACCGCTTCGACTTCAGACGGGGCAACGCCGCCCTTGAGGTCATCGTGCCGGACGCGCAGGACAGGCTGCGGCAGACGGTGTCGCCGCACGGCATGGACGCGCCGCTCGTGCTGCGCTACGTCGCGGTCCTTGAGACCGCCTGGTTCGACGCGGTCGCGCCGTACCATCCGACGGCCGTCGGCATCTACTCCGACCTGGGGCGGCGCCCGGCCCGCGAGACGCGCGACAACCGGCACGTCAACACCGCCCTGCTGTACGCCTCCTACCACGCGCTGATGTCGCTGCTCCCGCAGCACGAGGCGGACTGGCGCGCGATGCTGACGGACGTGGGGCTCGACCCCGACGAGGACACGACGGACCTGCGGACGGCGGCGGGCATCGGCATCGCCGCGGGCCGCGCGGTCGTCGAGCACCGCGTGCGCGACGGCATGAACCAGCTGGGCGACGAGGGCGGCGTCGAGTACCACCGCGTGCCCTACTCGGACTACACCGGCTACGTTCCGGTCAACACCGGTCACGAGCTGCGTGATCCGGGCCGGTGGCAGCCGGCCGTGGTGTCGATGGGCAACGGCATCTTCCGCACGCAGAACTTCGTCACCCCGCAGTTCGGCAGGACCGACGCGTTCTCCTACGACGACGTGGAACGGTTCAGGGCCGCGCCGCCGCACGACAGCGACCCGGAGAACGAGGAGGCGTACCGGGCGCAGGCCGACGAGGTGCTGGCCGTGTCCGCCGCGCTGACCGACGAGCAGAAGATGACGGCGGAGTTCTTCGACGACAAGCTGCTCTTCCTCGGCGGCGGCTTCTCGGCCGAGACCGCCGCAGCCCCGGGCCGCGGGCGCCCCGGGGGCGCCGAGGAGCTGATCGCGTTCGTGCACACGGCGGCGACGCTGCACATCGCGGCGTTCGACGCGGCCGTCGCGATGTGGGACAGCAAGCTCGCGTACGACGCCCCGCGCCCGTTCACCGCGATCCGCCACCTGTACGCGGGCGAGGAGGTCACGGCCTGGGGCGGTCCCGGCCGCGGCACCGTCGACGACCTGCCGGGCGAGCACTGGAACAGCTACCTGCCCGTGGGCGACCACCCCGAGTACCCGTCAGGCTCGGCCGGCATCTGCGCCGCCGCGGCGGCGGCCGGCGAGCTGGTGGGCGGCACGGACCAGGCGGGGATCAGCTTCACCTACCCCGCGGGCTCCTCGTGGATCGAGCCCGGTGTCACCCCGGCCGAGGACCTGACGCTGAGCTGGGACACGTGGCAGGAGTTCGCCGCGTCCTGCGGCGAGTCGCGCCTGTGGGCGGGCGTCCACTTCCAGCCCTCCATCGACGCGGGGCTCGACATCGGCGCGGAGATCGGCCCGCTGGCGCACGCCTTCGTCGCCGGCCACATCGAGGGTTCGCCGTCCAGGACCCTGCGCTGAACCGGCGTCCGCCCGGGCCCGGCGGCGGGCGCCGCGCCCGGGCGGGCACCCGCGCCCCCCATGACCGATGTCATGGGCGGCGCCCGCGTTCCTCCCGCGCATCAGGTGACGGAATGCGCATGGTTTCCGCGCGTCCGGCCGCATAGGTTCGCCTCACCGAAACGTGCGCACGGGGAGGGAATTCTCGGATGAGCGGTACGGTCCACGCGTTCGCCGCCGATGACAGGCGCCGGTGTTCCTCAGGGCTCAGGAAATTCTTCCGCTCCGTCGAGGACGTGTTCGTCCGGGAGGAGCCGAGGGAGCAGGCGTTCGCCTACCTGTGCGAACTGCTCTCCCACCCGTACGCCGGCGGCCCGGTGAGCACCGACGGCCGCAACAGGCTGCTGACCACGGCACGTTGGGACGAGGACCGGGTGCGGGACCGGATTCGCGACATGGCCGCGAGCCAGGTGGGGAACGGCGGCACGCTGCTGGTCACCGAGCAGGGATTCCTCAAGAAGGGCAGCAATTCCGCCGGTGTGGAACGGCAGTTCTGCGCCGCTTCTGGGCGGTCCGGCAATTACCAGATAGGGCTTTTCCTGCTGTGGGCCGACCAGTACGGAACGGTGACCGCGATCGACAGGGAATTACTGCTGCCGCCGTCCTGGCTCGTTTCGCCGGCACGCCGCCGCAGCGGCGGCATTCCGCCCGATCTGCCGCCCGCGACCAGGGACCGGCTCGCGGAGGGCATGATCGCCCGCGCGCTCGGCCCGGTGGCCCCCGCCCGCGTCGTCGCCCCGCCGACTCCCCGGGTGACGGCCCTGCTGGCCGGGCACGGCATCCCGCACACGGCCACGGCCGGCGCCGAGGCCGACGGGGCCGCCCGGTTCTTCCGCGCGGCCCGCCACCGGGCGGGGCTCGACCGCTACTCGGCCAGGCAGTGGCGGGCGTGGTACCGGCACATGACCCTGTCGATGCTGGCGCACGCGTACCTGACCACCACCCGGCCCGCGACCGCCGCGCGGCCCCTGCCCGCCACGGCGCGGGCCGCCGCGTGACGCCGACGCGCGTTCGAGAGAAGCCGGCGCGCGTTCACGGGAAGAGGCGCGCGGCCGATCAGCGGGCGGCGCCGACCGTTCAGTAGGCGACACCGACCGGTCGGCCGAACGTCTCCGGCTCGTCGAGCGCGGCGAGCATGGCGTGGGCCAGGTCGGCGCGCGCGATGGTCCGGCCGCCGCGCACGTTTCCGCCCACCTCGCGCCGGTAGTCGCCGGTCAGCGGCCCGTCGAGCAGCCGCGGCGGGCGGATCACCGTCCAGTCCGCGTCGGCGGCCCGCAGCGCCGCCTCCATGCCCGCCAGGTCCCGGTAGACCGCGCGGAACGCCCGGCCGATCAGCGGGTGCAGCACCGCGCGGTAGGCCAGGCTCTCGCCCTCGGGCATCGGGCCGACGGGCACCGCGCTCACCGCCACGACGCGCCGCACGCCCACGGCGGCCATCGCGTCGAGGGCGGCCCGGGTGACCGAGGTGACCACACCGGCGCCCCGGTTGTTCGTGCCGAGGGCGGACAGCACCGCGTCCCGCCCGGCGAAGACCTTCGCGAGCGCGTCCGCGTCCGTCTGGTCGGCGACCCGCGCCACCTCGGGCTCCGGCCGCTCCCCGGCCAGCCGGGCCGGGTCGCGGACGACCGCGACGACCTCGTGCCCCGCCGCCAGCGCCTGCCGGACGAGGTGCCGCCCCGTGCCGCCGGTCGCTCCGAGTACGGCCAGTCTCATGGCGCCGCTCCTTCACTGGGTGGGTGAGTGTTCACTCACCACTAGTGTGAGGGCAGCCGAGCCGCTCCGTCAAACCTGTGAGGACCCAGCCGTGGCGTCGACCCGCGACCGCATCCTGACCGCCGCCGAGGAGTTGATGCGCGACATCGGGCTCGCCCGCGTCACCACCAAGGAGATCGCGCGCGCGGCGGGCTGCTCCGAGGCCGCGCTGTACAAGCACTACCGCGGCAAGGAGGAGATCTTCGTGCGGGTGCTTGAGGAGCGCCTTCCGTCCGTCGGACCGCTCATCGCCCGGCTGACCGAGGACCCGGGGGGCAGGAACGTCCACGACTGCCTCGCGGACATCGCCGTGCACGCCGTGCGGTTCTATGCGGCGAGCACGCCGATCGCCGCGTCGCTGTTCGCGGAGCCCGCCCTGCTGCGCCGGCACCGCGCCGCGCTGCGGCGGCTGGAACGCGGCCCCGAGACGTTGTTCCTGTCCCTGACCGGCTACCTCGAACGCGAGCGCCGCGCCGGACGGCTCGGCGCGGCGGCCGACCCTGCGGCGGGCGCAGCGCTGCTGCTCGGCGCCTGCTTCCAGCGGGCGTTCCTCGGTCACTTCTGGGACGAGGAACCGGCGCGGGACCTCGACGCGTTCGCGGACGGGCTGGCCCGCACCCTGCTCGACGGGCTCGGCGGGCCGGGCGGCACAGGCGGTCCCGGCCGCTGAGCCGCGCATCCAACGGCCGCCAGGCGCGGGCTCATCGGCCGGGCGGGGGGCCGACCGCGTCGAGGGCGGCGCGGGTCTGCCGCGTCAACTCGTGCTTCGGGCCGAGGGCGCGCGTACAGCCGTCGTGCAACTCCGCGAGCAGCCGGGCCGCCTCGTCGGTGCGGCCCATGGCGTGCCGGGCGGCGGCGAGGTTGCCGCCCGCCGCGAGCGTCTGGACGTGCTCGGGGCCGAGGGTGTCCGCGTAGTGCTGCCACGTGCTCTCCAGCAGGGCGGCGCCGCGCTCGTGCTCCCCGGTGGAGAACAGCACCGCGCCGAGCACCGCGGCGGTGTCCAGCGTGTCGGGGTGCCCAGCCCCCAGCACGGCCTCGCGGTGTTCGAGCGTCGTGGTGAGCAGCGTGATGCCCTGCGTGGGTTCGGCGCCGATGACCAGGGCCGCGCCCAGGTTGTGCGCGTAGCCGAGGGTCCTCGGGTGGGCCGGGCCGTCCACGACGGTGCTGCGCTGGTACGCCTCCCGGTGCATCGCCTCCGCCTCGGGCAGCCGCCGCAGCCGGTACAGGACGTGGCCGAGCGCGTCGTAGAGGGAGACCGTGGTGGCGTGCCTGAACCCGAGGTGGCGCTCGTAGTCGCGCAGCAGCGCGCGCATCAGCTCCGCGGCCTCCTCGTGCAGGCCGGCGTCGAGCAGGCGGGCCAGCGCCCGTTCCCGTTCCGCCGTCTCCTCCGGCAGCGCGGCCGGCCCCTCGGGTCCGCCCGGTTCCTCCCGGCGTCCGAACTGCATGCTGCGAGAACCTCCTCGTGTGGGTCGCCGCCCGGGTGCGCGGACCGGCGTCCGCCGTCCGCCCCGGCCCCCCGGCCTGGGCGCGGGCCCGCCCGGTGCCTACCCCGCATCGGCGGGGGGAACCGGCCCGGCGCGCATCCGCGCGCACCCGCCGCGCACCGCGCCGCGCAGTCTCGGTCACGACTGCGAATTTGATTCGCCGTTCCCATCCCGCTGAATCCTCGGACCACTCCGCTCTCGCGGCGTCGGAAACTTCTGCTCGACCGCACCGCATTCCGCCGTTAGAGTGAGCGGCATGCCTTCTCCTTCTTCTTCCCCTTCTCCTTTTCCTGCCACTCGGAACCCGGCCCCTCTTGTGCGCGGACAGGGGCCCGCGCTGCTCCTCGCGCACGGCGCGGGGAGCGATGTCGAGGACAGTTTCGGACCCGTGCTCGGCGCGCTCGCGGAACGTCGCACGGTCATCGGACCCGACTACCCCGGCTCGGGCGCCACACCCCTGCCCGACGGTCCGCTCACACTGGACGCGCTGGCCGACCACATCGTGTCGGGCGCGGCCGAGGCGGGCTTCGAGACCTTCGCGATCGCCGGGTTCTCCATGGGTACGGCCGTCGCCGTGCGCGCGGCGGCCCGCCACCCCGAGCGCGTGCGCGCTCTCGTGCTCTCCGCGGGCCTCGCCCGCCCGAACGCGCGCACCCGGCTCGCGGTGGACACGTGGCGCGCCTGGTGGGAACGGGGCGCGGACGACCCCGCGCTCGCCGCCTACCTCTCCCTTCTCGTGGGGAGTGTCGATTGGCTCGAAGGGCGAGAGGAAAAAGAAATAGCGGAACAGGTGGAGATATTCTCTGCGGGCTCTCCGCCCGGCACCGGCAAGCATTTGGAATTGCTCGCTTCGATCGATGTCCGGGCGGATCTGCCGCTCATCAAGGCGCCCACACTGGTCGTGTCACCGAGCGCCGACCTCCTCATCACTCCTGTTCACTCACGCGAACTCGCCGCGGGAATTCCAGGGGCGCGCCTGGCCACCGTGGACGCGGGGCACGCCATCGCGGCCGAACAGCCCGCCGCCTGGGCCGCGTTGATCACGGAGTTCCTCGACGCGGTGGACGGCTGAGGCCCGCCCCCCGCGCGGGCGCCGGGCGCGGCGGGCCTCAGAGCCTGCCGTGCTCCGGCGCCCGCCCGAGCAGGACGACCGCGCACGCGCCGCCGGCGAGCACGCAGCCGAGCCACATCACCGCCGTCGTCCCGATGCCGTCCGCGGCCAGGCCGCCGGCCAGCGCGCCGGCGGCGATGGCCGCGTTGAACACCCCGACGAACAGCGCGGACGCCGACTCCCTGGCCTGCGGGGCCGAGGCGAGCAGCCAGGTCTGGGTGGCCACCGAGACGCCGCCGTAGGACAGGCCCCACACCACGAGCAGCGCCGCGGCCACCGGCACGGAACCGCCGGTCGACGGGACGAGCGCCACCGTGGCCGCGAGCACCGCGCCGATGACGAGCAGCGTGCGGCGCGGGGAGCGCACGGCGCCCGCGCCGGCGGCGAAGTTCCCGATCACGCCCGCGACGCCGTAGCAGAGCAGCAGCGTGCCGATCAGCCCGTCCTCTGCGCCCGACACCTCCTCAAGCACGGGCCGCACGTACGTGTAGGCCGCGAAGTGCCCGGTGACCAGCAGCGCCACCACGGCGAGCCCGGTCAGCACGCGCGGGTCGCCGCCGAGCCGCAGCACGCCGCCGAGGCGCGCCGGCCGTTCCCCCGGCAACGGGGGCAGCAGCACGGCCAGCGCGATCAGCACCGCGACCGCGAGTCCGGCGACGGCGACGAACGCGGCCCGCCAGTCGGCGAGTTCACCGATCCAGGCGCCCGCGGGCACGCCGAGCACCGAGGCCGCGGCGACGCCGCTGAAGACGAGCGAGGTCGCCGTTCCCGCGGACGCGGCGGGCACCAGCCGGGCCGCGAGCCCCGCGGCGATGGCCCACACCGCGCCCATGCCGAGCCCGACAAGGACGCGGGCCGCCATCATGACGCCGAAGCCGGGCGCCCAGGCTGCCAGCAGGTTCCCGGCCGCGAGCAGCACCATCAGCAGGCACAGCAGCCACCGCCGGTCGGCGCGCCCGAACGCGGGCGTCAGCAGCGGCGCGGAGAGCGCCGCGACCAGGCCCGTGACGGTGAGCGTGAGGCCCGCGGTGCCCTCGGAGACCCCAAGCGACGCGCCCATCGGCGTCAGCAGGCCCACCGGCAGCATCTCCGCGGTGACCACGGTGAACGTCGCCCCCGTGACCGCCGCGACCGCCGCCCATTGCCGCGCGGACGCGCGGGGCGGCGCGGGCCTCGTGTCCTTGTGTCCATCCGTCCGAGTCATGCGGTCAGCCAACCGCCGGGCGGGATGCGGGAACAACGGCGAATCCCTCACCCTTCCATGAGCGGGGCTCATCGATCCGCCCCGCCCCGCCGCCCGCCTGCCCGTCCCACCCGCCCGCCAGAAGGGAACACCGGCCCGTTGAACGGCATCGAGATCCGCGAACTTGAGGCGTTCCTCGTCCTCGCGCGCGAGTTGCACTTCGGCCGCGCCGGGGAACGCATGTACGTGTCCCAGAGCCGGGTCAGCCAGTTGCTGCGGTCGCTGGAGCACCGGGTGGGCGGCCGGCTGGTCGACCGCACGAGCCGCCGCGTGCGGCTCACCCCGCTCGGGGAGCGCTTCCTCGACGAACTGGGCCCCGCCTACGCGGCGTTGCGTGCCTCGCTCGACAACGCCCGCGCCGCGGCCCGCGGCACGAGCGGCACGCTGCGCGTCGGGTTCCAGGGCACGGTGGACGACCATCTCGCGGACGCGCTGGCGTGCTTCGCCGCCCGCTGCCCCGACGCCGCCGTCGAACTGGTGGAGGTGCCGCTGTCGGACCCGTTCGGCCCGCTGCGCCGCGGCGAGTTGGACGCGGCGGTCGTCCTGCTGCCGGTGCGCGAGGACGACCTCGCGCTCGGGCCGGTGTTCTCGCGCGAGCCGCAGACGCTCGCGGTGTCCGCGCGGCACCCGTTCGCCTCCCGCGCCGAGCTGTCGGCGGAGGACCTGGCCGACGCGCCGCTGATCGGCGTCTGCGCCCCGGCGCCCGCGTACTGGCGCCGGGCGCAGGCGCCGGAGCGCACGCCGGGCGGGCGGCCGGTGCCGGCCGGGCCCGAGGTCAACACCCTCCAGGAGGGCCTGAGTCTGGCCGCCGCGGGCCGCGGCGGCATGCTGCTGTGCCGTTCCACGGCCGCCTACCACGCCGGGCGCCGCGCGGTGGCGTTCGTGCCGGTGACCGGGCTGCCGGACTCGGCGCTCGGGCTCGTGCGCCCGCGCGGCCCCGCCGCCCCGCTGGTGGAACGGTTCGCGCGCGCCGTCGCCGACTCCCTGCCCTGACGCGCGGGGGCCCGCCGGGCCCCCGCGCGGGGCGCGTCACGGCTTGCGGGCCACCCCGCCGTACTGGTGCACCTCGGCCGGCAGGCCGAACGCCAGCGCGTCGGGCCGCCACCGGGAGCACGAGACGACGCCGGGTTCGAGCAGGTCGAGCCCGTCGAAGAACTCCGCGATCCGCTCCGGGGAGCGCAGGATGTACGGCACGGCGCCGCCCTCGTTGTAGCCGCGGATCGCCGCCACGTACTCCTCGCTGGTGTCCGTGCTGTCGTAGTGCACGAGGTAGCTGCCCGGCGGCAGCGCGGCCGTCAGCCGGCGCACGATCGCCTTCGCCTCCCCGAAGTCCTCCACGTGCCCCAGGACGCCCATCAGCATCAGGGCCACCGGCCGGTCGAAGTCCAGCGTGCCGGCCGCGGCCCGCACGATGCCCTCGGGATCGAGCAGGTCGGCGTCCAGGTAGTCGGCCGCGCCCTCGGGCGCGCTGCCGAGGAGGGCGCGGGCGTGCGCGAGCACCAGCGGGTCGTTGTCGACGTAGACGACGCGGGCCTCGGGCGCGACCCGCTGGGCGATCTCGTGGGTGTTGTCGACGTTCGGCAGCCCGGTGCCGATGTCGAGGAACTGCCGCACCCCCGCCTCGCCCGCCAGGTGCCGCACGGCGCGCGCCAGGAAGTACCTGGCCGCCTTGGCCCCGTCCACGATGCCGGGGAACGTCGCGCGGAACCGGTCCCCCGCCTCGCGGTCCACCGCGTAGTTGTCCTTGCCCCCGAGCCAGTAGTTCCAGATGCGGGCCGAGTGCGGGACCGCGGTGTCGATGGGGACCTGGGGCTGCTGGGGCATCGTCGCTCCTTCTGGGGCCGGCGGCGCGCCGGGGCGCGCGCGTGCGCCCCGGCCGCCTGCCATTCTCCCGATGTGACAGCGCGCGGCAACCCGGCTACTCGGGACGGACGTTCTCCTTGATCCAGTCGGTGACCGAGGCGTGCGCGGGCCGCCAGCCGAGCGCGGCGCGCGGCGCGGTCCCGCGCACGCGGCTGTTGGAGCCGAGCGCGTAGACGGCGGGCTCGTAGCCCCACTCGGCCACGGCCGACTCGACGTCGAGCGGCTCGGGCCCGCGCGCGCCCAGCGCCTCCGCGATGGCGGCGGTGAGGGCGCGGAAGTCCGACTCGCCGTTCTCCACGAAGAAGAACGAGCCGGGCTCGGCCCCGTCGAGCGCCCGCAGGTAGAGGTCGATGACGTCGTCGAGGTGGACGTGCGACCAGATGTTCGCGCCGCGGCCCACGTGCCGGGCGACGCCGGTCCTGCGGGCGGTGGCCACCAGCCGCGGCACCTGCACGCTGTCCCGGCCGAGGCCGAGCCCGGTGCCGTAGATGAGGCTGTTGCACAGCACGACGGCGCGCACGCCCTCGCGCGCGGAAGCGAGTACGCCCCGGTCGATCGCCACGCGCGGCGCCTTGTCCGGCTCGGGCCGCCAGGGGCCGCCCTCGGCGATGTCGGCCTCCGTGAACACCTCGTCGCTGTGCTCGCCGCCCGACGCCTCGCCGACGATGCTCGAACCGCTCGTGTGCAGCAGGGCCTTGCCCGAGCCCGCGAGCGCGCGGGCGAGCACGTCGGCGGCGCCCGCGTGGTCGCTGTCGGCCGCGTTGACCACGGCGTCGGCGGCGCGCGCCTCGACGGCCAGCACGTCCGCGTCGTCGAGCGAGCCGGCCACCGGCTCGACGCCGAGCGCGGAAAGACCGCTCGCGGCCGAGGCGGAACGCGTCAGGCCGCGCACCCGGTGCCCGGCCTCGACCAGCCGGACGGCGAGCGAGCCGCCGATGTAACCGGTCGCGCCGGTGAGGAAGATCCGCATGGAGGCGCCTTTCCTGTTCTTTCGAGAGCGGGTCTCGGGAACGGGCCCCGTCGGCCCGGCCGTCCGGGGCAACGTTCCCACCGCGAACGGGCATTCCCCGCCCTGCCACGCCCGCCCGTCCCCCGGCGGCCGGCGCGTTCGGCACCGCGCGCGCCCACACCCGCGCCCGTTCGGCAGCGGACGATCAGCGCCTGATCAGCGCCCCCGCTCCCCCGGCCGCGCCGGCGCCGACACCGGCGCCGCGCTCGCGGCCACGCCCCCCGCGCGCGCCGCGCGCCGGCGCGCGGTGCGCGGCGCGGGCACGGGCGCGGGAACGACGCGCACCAGCGCGTTGATGACCCGGTCCTGCACGTCGCCGCCGCGGTCGTCCGTCAGGTTCCCCAGCAGCCGGATCATCCAGCGCATCGCGGCGGGCGAGGTCACAAGACGCCTGCTGAGCAGCGACGCGACCGCGGGGCGCGTCAGCAGCCCGGCCCACGCGTTGCCGAGGCGGTAGTAGCGCCCGTTCCGCCGCAGCACCTCGTAGGGGTAACGCTGCAACGCCCGCTCCCGCCACGGCCCCGCGGGCCGCGCGAGCGCGTCGGTGACGACCTCGGCGGCCAGTTCGCCCGACTCCAGCGCGTACGGGATGCCCTCGCCGTTCCACGGGCTGACCATGCCGCCGCAGTCCCCCGCGAGCAGCAGCCCGCGCGTGTAGTGCGGCAGCCGGTTGTAGCCCATCGGCAGCGCGGCGCCGCGCAACGGCCCGTCGGCGCTCGCCGCGTCGCGCAGCCCCCACGCCGCGGGCGTGCGGGCCAGCCACGCGTCCAGCAGCCCGCGGGTCTCGCAGGGGCCGGCGCGGCGGTCGTTGATCAGCCCGAGCCCCACGTTCACCCGCCCGTCGCCCATCGGGAAGACCCAGCCGTACCCGGGCAGCGGCGGCCCGCCGGGGCGTACCCGCAGGTCGCCCCAGATGTCGAGGTACGGATCGTCGTGCCGCGCGGCCGTGCGGTGGTAGCGGCGGACCGCCGTCGCCATCGGCCGGTGCGGGAGGCGGCTCAGGCCGAGGGCGACCGCCAGGCGCGCCGACACCCCGTCCGACGCGATCACCACGGGGGCGGCGCAGATCACCGGCCGCTGCCCCGCGCCCATCACGGCGCGCACCCCGCACACCCGCCCCGCGCGGTCGAGCACCGGGCCCGTGACCCGGGTCGAGGTGAGCAGGCGCGCGCCCGCGGCGACCGCGCGGCGCGCGAGCAGGTCGTCGAAGTCGTGCCGCGAGCGGGTCAGCCCGTAGCCGGGGAACCGCGCGCTCTCGGGCCAGTCGACCTCGAACGACGTGTCCCCCGAGACGAACCGCACGCCCCGGTTCCGCTGCCAGCCCGCGCCGCGCGTGTCGACCCCCATGCGGACCAGGTGGTGCACGGCGCGCGGGGTCAGCCCGTCGCCGCACACCTTCTCGCGCGGGAACTCGGACTTCTCCAGCAGCAGTACCTCGTGCCCGTGCCGGGCGAGGTGGTAGGCGGCGGACGTCCCCGCGGGCCCCGCGCCCACCACGATGACGTCGGCGGACTCGGCGGGGAGCGAGCTTGTCGTCATGGCGCGGTGACCTCCCGGATGCGAACCGCGGAGACAGCGAGCCGGCCCCCGCGACCGCTGGTGGGGGCGGCGGGCCGGGGTTCACGGACTCCATACCCCTTCCCCGCCCGCACAACGCGCGGACGCCCGGCCGCCGTTGACCCGGCCGAGCGACTTCGGCCGCACACCCGGGCCCCGCAGGGCCGCCGTTCGCACGGCGGCGCGGCCCCGGACACCGCCGTCGCGGGCACCGGGACCGCGCCGCGCGGCGCCCCGGACGCCATGGGCGTGACGTCCGGGACGCGGGGGGCGCGCGGGTCAGGAGCGACCCAGCAGCGCCTCGATGTCGGCGAGTTCACCGGCCTCGAAGTCGAGGTTCCCGACGGCCGCCACATTGTCCTCAAGCTGCCGCACGCTGCTCGCGCCGATCAGCGCGGACGTGATCCGGCCGCCGCGCAGCACCCACGCGATCGCCATCTGCGCGAGCGTCTGCCCGCGGCGGCGCGCGATGTCGTTCAGGTCGCGCGCCAGCCCCACGGAACGCTCCACGCCCCCCGTGTCGAGGAACGGGCTCGACCCGGCCGCGCGCGACCCCTCGGGGATGCCGTTGAGGTAGCGGTCCGTCAGCAGCCCCTGCGCCAGCGGCGAGAACGCGATGGAGCCCGCGCCGACCTCGTCGAGCGCGTCGAGCAGGCCGTCCTCGACCCAGCGGTTGACCATCGAGTACGAGGGCTGGTGGATGAGCAGCGGCGTGCCGAGCTCCCGCAGGACGCGGGCGGCCTCGCGGGTCTGCTCGGGCGAGTAGTTGGAGATGCCCGCGTACAGGGCCTTGCCCTGGCGGACGGCCGAGTCGAGCGCGCCCATGGTCTCCTCGATGGGCGTGTCGGGGTCGGGGCGGTGCGAGTAGAAGATGTCGACGTAGTCAAGGCCCATCCGCTCCAGGCTCCGGTCGAGGCTGGAGAGCATGTACTTGCGCGAGCCCCACTCGCCGTACGGGCCGCTCCACATGTGGTAGCCGGCCTTGGTCGACACGATGATCTCGTCCCGGTAGGGGCGGAAGTCCTGGGCGAACAGGCGGCCGAAGTTGGTCTCCGCCGCGCCGGGCGGCGGGCCGTAGTTGTTGGCCAGGTCGAAGTGGGTCACGCCCAGGTCGAAGGCGCGGCGCAGGATGGCCCGCTGGTTCTCCAGCGGGGCGTCGTCGCCGAAGTTGTGCCACAGGCCGAGCGAGACGGCGGGCAGCTTCAGCCCTGACCGGCCGCTGCGCCGGTAGGGCATGGCGTCGTCGTAGCGGGCGGCGGAGGCGGCGTACGGCACGGGTTTTTCTCCTCGGTCGGCGCGGTCCGCGGGTGTCGAACCGCCGAATCCTGGCACATGCCGCCCGCCCGCGCCTCCGATTTCCCGGCGGCGCGGGCGGGCGAACGGTGCCTGCTGTCGGGGGCTGTCAGGTCAGGGGGGCTTCGATGGTCACGAACGAGTGCGGCGGCAGCTCGACGCGCAGCCCGCCGTTGTCCTCGGTCCGCCGCACGCCGTCGAACGCGCGGGGCGCGACCGTGCCCGGCGCTTCACCGGTGTTGTGCGCCTGGGGGCGGTCGGCGGTCAGGATGCGCGCGGTGTGCTCGCCCGCCACCCGGCCGCGCAGGTCGAAGGTCAGCGAGAGGCCGTCCTCGGCGTCCAGGTTGCTCACGGAGATCAGCAGCGTGTCGTCGCGGACGCTGGCCGACGCCGAGACCGTCCGCAACTCGCCGTCCCCGACGGCGCGCGCGGCGCCCGGCACGCGCAGGTGCACGTCCAGCGCGCGGGCGTCCTGGTGCCCCTTGTTCATCTCGAACACGTGGTAGGTCGGGGTCAGGATCAGCCGCTCCTGGTCGTCGGTCAGCACCATCGCCTGGAGCACGTTGACCGTCTGCGCGATGTTCGCCATGAACAGCCGCTCGGCGTGCCGGTGGAACACGTCGAAGTGCAGCCCGGCCACCAGCGCGTCGCGCAGGGTGTTCTGCTGGTGCAGGAAGCCCGGGTTGGTGCCCGGCTCCACCTCCCACCACGTGCCCCACTCGTCCAGCACCAGGCCGACCTTGCGGCCCGGGTCGTAGACGTCCATCACGGCCGAGTGGCCGCTGATCAGCCGGTCCACGCGCTGGGCGTTGAACAGCGTGCGGTAGTAGTCCTCGTTCCCAAACTGGGTCGCGCTGCCCTTGGCCTCCCACGTGCCGGCGATCGTGTAGTAGTGGAACGACAGGCCCTGGAAGAAGTTCTTCGGCGTCGCCTCGCAGCCGAAGCAGCTGATCTGCTTCATCAGCGTCTCGGTCCACGCGTAGTCGTCGTCGGAGGCACCCGCGGCGATGCGGTACAGCTTGTTGTCGCCGTGGTCGCGGCAGTACGTGGCGTACTGCCGCGCGAGGTCGGCGTAGTGCTCGGCGCGCATGTTGCCGCCGCAGCCCCAGGTCTCGTTGCCCAGGCCCCAGAACGGCACGCGCCACGGCTCGTCCCTGCCGTTGCCCCGGCGCAGCCGCGCCATGGGGCTGTCGCCCGGGCGCGTGAGGTACTCGACCCAGTCGCTCATCTCCTTCACCGTGCCGCTGCCGACGTTGCCGCTGATGTAGGGGTCGGCCCCCAGCAGGTCGCACAGGGCCATGAACTCGTGGGTGCCGAAGTGGTTGTTCTCCTCCACGTCGCCCCAGTGCGTGTTGACCATGCGCGGCCGGTCCTCGCGCGGGCCGATGCCGTCGGTCCAGTGGTACTCGTCGGCGAAGCAGCCGCCGGGCCAGCGCAGGTTGGGGATGTTCAGGCGCCGCAGCGCCTCGACGACGTCGAGGCGGATGCCGCCCTCGTTCGGGATGGGGGAGTCCTCACCCACCCAGAACCCCCCGTAGATGCACCGCCCCAGGTGCTCGGCGAAGTGCCCGTACAGGTGCCGGCTGATGACCGGCCCTTCGAGGTCGAGGTTGATGACGGCGGTTCCTGACCGGTCCGGCATGCGGAGGTACTCCTTCTCGTGGTGTGGCCGCGGGGATAATCGGCGCGTGGTGACGATGAGCGAGGTCGCGAAGGCCGCGGGGGTCTCGGTGATGACCGTGTCGAACGTCGTCAACGGCCACAGATACGTGAGCGAGGCCACCAGGGACCGCGTGCTCGACGCGATCGACCGCCTGGGGTACCGCGTCAACGTCGCGGCGCGCAGCCTGCGTTCGGGCAGCACGGGCGTCATCGGGCTGGCCGTTCCCGACATCGAGAAGCCGTACTTCGGCCAGCTGGCCGCGTTGATCATCGACCGGGCGGGCGCGCTCGGCTACCAGGTCGTCGTGGAGCAGACCGGCGCGACGCGCGAGAACGAGCTGGGCGCCCTGGCCCACTCGCGGCTGCGCCGCTACGACGGGCTGATCCTGAGCACCGTGCGGCTCGGGGACGAGGACGCCGACCAGCTGCGGTCCGACCTGCCCGTGGTGGTGCTCGGCGAGCGGCTGACCGCGCAGGGCTCGGTCGACCGCGTCGCCATGGCGAACGTCGAGGGCGCGCGTGAAGCCACCCACCACCTGATCGAACGCGGCTGCCGCCGGGTGGCCGCCCTGGGCGCGGAGCCCGGCTCGCGCCCCGGCGCGGGCGCCCTGCGCGCCGCCGGATACCGGCAGGCGCTCGACGAGGCCGGGCTGCCGTGGCGCGCGGAGCTCCAGGTGCGGTGCGGCTTCTCGATGGCGGACGGCGCGGCGGCGGTGCGGGTGCTGCTCGCCTCCGGCACGCCGTTCGACGGCGTGGTCTGCTTCACCGACACCATCGCGATCGGCGCGCTCCGCGCGCTGGCCGACCACGGTCTTGCCGTGCCGGACGACGTCCTGGTCGCCGGCTTCGACGACGTCGAGCAGGCCGCCTACACCGTGCCGTCCCTCACCAGCGTCGCGCCCGGCCACGCGGAGATGGTGGACGCGGCGTTGCGGATGCTCACGGAGCGCATCGCGGGCCGCAGGGACGCCGACGCGCACGAGGAGTTCACCGGACCGCACCGGCTCGTCGTCCGCCAGTCCACCGGCGGCCCCTGAGCTGCGAGAAGGCCCCGGAACCCCGCGGCAGTCGTTCACCCGGACCTCCGCCTCGACCCCGGCATTTGTATCGATAAAATACGACCGGGAAGAACATCGCACGCGCCCCCGCGCCCCGTCAAGGCCCTCGCGCCCCCACCTCCACCCGCCCACCACCCGCCCCCGCGGCCACGCGACTCGGCCGGGCCCGTCACCGTGATACGCTGCTTCAGCGACATCGGCCCGGTCAGGGCGTCGCGACAAGCCAGGTCCTGTGGAGCAGTTTGGAGTGCTCGCCACCCTGTCAAGGTGGAGGCCGCGGGTTCAAATCCCGTCAGGACCGCGCTGGCTGGGTAGCTCAGTTGGTACGAGCGTCCGCCTGAAAAGCGGAAGGTCGCCGGTTCGACCCCGGCCCCAGCCACCAGCTCTGACCAGCGAAAACCCCCTCCGGGGCCACCCCGGCAGGGGGTTTTTCATGCGTCTACGCCAACCGGTACGCCAACGGGCACCGCTGGGCCGCCGTGCGTCCCGATCCGGTCCGGCGGGAACCCCGGGGCCGCCGGGGCACGTCCTTCCGGGCATGACTGATTCGCCCGGTCACTCCCGTCCTGACGACGGCGCGGACCACGACGGCGACGAGGCGTCGCTGCGGCCCGGTCCGCTCTGGCGGCACACGTTGTGGGTGGTGGGTGTCACCCTCGTCGGGGTGTGCCTCGCCTGGGCCGCCGCGTCGTACCGTTTCGGCCCCGACGAGTTCGGGATGCCGCTCGCCACCGAGGGCCACGTGCGGCCCTACCTCGCGGCCTGGACCGCGACCGGCCTGGCGGCGGCAGCCGCGCTGCGGGCCGTCGCCGCCAGGGTCCCGCTCGACGGCCCCGAGGTGGTCGTGCTCGTGATCACCTTCATGGGCACCCGGGTCTCCCTCGGCTGGCGGCCGGACCCTGCGGTGGTGGCCGCGATGGCCGCCGCGGCACTGGTGGCGGCGCTCATCTGGTGCGCCCTCGCGCTGCGTCGGGGCCGGCGCCGGAGGCCCGTCGCACCCGGCGAACGAGAAGCCGGGTGAGCCACGTCGGCGAGCGTCGCGCCGAGTCCCCTCAGCGGAGTCGTCCCCGGCCTTCATGGTGACCTGCACGAGTCGTGTCGCCGTGCCGCAGATCCCAGGAGCGGGGACGACCTCCTGATCAGCGGGCCTTCGCGGGCGTCAGGACCGCCGCCGGGAACCAGGGGCGGAGCACCTCGGGAACGGCGACGGTCCCGTCCGCGCGCTGGTGCTGTTCGAGGAG
The DNA here is from genome assembly GCF_020410765.1 of Streptomyces marincola. Classification (NCBI taxonomy): domain Bacteria; kingdom Bacillati; phylum Actinomycetota; class Actinomycetes; order Kitasatosporales; family Streptomycetaceae; genus Streptomyces; species Streptomyces marincola. The sequence continues at coordinate 3,708,016 of NZ_CP084541.1, read as the reverse complement.
GGCCGGCAGCAGGCGGCTGGTGGCGAGCCCGGAGGCGTTCAGGGTGTGCACGAACGGCGAACCGCCCCGGCTGGGCCGGTAGCGGATGTTGCCGCGCCGCGCCTGGTAGTCGCGGGCGTTGGACACCGAGCTGACCTCCACGTGGTCCGCGATGCTGGGCAGCCAGACCTCGATGTCGAACGTCTTCGCCATGGAGGCGCTGGTGTCCCCGGCCGCGAGGCGTGTGACGCGGTAGGCGAGCCCGAGCTCGGCGACCAGGCGTTCGGCCTTGGCCAGCAGCTCCTGGTGCGCTTCGTCCGAACGCTCGGGGTGCGCGAACTGGAACATCTCGACCTTGTCGAACTGGTGCCCCCGCAGCGTCCCGCGCTCGGCGGAGCGGTAGCCGCCGATCTCCTTGCGGTAGCAGGGCGAGTAGGCGAAATACCTCTTGGGCAGCTCGGCCTCGGGCAACGTCTCGTCCCGGTGCAGGTTGACCAGGGCGGTCTCCGAGGTGGGCAGCAGGAAGCGTTCCGGCCCCGCTTCCCCCTGCTCGATCGCGAAGACCTCGTCCGCGAACTTCGGGAACTGGCCGGCGGCGTAGCCCGCTTCGTAGGTCAGGATGTGCGGGGGCAGGACGAAGCGGTAGCCGTCGCGCACGTGGGAGGCGACGAAGTAGTTGAGGAGGGCCCATTCCAGGAGGGCCCCGTCGCCGCCGTAGACCCAGAAGCCGCTGCCGCCGAGCTTGGCACCCCGCTGGTAGTCGACGAGGTCGAGGGACCGCGCCAGCTCCACGTGGTCTTTCACCGGAAACGTAAACTCCGCCGGGGTGCCCGCGACCCGGACGACCTCGTTGCTCTCCTTGCCGCCGGCCACCACGTCGTCGTCGGGGATGTTGGGCAGCGGATCGAGGAACGCCCGGCACTCCCCCTCCAACTCCGCGAGACGGCGCTCCCACTCGGCCAGACGGGCCCCCGCGTCCCTGGCCCGGGCGTGGAGCTCCTCGGTGCTTCCGCCCGCCCGCCGGGCCCTGGCGATGTCGCCCGAGAGCCGGTTGCGGTCGGCCCGCAGCCGCTCCGTCTCCGTCCTGGCCCTGCGGCGTTCCTTGTCGAGGGCGAGGAAGGCGGAGAGGTCGACGTGTACCCCTCGCTTGTCCAGACCCCGTCGTACTCGGTCAGGATTCTCACGGATCATGGTGACGTCCAGCATCGCCGCGGCGCTCCCTCTCACTCGTCCATAGCCCGGAACGTCCCTTGGAAGCGCGGGCGAGAAGGGCCCCGCGGTGCCACCGCGCTTCACCGCCGCGTCGGGGCGACGGCCTCATTCGGGCCCGGTGACGGGGGCCGGCCGGCGGGGCATGGGGCGCGGGAACGCCGTTCCTCCCCGCGCTCAGGAGGGGATTCGCCTCGGGCGCGAGACTGTCTTCCCAGCTGCCGACAGCTCTCTGGACTCGCGTGATCCGCGGTTACTCGTCTCCGTCATCGCGTTGGCGGCAGCGTAGACCAGCCCTCGTCGCGCGGCAAAGACCGTTTCCCGCGCCGGCGCGGGGCCCGGCCGCCCCGGGCCGAGACGCCCCGGCGCGCCTCAGGACTGCTGTTCCAGCCAGTCCCACAGGGCCTGTTCGCGTTCGGCGTCGTACGACTCGGCGGACGACGAGGTCGCCCTGGTCCTGTGGATGTACGAGCCGGTGGCGGCCCGCGTCGTGCCGAGGATGACGTCGGCGAGCTTCCGTCCGGCCACGGGCGGGGTGTCGACGAGGGGCGTGACCTCAAGGAGCGGGATGAACCACTTCATCAGGAACGCGGCGGAGCCGCCGGCCTCCCGGGCGAGCCCGGTGCCGGTGACGAGGCTGGGGTTGTAGGCGAGGATGTCGATGCCCTCGGGGAGGCGCCGAGCCCATTCGTGGACGAGGTGGATCGAGCCGAGCTTGCTCGTGGTGTAGGCGCGCCGGCCGCCGGCCCTGACCTTGTCCGACCGGTCGAAGGCGCCCGGCATGGAGACGGTCGCCGGTCCCTTCCACTGGGGCGCGGGCATCGTGCCCCCGGTGTGCCTGAGGTCCCCGAAGTGGGCGTCGCTCACGGTGACGACGATGCGGGCCGGTGCGCGCAGGTGGGGGTGAAGTCGCCGGAGCAGCAGGTGGGTTGCCAGGACGTTGACGGCGAACGTCAGCTCGTACCCGTCCTCACTGGTGTGCAGGGCGTCGGAGAGGTGAACGCCCGCGTTGCAGACGATGGCGTCCATGGGCGGCAGCGCGCCGGCGTCCAGAAGGTCCTCGATCCCCGCCGCCGCGGTGTCGATCGCGGCCTTGCTCGCGAGGTTCGTCTCGATCGCGGAGACGTGCGGCGAGATCTCCTTCAGCCGAGGCAGTGCCCGCTCGTTCGACGGCCCCCGGCCGAGGACCACGAGATGGGTCTCCGGGCCGCGGCGCAGGAGGTCCTTCGCCGCTTCGAGGCCGATGCCCCTCGTCGCCCCGGTCATGACGACGGTTCGGGTCGGTGCGGTCATGGGTGAGTCCCCTTCTCGGGCTTCGGCGTGCCGGGCGGTGACGCGTTCCCGTCGCCGCCGGTGTACGTCCACCAATCTGTCCGGGGCCGGAGAAGCGAGGAAGACTCCGCCGAGCCTGGCACTGGCAGGGCCACACGGCGGCCCCTCCGCCCGCCGCGACCGGTGCCAGAATGCTGCGCATGGGTGGCAGAGATCGGACGGAGTTCGGGGAGTACCTGCGCCGGCGCCGCGCGGCGCTGGTCCCGGAGGAGCCGCCCAGCGGGATGCGCGCGTCGCGGCGGCGGGTTCCAGGGCTGCGTCGCCAGGAACTGGCCGATATCGCCGGTATTTCCGTGGAGTACTACACCCGCCTTGAGCAGGGCAGGGCGTCCAGCCCCTCGCGCGAGATCCTGGCCGCGCTGGCCCGCGCGTTCGAGCTGTCGAGGGCCGAACGGGACCATCTGTTCCGGCTCGGCGGCGAGCCGCCGCCCGGGCCCGAGTCGCCGGACGCCGTGATCCGTCCGGGGCTCCTGCGCCTCCTGCGCGGCCTGGACGACACGATGCCGGTCACCGTCCACGACGGCCGTCTCGACCTGCTGGCCCGCAACGCCGCCGCCGCCGAACTCCTCGGCCCGCTCCCTGGCGGCGGCCCGTTCGGCCGCAACATCGCCTATCTGGCCTTCACCGGCACCGAACTCGCCGACCTGCTCGGCGAGGAGGGAAGCGAGCAGTTCACGCGCGTCGCGGCGGCGGAACTCCGCACGGCGCTGAGCCGGTACCCCGACGACGCGTACCTGAGGTCCCTGTGCGCCGAACTGCTGGCCACCAGTGGGCGTTTCCGCGACCTGTGGGAACGCGGCGAGGTGCACGCGTGGCGCTCCGCGGAGAAGCACATGCGCCACCCCACGCGCGGCTGGCTCGGCTTCGGCATCGAGATGCTGCACGACCCGGAGCGGGACCACTGGATCATGCTCTACACGCCGCACGGCCCGGAGAAGCCGCGCCCCGCCGAGGACCGGCCGCCCCCCACGTGATGGCCCGGCGGGGCGGTGCCGCTCGGCGAGCGGGAGAAGCCGCTGGTCGGCCCGCGCCCGGTGGGAGCGCGCGCCGTTGCGGCCCGGCCTTGGAACGGAGCGGGCCCACGGCGGTCCGCCCCGTTCCCGGGGTGTGACGCTACGCCGCGCGCCCGCGCCGGGTGCGCAGCCAGGCCACCAGAGCGGCCCCCGTGCCCAGCAGCAGCGCACTCAGGGCGAGGATCCAGCCGACCTCCGCGCCGGTCCTGGCGAGACCGCCGCCGTTCGTGCCGGGTCCGCCGTTCGCGTCCGGTCCGCCGGTCGTACCGCCGGTGGCCGTTCCGCCGTGCGGGCCGGCCGGGCCGGGTCCCGCCGCGGGGGGCGCCGGGTCCGGGTCCGGGCGGGGGCCGGGGCCCGGCGCCGGGTCCGGCGAGGGATCGGGCGACGGGCCGGGCGCGGGGCCGGGGGGCGAGGCCGTCACCACCACCGGGGCCGAGGGCGCCGAAGTCTCCGACGGGCCAGCCGCGTTGACCGCATTGACCGTCGCCGTCCACGTGCCGGCCGGCACCTCCGTGAAGTCGGCCGACAGCACGTCCCCGGCGACTGCCCGGGTCAGCGGCTCACCCGACTCCGGGGTGAGGGTCACGCCGTAGCCGGTGATCGGGGAACCGCCGTCGGCCGGGGCGTTCCACGAGACCGACACGGTGGTCCCGTCCGCCGACGCCTCCGGCGCCTCGGGCGCCATCGGCACGGACGTCCCTGGCCCGGTGCCGTCGGCGCACGGGACGACGTCCTCTGCGTCGACGCGGCCGGGCGCGGTGCTGTCGGCCGGCCCGGCCAGGAACGTCAGGGTCTTGGTGACCGAGGTCGGTTGCCCGCCGGGAAGCGTCGCGCTCCAGGTGAGCGGGACGCAGTACACCCCCGCCGCCGAGAAGTCCCACCAGGTGGTTACCGCGCGGGAGGCGATCGGGAGTGCCGTGGAGGTCAGCGCGGGGTCGGCGGAGGACAGTCCCCGGGGGCTGAGCGGGTCGGAGATGTTCTCGTAGCGGAACGTGCCGGGTCCTGCGACCTCGCCGAGGCTGAGCGTGACCGCGGTGCCTGGCGCGACATCGGCGGGCGTGATCCCGCCGGTGTCCAGGACCATGCTCGTGGCGTCCCGCCAGGTGCCGTCGCCGCGCGGGGTGTCGGGGCGGAAGATGACGCGTTCCACGTCGACGTAGGTGTCCGGCTCCGCGACGGTTCCGGCCACGTCCGCGACCACCTCCAGTTCCCCGTCGTGCAGGTAGGAGGCCAGGGCGACGTTGCGGGTCGAGTGCGGCTCGTCGGCGATGTGCCGGTCCGGGGAGACCGGCGCGGGCACGGCCGGCGCGCCGGGTTCTGGCACGGTGATGTCCTGCTGGGCGCAGGGGGCGACCGATTCCGGGTCTTCGTGGTCGCCGACGACCATGGTCAGCAGGCCGGTGTCGCCGGACCAGTGGCCGTCGGCGAGTTGGCCGGTCACCGAGATCGACAGGCAGTACACGCCCGGCCGGGTGAAGGCCCACAGGGGGTGCGCGTGCGCGTGCGCGCCGATCTGGAACGCGGAGGGCGTGCCCAGCCTGGTGTTGAACCAGGAGCGGTTGCGGAGGGGGGAGGCGGTCGACACCAGGGCGACATCGGTGTCCTCCGGGTTGGCGACGCCGTCGCGGGTGAACCCGTTGAGGGAGAACGTCAGGGGCGACCGCAACCGGTCGGCGTCGAGGGACTCGGTGCTGAATCCCGGCCACACGTAGTTCTCTCGCGAGCTGCTGATCGGGAAGTACCAGTAGGGCGTGCCCTCGGGTCCTATCGCCGTCAGGTCCGACATGGAGGTGGGCGGGGGAACGGTCGCCGCCGGCGGGGTGCGGGCGATGACCACCTCGTCCCACGGGGTCAGTTCGGCGTTCACCCCCAGGGTGAGTTCGTTGTCGACGATGCCCGCCCGTATGTCGTGGTGGCCCTCGGTGATCGTCTCCCAGGGGCGCTCCCCCGGATCGCCGGGGCCGGGGTCGGCGCCATCCGGCGGTGCCACACCCACCTGGGCGCAGGGCCGCAGGTCGTCGGGCACCTCCTGGCCGACCACGATGGTGTAGGTCGCGGCGTCCCAGACGGTGCCGTTGCGCGCGGAGAGCACGTCGAGGTCGATGGTGAGGCAGTAGACCCCGGGGGCCGTCGCGTGGAGCACTTTGACCGTGTCGCCGTTCTTCGCTCCGGTCATCGGGGTCTGCGGGACGCCGTCCTGTGCCTGGGCGCAGTCCCAGGCGTGTGCGGGACCGTCCGGCACCCGCAGGGTGCCCGCCGCTTCGGTCGAGCAGTCCCGCAGCGTGAACCGCGCCGGTCGCTCCGCGTCGTCGATGTCGGCCTGGTAGGCGGCGTTCGGGCCGACGCCGTTGAAGGGGTTCGCGGTAGTCCCGCTCGCCAGGCTCATGCCGAACAGGACCCGGCCCGCGTCGCCGTTGAGGTACTCGTCGCGCTTGCCCGGTGTCGGGGGGAACAGGAAGTCGGCGTCCGCGGTGCGGTAGGCGCCGAGCGACGCGTCGAACTCGCGCTCGGTGAGGTGGAGGACCGCCTGCTCGGGCGCGTACCAGCGGTAGTCCGACAGGTCGGTCTTGTCGACCCAGCCCATTTCGAGGGACTCGACCTGGCCGTTCTCGCCCCGCATGAGCGGCGCGACGATGAGGTTCCCCTTGTCGAACACCACCGGCGGCACCGCGTCGCCCTCTGCCGCGCGGGCGGCGGTCGCGGTGGACGGGCTGAGCGAGGTGCCGACGATCACGGCGGCGGTGAGGATTTTCAGGGCGGAAGACAACGGGCGGGACACCACGACCTCATTTTTCGGTGGCCGTTCACCGGTGGTCGGTGACCATACGGCCGACGGCTGGTGGGCGGTCAGGACCGCGGGGGAACGATCGACGCGGACGGCCGGGGAGGGGCGGGCCCGCGGGCCCGCCCCTCCCCACTGGGCCCGGCCGCCGTCAGGAGACGACGAACGTGTAGGTGGAGGTCGACCCGGTCCACGAACCGAACGTGGTCGAGTTGTAGCCGTAGAACTTCAGCTCGTACGTCCCCGGAGCCGAGAACACCCACTTCGCGTGCTCGTGGAACGCGGAGGAACCGCTCCTGACCGAGAAGTCGTGGCGGTCACCGGCACCGTCGTACCAGGTCGTCCCGCCGTGCGACACGGTCACCGTCCCGGTGCCGGGCGTTCCGTTCGGGTTGGTGTGCACGACGCTGTCGAGCCGCAGCGCGAGCGTGTCGCCCGGGCTGAACGCCCCGCTGCTGATCAGGTTCGACGACCCTCCGAAGCCCGCGAAGGGGAGGTCATAGGCCACGGAGTCGCTGTAGCTCTCCGGGAGCACGTAGCCGCCGAGCGCCGGCGTGTGCGGTACCGCGATGTCCCAGGTGCCCGCGGGGACGGAGGGACCGGGGTCGGGGTGCGTGCGCAGCGTGAGGTTCGTGGCGCTCGTGGCCTCCGCGTACACGACGTCGATGTGGCCCGAGGTCCACGTCGCCGCGTGCGCGGGGCCGGCTCCGAAGATCGCTGCCGCCAGGGCCAGGACGATCGCCGCCAGCGGCGAGACGACCCGGGCCCGGACTGTCGTGGATCTTTCCTTCACTTCGGTCATCGCTGACTTCTCCTGTTCGCGGTGTTGGGCGCAGCGGGGATGGGCTGGGCGAGGACCAGTGCCCGTTCCGGCACGGGCGGCCGTCATGCCCCGCGTGGATCTGTGAGGTGACGGTGAGTGATCGCGGGCGGGCTTCCGGCTCTGACGGGGGCTCACGTGACGTGGAATCGGCACTGCGGGACCGGTCGCGTGGGCACCCACCGGCACAGACGAAAACGATTATCACTATTATCTTAGGGGTGTGTGATGCGGCCCTGTCAAGGAGGGCCTGTGCGGTCGGTGCGGCCGACTGGCCCGCTGTCGGCGGAAGTTGACGAACGATGTGGCGCGCGGCTCACGGCGGACCGGTGGACGCGGGACGGAACGGCGCACGACGCCGTCCGGCGCGGAGGCCCGCCGCGGGTCGGGCCGGAAGGGCTCCGCGCCCGGCCGCCTCGCGTAGCCCCGCGCGCCCCAGGGTCGCGGCCGTCAGCCGGGCGCGTTCACCCGCACCGCGCGCAGCGGCCCGGTCGGCGACGCCCTCCTCGACAGTGACCCCCTCGGGAGCCGCACGGCACCAGGCGCAAATCCCGTCGGACGGAGCCTGTCGATAACGGTTGTCGATGTCGACAGAAGGGGCGAAACCGGTCCGGCGTTTGCCGGAATGGCAACGACATTCGCGCCGCGGCGGACGTTCCGGCGAGAGTCGCGATCCTGCCCCGCCTCATCGCAGGCGGCCCGACCGACAGGGAGTGACCATGGCGCAGCAGCCCGAAGGGCCCACAGCGGAGGAACTCGCCGCGCGGACACCCGGGGAGTTCTGGGAGTCCCGCTATCGCGCATGGGCGGACAGCGGCGCCACCTGGGCGAGCCGCGTCAACCCGGTGCTCGCGGAGGTCGCGGGCGGGCTCCCGCCGGGAACCGCGCTCGACCTCGCGTGCGGGGCGGGCGGGGACAGCCTGTGGCTCGCCGCTCGCGGCTGGCGGGTCACGGCGGTCGACATCTCCCCCACCGCCGTGGACCGGCTCGCCGACGTCGCGCGCGCCCGGGGACTCGACGCGTCGGTCGCGACCGAATGCCACGACCTGGCCCTGACCTTCCCGGCGGGAGCGTTCGACCTGGTCTCGGCGCAGTACTTCCACACGCCCTACGACCTGCCCCGCGGCGCGATCCTGCGCACCGCGGCCCGGGCGCTGCGGCCGGGTGGGCGGCTCCTCGTCGTGGACCACGGCTCCCTCGCCCCCTGGTCCTGGAAGCCGGCCGCGGACGCCCGTTTCCCCACCCCGGACGAGATCTACGCCGGCATCGGCCTGCCCGCCTCGGGCTGGACCGCCGAACGGGCCGAGGCGCGGGACCGCCTGGCGACCGGTCCTGGCGGGCAGACCGCCACCGTCACCGACCACATCCTCGTCGTGCGCCGCGCGGTGGACGCGGACCCGGCGCCGGCCGCGTAGCGCGGGAGCCGGCCGCCCCGCGTGCCGGGCCGGCGGCCCGCCGTGCCGGTCAGTCCGGGATGGAGCTGACCAGGCCGCCGTCGATGACCAGGTCCTGGCCGTTGATGTAGGCGGCCTCGGCGGACGCGAGGAAGGCCACCGCGTCGGCTATCTCCTCCGAGCGGCCGAACCGGTGGGCCGGCACGCGGCTCCGGTTCGCGGCGGCCACCTCCGCCGGAAGGTCTGCCTCCGGGTACATCGGGGTGTCGATGTACCCGGGGCTGATCGAGTTGACGCGGATGCCGCGCGGGGCGAGGTCGGCGGCCAGGGTGCGGGCGAGGTTGTGCACCGCGGCCTTGGTGGCCGAGTAGAGGGAGAGGGCGCCGACGCCCCGGTGGAGGGTCCACGAGGCGTTGATGACGACGGCGCCGCCCTCGGGCATCAGGGGCAGCGCCTTCTGGATGGAGAAGAACACGCCCTTGAAGTTCACGTCGACCGTCAGGTCGAAGTCGGCCTCCGTGATCTCCGTGCAGGGCTTGAAGACCCCCACCCCGGCGTTGGCGAAGAGGACGTCCAGGCGGCCGTACCGCTCGCGAACGGTCTCCATCAGGGCGTCGAGGGCCGACAGGTCGGCGGCGTCCGCGACGACCCCGAGGGCTCCCTCGCCCAGGTCCTTGACGGCCGCGTCCAGCCGGCTCCGGTCCCGTCCGGTGATGACGACCTGGGCCCCCTCGCCCAGCAGGCGGCGCGCGGTGGCCAGGCCCATGCCGCTGGTCCCGCCGGTGACCAGGGCGACCTTGTCGGTGTATCGAGTCATGAGGGAAGGGTGCGGGCCCGCCGGGCCTGCGAACAGACCGAACTGATCCTGTGTGTGCCGCCACCAGGCAGCGCCGGGAAACCCCCGCGGCACCGCCGCGTTCAGCCGAACCGCCGCGTTCAGCCGATGAGACGGGACTCCTCCGCGAGGGCCTCCAGCCGTTCCGACGTGTCCGTACCGGGCAAGGGGTTGTGCAGAACGACGCGGTGCCCGGGGTGGTCGGAGAGGGGCAGCGCGGTGTACTCGAAGATCAGTTCCCCGCCCCGCGGGTGGGTGATGGTCTTCCTGCCCTGCGCCGCCTCCGTGACCTCGTGCCGCGCCCACAGCCGCGCGAACTCCGCGCTGAGCGAGACGAGTTCGTTCACCAGCCGGGGGAACACCGGATCGTCCGGGTGCCGGGCGGCGTCCGCGCGGAAGCGGGCGACGATGCCCGGCGCCGCCTCCTCCCAGTGGGTGAAGGCGGCGCGGTAGCGGCGGCTGGTGAAGAACGCCACCAGGCAGTTGTGATCCTCGGGGCCGAGACCGAAGATCTCGCGCGCCGCGGCGTTGGTGGCCGCGAGGCCCCAGTGCCGGTCGAGGATGTACGCCGGGCGGGGCAGCCAGGCGTCGAGCACGCGGTGCAGCTCCGCGCCGGGAGCGGCGGGGGAGGCGGCCTCGGGGGCCGGCGGGTTGAGGCCGGCCAGCCGGTGCAGGTAGGCGCGCTCGTGGGCGTCGAGCCGCAGCGCCCAGCCGATCGCGTCCAGCACCTGCGCCGAGACCCTGATGTCGCGCCCCTGTTCCAGCCACGTGTACCAGGAGACGCCGACCCCGGCGAGCACCGCCACCTCCTCCCGCCGCAGCCCCGGGGTGCGGCGCCGCCCCGCGTCCGGCAGACCGACGTCGCCGGGGGAGAGCCGGGCCCTGCGGGTCCTCAGGAAGTCACGGAGCTGCTCTCTGCGGTCCATGGCTTCAGGGTAAGCACCGCGCCGCGACCGAACCCGCGGTAGATCGTGCCGTCCGCGGCGCTGCCGACGAAGTAGTGTCCGGTCGCGGGGTCGAGGGCCGGCCCTGTGGGGAAGGCGCGGTCCCCGGGGAGGACGTAGCGGTCGGGGGCCCCGGGCGACGCGGTGGCGGCCGTCGGGGCGAGGGTCTGCCCACGCAGCCGCCGTTCCGCATACCGGTCGACTCCCAACAACCCCGGCGACTTCCTCCGCGCGGAGAGCCCCGTCAGACAGCCTGCGCCGGCACACCGATGATCTGGCTGATATCGTCTTTCGCCCGGGCAGCACTGAGGTCAACCGTGTGGGCGAACTTATTGAGCAATTCCAACTGGCGTTCTGCCTGGGGCGGGCAATCGGCGCCTGAGTAGAGAGCGACGAAATTCCCGATACCACGCTGTTTCTCGACAGCCTCGATCCGGTACAGAAGATCATTGACCGACTGCACCAGTCGCTTACCTGGGCGGCTCAGGCTCACCCGATCCATCAGAGTGGTCCGCCCCGCCGCGTACCGGTAATCGAACGTCAGCAGTTGCGGGACGTCGCGAACCTTCACCTGGTAATCCACGTTTCGGTCGATCCCATGGCCGGGCGGAAAAGCCAACTGCTTGAAGGTATCTTCCGCGAGCGCGACGAGAGGCTGCGCTTGCGGGACGTCCAGCGACACAAGGGCCGTGAAGAGCTCGTCGGCGAGCGCTTGAGGCGTTTTCTCGATTTCCGCGTCCAGAATGGGGCCACGGCGTTCGATCAGGTAACTCTCGCCCACGCGCTTCGACAGCGACTCGACTCTCGCGTCGAGATTGCCCCGTGCAGCTTCCTTGCGAATGAAACGCACCCAGGCCCGGTACGTGTCGATCCCGCTCACACGCTTGCCAATGCGCTGGCCGTTGATGGAGCCGTCGGGACGCTGACCGAGGAAGTGACTACCCACACCCCGATCGGCAGTGACCACGACACCGACATTCACCGGCTCGTTGCGGAAAACATCATCGACGTACTTGACGAGGAACCAACTACCGTTCATGGATCACTCACCTCCTTCGGAATCCAGCGTCCAGGCGGCAACTCCCGTGAACTCCGGATACGACTCCTCGATGAATCGGCCCACGTTGAGCTGACGGTACTCAAGGAAGTCTACGAGCGCGTCGGCCTCAAGGCGAGAGAGCAGACCCGCGTCCACGCAGACCCACGCCATCCTGCTCAACTCGGCATGCGTGATGGACTGTGCGCGATCGATCCATGACACGAAGTGTTCCATCGTGTTCATATGTGGAATCAATTCATGGTGTCTGACCCTGCGCTCTCGCGCTTCCTTCAGCGACTCGACGCCCCCTCCCGGAGGGCAGGCGCCGAACAAGGCCTGGTCGTGATCGAACGCGGCCACACCGAGAGTGGGCATATAGGCAAGGTTGCCATCGTGCCGGTCCGTGTTCGAGATCCACTGGTCGAGCACCACGATGCCGGTCGCCTCCCACGGGCGGTCGACCGCGAGTTCCTCGAAGTCGGCCGGCGGGGGGCGCTTCCCCTGCTCGCCGAACCCAAGTGAAAGGAATCCCCACTCAGCGCCGAGTTTGGTCAGAATGCCCGGCGGCACGGGCACTCCCAGCGCCATACCCACGGCTGTGGCGACGTAGTCGTTCACCACACAGTACGGGGAATTCGCATCGGCGGGGCGCGCGTAGGCTGCGAGGCGCGCCAGGAGAACGCCACCCGAAGAACCTTCCACCAGAGCCCCCAGGTCGACCTGCATCGCCTGGAATCCGAGACCGCTCGCGGGTGGTCGGGGCCTACTGCTCACACGCTCCTCCGGCCTCGTCGCGGCTGTGCCCGCGCGCCGCGAGGCAGCGGCTGACCGTGAAGGGCACCGGAAGGCGATCCTATCCACCCCACGGCTCGCCTCAGCTGGTGATGCACACGTGCTCCACGCTTCGAAAGAACGGTCGGGTCCGCTGCGAAGCTCAGGCCAACGCCCCGGAGAGCACCATGCGGACTCCCGCCCTCAGCCCAGTGGTTTCGACCAGCGGCCCAGGGTCGCCGTTTTGCGCAGGACGCGTTCGACGACCTCGTGGGCCGGTCGCGCCAACGCGTGGGGCAGCACCCGCACCTTGTCGGAGAACAGCCTCTCCGCCGGGTCGTAGCCGCGCCACGTGCCGTTCTCCCTGCGTTCCTTGGGCCTGACGACCTCGATCAGCCCGTACGCCTCAAGCGCCCGGCCGGTGTCGCGGACGTCCCTCGACAGCCCGAAGGCGCCGGCCCGCTCCCGCCACGAGGCGACGGCGAAGCCGGAGCCGGGCCCGTTGCCCAGGGCCCGCCACATCATCCAGGCGGCGATCTCGCTCTTCGTCAGCACCTGCACCCAGCCGCGCGTGAAGAATTCGGCCGGGACGTCCACGCACTCCTCGTCGGCGAGCGGGACGCGGTAGCCCGCGGCCCCCGCGGCCGTGCTCCTGCCGTCCTCGGCGAGCAGCCCGAAGCCCTCGTACCTGTTCCTCGTGCCCGGCCGCCCGATGTCGGCCAGGCCGCGCCGCGCCAGCAGGTCGAGCGCCGAGCGGAACTGCCGCAGCTTGTTGCTCGTGTAACCGGACGCCTGCGTCGTCTCGCCGCCGGGCCGCGCCGCCACGGCCACCAGGTCGAGCCAGGTCAGCGGCGCGTCGCCGGTCCTGCCCAGCGGGATGGTGTTGCGCCAGGGCAGCCCCGGACGCGCCTGGCACTGGGCCGCGAACAGCGCCACGAGGTGGAAGCGCATTGCCACTCCCTGCGACACCAGCAGCCGCGCCAGCGGCGGCTGCGCGTCGCTCGGCGGGCGCCTGCGCTCGTCCGGGGCGGGCACGGGACCGGCGGCGGGGTCCTCGGCGGCGAGGCCGGGACCGCCCGGCCCGCCGTCCGGCAGGTCCTCGTTGCGAACGTAACGCCGCCTGAGGCGCACCGCCGACAGGCCGGTCCCCTCCTCCCGGAGCCGTTCCGCCGCGGCCAGCACGTCCGGCAGCCCCCGTTCCCGCACCAGGCCGCGCAGCGCGTCGGCGCGCCGGCCCGCCCGTTCCTGTTCCTGCGTCATCGCGCACCGCCCGCCCCCGTCGCAACGACGTCTTGGTCCGCCTCTCCATAAGAGCGCGCGCACGCGCGCGCGTTCTGGACGGACCAAGGCGTCGCACGTGTCCCGCGCCGCCGGCCCGCAGCGTACCCAGAATGGAGGCGTCGCGGTCACCCCCGGGAGCCGCGACGGGGGCGGCGACGCCGGCCAAGCAACCACCGCCCCCGTCCCACGACACCGAACTCACCTCAGGGAGTACCGATGCCCCACCAGCCTACGCAGCGCGGCGCCGACGCCGCCGTCTTCATCGCCGTCCTGTCGCTCGGCGCGGCACTGGTCATGAGCGGAGCCGCAACGGCCCAGGAGGTCGCCGTGCTCGGTTCCGCGCTCGGCGGCCTGTACACCGTCTGGCACCGGCCCCCCGGGCACAGGAGCTGACCCGCGGCACGGCCCGCCCGGACCGCGGAGGCCCGGGCGGGCCGCGCGGGGCCCGGCCGCCTCAGCGCCCGCCGCCCGGGTGGCGGTGCCGCCAGACGGCGAAGACCGCGCAGGACAGGACGGTCCACCCGGCGAGCACCAGGTAGGGGTGCGCGTGCTGGTGGCCGGGGAAGTAGACGGCGGTGTGCTGGGCGTTCACCGACGCGCCCGGCGGGAGCCAGCGGCCGATCGCGCCCAGCACGGACGGCAGCAGCGGCCAGGAGACGGCGCCGCCGGACGAGGGGTTGCCGAGCATGACCATCAGCACCCAGGTGGGCAGGATCGCCCAGCGCCCCACGAGGGTGTTGAACATCGTGAAGATCATTCCGGACGCGAACATCGTGAGCGAGACGATCCCCCACGAGTGGAGGAACGGCAGCTCCACCGCGTCGAGCCCCCAGCTCACCGCCGCGACCACCGCGAACCCGCCGAGCAGCGCGTACGCCGCGGTCGCCAGGACGCGCTCCAGGGGCCGCAGGGCGCGCGCGTTGACGCTGAGCTGCACCGCGCCGAGGAACCCGGTGATCACGGCGGCGATCGAGATGTAGAAGAGGGCGAGCCCGCGCGGGTCGCCCGGGTGCAGCGGTTTGAGGTCGCGGACGTCGAGGGGCACGTCCAGGGAGCGGGCCGCGGCGCGGGCGTCGCGGGCCAGCAGCTCGGCGACGGGGGCGCCGGCGGCGCTCGCCACGGCCAGTTCGGTCCTGCCCTCCCGTTCGCGCACGACGGCGAAGACCCGTTGCGCCTCGACGGCTTCCACAGCCTGTGGATAGGTGTCGAAGTGGCGGCGGTCGAGGGACGCGGACAGGCGCTGCCGCAGCGCGCCGAGGAACGCCTCGTCCGGCTCCCCCACGACGGCGACCGGCAGGTGGCGCGGCGTCGGGTTGGCCATGGCGTACGTGTAGGAGCCCGCGAAGAGGCCCGCGGACGCGCTGACGATCAGCACCACGACGAGCGCGGGCAGGTACGGCGAGTGCCGGAGGGTGCGCCAGGGTCCGCTCACCCCGCCACCATATGCGGACATAACGCCCACAACACGCCTGCCCGGATAACGGCTCGCCGCTCCCCCGGCGGAGGTGAGACGCTTGGGTGCGTATGTCTACACACCCCTCCCCCGTATCAGATCTCGCCGAGCGGCTCTCCGGGCTCATGCTGCGCGACGAGCGGCGTCTGGGCAAACGGCTCGACGGCGCCCGCCGCATCCGCAAGCCGGCCGCGCGGGACGCCGTGCTCGCGGAGATCGCCGAGGCCGTCGACGAGGCAGAACGGCGCGTCGCCGCCCGGCGCGCGGCCGTGCCCAGGATCACGTATCCGCAGCAGCTGCCGGTCAGCGGGAAGAAGGACGAGATCCTGGCCGCGATACGCGACCACCAAGTGGTGATCGTGGCCGGGGAGACCGGTTCGGGGAAGACGACGCAGATCCCGAAGATCTGCCTGGAGCTGGGCCGCGGGGTGCGCGGCCTGATCGGCCACACCCAGCCGCGCCGCATCGCGGCGCGCACGGTGGCCCAGCGCGTCGCCGACGAGCTGGGCGGGCGGCTGGGCGACGCGGTCGGCTACAAGGTGCGGTTCACCGACCAGGCGGGGGACGACACGCTGGTCAAGCTGATGACCGACGGCATCCTCCTGGCCGAGGTCCAGCACGACCGCGATCTGCGCCAGTACGACACGATCATCATCGACGAGGCGCACGAACGCAGCCTCAACATCGACTTCCTGCTCGGCTACCTGGCCCAGCTCCTGCCGCGCCGCCCGGACCTGAAGGTGGTCATCACCTCGGCGACGATCGACCCGGAGCGCTTCGCGCGGCACTTCAGGGACCGGGAGGGGCGCGACGCGCCGGTGATCGAGGTCTCGGGGCGCACCTACCCGGTGGAGGTGCGGTACCGGCCCCTGCTCGAAGAGGACAGCGAGGCGCCCGACCGCGACCAGGTCACGGCGATCTGCGACGCCGTCGACGAGCTCCAGGCGGAGGGTCCTGGCGACATCCTGGTCTTCCTCTCCGGCGAACGCGAGATCCGGGACACCGCCGAGGCCCTGGAGAAGCGCAAGCTGCGCATGACGGAGGTGCTGCCGCTGTTCGCGCGGCTGTCCCACGGCGAGCAGCAGCGCGTGTTCCAGCCGCACCCGGGCCGCCGCGTGGTGCTCGCGACGAACGTCGCGGAGACCTCCCTGACCGTTCCCGGCATCAAGTACGTGATCGACCCGGGAACGGCCAGGATCTCCCGGTACAGCCACCGCACGAAGGTGCAGCGCCTCCCGATCGAGCCGGTGTCGCAGGCGAGCGCCAACCAGCGCAAGGGCCGGTGCGGGCGGACCAGCGACGGCATCTGCATCCGGCTGTACGCGGAGGACGACTTCCTGTCCCGGCCGGAGTTCACCGACGCCGAGATCCTGCGCACCAACCTCGCCTCGGTGATCCTCCAGATGAACGCGGCCGGCCTCGGCGACATCGAGCGCTTCCCGTTCATCGATCCGCCCGACCACCGGTCGATCAAGGCCGGTGTGCAGCTGCTTGAGGAGCTGGGCGCGCTCAGCGGCGCGCGGCTGACCGAGACGGGCCGGCGGCTCGCCCAGCTGCCCGTGGACCCGCGGCTGGCCAGGATGGTGCTTGAGGCGGACCGCAACGGGTGCGCGCACGAGGTGATGGTGATCGCCGCGGCGCTGTCCATCCAGGACCCGCGCGAGCGGCCCGCGGACAAGCAGCAGCAGGCGGACGCCAAGCACGCCAGGTTCCGCGAGGGGCCGGCCGAGGAGTCGGACTTCCTCGCGCTGCTCGCGCTGTGGGACTACGTGCGCGAGCAGCAACGGGCCCTGTCCTCCTCGGCGTTCCGGCGGCTGTGCAGGACGGAGTTCCTGAACTACCTGCGCATACGCGAATGGCAGGACATCTATTCACAACTGCGCACGGTGGCGCGCACCTTGCGGATCGAGCTGTCGGAACGCGGCGCGCAGCCCGCGCTCGTCCACCAGTCGCTGCTCGCCGGGCTGCTCTCGCACGTCGGCCTCAAGGACACCGACAAGCACGAGTACCTGGGGGCGCGGGGCACGAAGTTCGCGGTGTTCCCCGGCTCCGCGCTGTTCAAGAAGCCGCCGCGGTGGGTCATGTCGGCCGAACTGGTGGAGACCTCGCGGCTGTGGGCCCGCGTGAACGCGAAGATCGAGCCCGAGTGGATCGAGCCGCTGGCCGGGCACCTGGTGAAGCGGACGTACAGCGAGCCGCACTGGGAGCAGAAGCAGGCGGCGGTGATGGCCTACGAGCGGGTGACGCTGTACGGCGTGCCGATCGTGGCGCAGCGCAAGGTGAACTACGGGCGGATCGACCCCGAGGTGTCCAGGGACCTGTTCATCCGGCACGCGCTGGTCGAGGGCGACTGGCGGACGCGGCACCAGTTCTTCCACGACAACCGCAAGCTGCTCGCGGAGGTCGAGGAGCTCGAACACCGGGCCAGGCGCCGCGACATCCTCGTGGACGACGAGACGCTGTACGACTTCTACGAGCAGCGCGTTCCCGAACACGTCGTGTCCGGCGCCCACTTCGACTCCTGGTGGAAGAAGAAACGCCAGGACGACCCGGATCTGCTCAGCTTCGAGAAGTCGATGCTCATCAACGAGCGGGCCGGGCGGGTCACGAAGGACGACTACCCGGACACGTGGCGGCAGGGGCGTCTCGCGTTCCCCGTGACGTACCAGTTCGAGCCGGGAGCGGACGCGGACGGCGTGACGGTGCACGTGCCGCTCCAGGTGCTGAACCAGGTGACGCCCGAGGGCTTCGACTGGCAGATCCCGGGACTGCGCGAGCAGCTGGTGACGGAGCTGATCAGGTCGCTGCCGAAGCCGATCCGGCGGCACTGCGTCCCCGCGCCCGACGTGGCGCGCGGGTTCCTCGGCGAGACGCCCGAGCCGACGGGCGAGGCGCTGACGGTGGCGCTCGCGCGGTGGCTGACCCGGCTGACGGGCGTGCGGGTGGCGGCCGAGGACTTCGACCAGGAACGCGTTCCCGGGCACCTGCGGATCACGTTCCGCGTGGTGGACGAGCGGCGGCGCGGGCCCGCCAGGGGCGGCCGGGCGGCGGGCCAGGGAGCGCAGGAGGCCCAGGGGGGCCAGGGGGGCCAGGGGGCCAGGGACTCCGAGGACAAGGATCTGGAGGCCCTGCGGCACCGGATGAAGCCGAAGGCGCGGCAGGCGCTCGACCGGGCGTTCGCGGCCACCGCCGAGGGCCTGACGTCGTGGACCGTCGGCACGCTGCCGCGCACGTTCGAGACCCGGCGCGGCGGCCAGCCGGTGAAGGCGTTCCCCGCGCTGGTGGACGAGGGCGCGACGGTGGCGGTGCGGCTGTTCGACAGCGAGGCGGAGCAGCGCCGGGCGATGCGGCTCGGCACGCTGCGCCTGGTGATGCTGAACCTGCCGTCGGACCCGGGGAAGTTCGCGCAGCGGCAGCTGGACAACCAGGCCAAGCTGGCGCTGTCGAGTTCGCCGCACGGGAGCGTGCAGGCGCTGCTGGACGACTGCGCGACGGCGGCGGCCGACCAGCTGATCGCGGCGCACGGCGGCCCGGTGTGGGACGAGGAGGCGTTCCGCAAGCTGTTCGACGCGGTGCGCGCGGACGTGGTGGACCTCACCACGCGGATCGTGCGGCAGGTGCGCGAGGTGCTCGCGGCCTGGCAGGTGTGCCAGCGGCGGCTGGCGACGGTGACGAGCCCGGTGCTGGCGCCTGCGGTGGCGGACGTGCGCGAGCAGCTGGCGGGCCTTGTGCCCGCGGGCTTCGTGACGCGGCACGGCGCGCGCAGGCTGCCGGATCTGCTGCGCTACCTGCTGGCGGCCGACCGGCGGCTCCAGCAACTGCCGCACCAGGCCGAGAAGGACAGGGCCAGGATGGCCAAGGTGCACGAGATGCGCGACGAGTACGCGTGGCTGCTTGAGCAGTTCCCGCCGGGGCGGCCCGTTCCCGAGCAGGCCGCGGAGATCCGCTGGATGATCGAGGAGTTGCGGGTCAGCTACTTCGCGCACGCGCTGGGCACGAAGCAGCCGGTGTCGGACAAGCGCATCCTGAAGGCCATCGACGCGCTGGTGCCGTAGGGGGCGGGAAGCGATTGGCCCGGGGGCGCTGTGCTGGGGTAGAGTCTCGCTCGCACGCACGGTCCTGTGGAGCAGTTTGGAGTGCTCGCCACCCTGTCAAGGTGGAGGCCGCGGGTTCAAATCCCGTCAGGACCGCGGCAGAAGGCCCGGATTCCCCGCAAGGGGGGTCCGGGCCTTCTTCGTTGGGTAGGCGTGGGGTGGGCGCGGGTGATCACCGGACGGCGCCCGGCGCCGGACGCCGCCGGCCGGGCCCCTGGGGCACCGGAACGCCCGGCGGCGGTCGCGGACAGGCGCGGGCGGGGACTTCGGCGGGGACGCAGGCCGCGCACTACCGCAAGATCATCCCGGTGGGCAAGTCACCGAGGGTGTGACGGGAGTCACTGAACTTGATAGCGCGCTGAGCTCGTCCGACCCCGTAGAGACACCCGCCAATTTAATATGTGCAATTGCACGTGGGTTCCGGCGCCGCTCCCGGGCACAAAAAGATCGCGCCGGACCCGGCGGAGTCCGACGCGATCTGGGGTCAAGCGGCCGAGGTGGGGGCCCCGGAGCCTGGGTCGTGCGGTGTTGCTCAGGCCTCGCCACGCTGCTGCGGGATGCCCGCCAGCAGTGCGCGCACCTCCGCTTCGCGGTAGCGGCGGTGCCCACCGAGCGTGCGGATTGACGTGAGCTTGCCCGCCTTTGCCCAGCGTGTGACCGTTTTCGGGTCTACGCGGAACATCGTGGCAACCTCAGCCGGGGTCAGCAGCGGCTCGGCATCAGGGGTGCGAGCGGTCATGAGCGGCCTCCTCGGGAGAACCGAACCATCACGGTTCTTTCCTCTAAATTCTGCACCTTGACCCGCGTTGCCCGAAATGGCGGACGAGGGTCGAGTCGGTTATAGGACGAACGGCTTGTCCTCGGCACTACAACTACACCATCCGTCCAGCCGGGTCGGCCAAACCGATGGAATTGCCCTCTCAGGTGTTCAACCTCGGCGGAAGCCACCGGAGCATGCCATAGCGGACAGTCACTCCGCCGTAACGATCGGTCATCGGGCGATGACTGACCTCACCCGCCGGGCGGGCGTCCGCGGCAGCCCCAAGCTCCTTGTCCTATTTTGACACGAGGGGAGCACTTGTTGGCAAGAGGTCCCGACAGTGCCTTCCATCACGCTTGGGGCATTAGTCCGTAGTTCAGTTGGCGAACTGACGCTCGCGGACCGTCATCCAGCGGTCGGTCAGCTCCTCGTAGAGCCGGCCCGCCCGTTCGAGGTCCCCCGCCGCGAGCGCGGCGAGCCCCTCGGTGACCTCCGCGGCGGAACGGTCCGCCGCGAGCTGGTCCTCGGGAATCGTATAGAGCAATCCGCCGTAGTCCAGTTCGACAAGTGAGCGCGGATGGAACTCCTCAAGCCACCGGCCCACGTCCGTGAGCGCCTCGGCCAGCGGCCCCTGCGCCATCGCCTCGCGCACCGTGCGCAGCCCCCGGGCCACTCTGCGGCGCGCCTGGACCATCGGCGTCCGGTAGCGCAGCACGGGCCCCGCTTCCGGCCCCGCGCCCTCGCCCGCCTTGCGGAAGACCCGTTCCTCGTCCGTGAACAGCGCGAACCAGCGCACCGGAACGTGCCAGAGCGCCGAGCGGATCCACGGCCTCGCGTCCGGGTTCCGCTCCCGCCAGGACTGGTAGTCGGCGGTCGCGCGCCGGCGCACGCCGGGCGGCAGCGCCGCGTCGAGCACCGGTTCGGGCAGCAGCCAGTCGCCCACCTCGCCCAGCGCCTGCCACGAACGCAGCCTGGTCCGCCAGGGGCACACGCACAGCACGCCGTCCACCGTCGTGACGAAGGCGTCGGTGCTCTCCCGGACGGGCGCCGCGCGCGGCGGCCTCGCCACCAGCCCCGCGAGGGCGTGGCGCACCTCGTCCTGGGCGGTCGGCAGCCGCTCGCGCCCGGCGTACTCGGCCCAGTGCGAGCGCTCCGGCTCGGGAAAGGCCGCGAGCGGCTCGTAGACCCGCAGATACGCCGCGTACGGCACGTTCGGCACTCGGCCCTCCCTCTCCTCCGGCCGCCCTCGCGGCGGCCCCTCCCGCGCGGCGCGCGCTCGGGGGCGCGGGCCGCGGAACTCCGCCTCCGATCGTGTCAGGGCGCGCAACCCAGGGCATCCCCGCACCCGGGATCGCCGTAGTCTCGTCCTCACCATGCCCTCCCAACCCAGCGGGGAGCATCCGCACCGACGTACAGGAGTCACCACCGTGACCGACGTAGCCACCGCCCGTGGCGTCGAGCCCATCGCGGAACCGGGCGCGCTCGACATCCTCTTCCGCTCCGCCGAGGGCGGCCACGAAGAGGTCCTGCTGTGCCAGGACCGCGCCACCGGCCTGAAGGCCGTCATCGCCATCCACTCCACGGCCCTGGGCCCCGCCCTGGGCGGCACCCGCTTCCACGCCTACGCGGACGAGTCCGCGCCCGAGGAGGCGGCGCTGCGCGACGCGCTGAACCTCGCGCGCGGCATGTCCTACAAGAACGCCCTCGCCGGCCTGCCGCACGGCGGCGGCAAGGCGGTCATCATCGGCGACCCGGCCAAGGACAAGACCGAGGACCTGCTGCTCGCCTACGGGCGGTTCGTGGCGGGCCTCGGCGGGCGCTACGTCACCGCCTGCGACGTCGGGACCTACGTGGCGGACATGGACGTGGTGGCCCGCGCCTGCCGCTGGACCACGGGCCGCTCGCCCGAGGCGGGCGGGGCCGGGGACTCCTCGGTGCTCACCGCGTACGGCGTCTTCCAGGGCATGCGCGCGAGCGCCGCGCACCGCTGGGGCGCCCCCGAGCTGGCCGGCCGCACGGTCGGCGTGGCGGGTGTGGGCAAGGTGGGGCACCTGCTGGTCGACCTGCTCGTGGAGGCGGGGGCGCGCGTGCTGGTCACCGACGTCAACGCGCAGGCGGTGGCCAAGGTGCTGGCCGCGCACCCGCAGGTCACCGCGGCGGCGTCGACCGAGGAGCTGATCACGGCCGAGGCCCTCGACATCTACGCGCCCTGCGCGCTCGGCGGCGCGCTCGACGACGCGACCGTCTCCGCGCTCACCGCGAGCATCGTGTGCGGCGCGGCGAACAACCAGCTGGCGCACGCCGGCGTGGCCGCCGAGCTGGCCGGGCGCGACATCCTCTACGCCCCCGACTACATGGTGAACTCCGGCGGCGTCATCCAGGTCGCGGACGAGCTCCACGGTTTCGATTTCGCACGTGCGAAGAAGCAGGCAGCAAAGATCTACGACACGGCGCTGGAGATCTTCAGCCACGCGGCGGCCGAGGGCGTGCTGCCCGTCGTCGCCGCCGACCGGATCGCCGAGCGCCGGATGGCGCACGCGGCGAGCACTGAACGTGCGTTTACGTAAGACATGTCACCCCCGCGCGCGAGTCGCGCGTCGAAAGAAGGTAAAATCGCCGGTGACCAGCAAAGAGAGGCCCATCGGTCGCCGCACGCGCGGCCCGGTCCTGCGGACGGCGTACCGTAGGGTCGCGGAAGCAGGTACGGTTGAAGGCCGGTGGACCGGGCTCTCGTCCGAGGGCTCGTTCTCATTCATGAACGGATGTCAACACTCCGGGGCCGTTGCGCCCCGTCGTTGAGGGGGTCGAGCCAATGGGGCGCGGCCGGGCCAAGGCCAAGCAGACGAAGGTCGCCCGCCAGCTGAAGTACAACAGCGGCAGGACGGACCTTTCTCGTCTGGCCGAGGAGCTGGGTGCATCGTCGACGCCGGAGCAGCCGCCGAACGGCGAGCGGCTTGAGGATGACGATGAGCTGGACGACGACCTGTACGCGCGGTACGCGGAGTTGTACAACGAGGAGGACGACGACGACGAGCCGTCGTCCGGCAGCTCCTCGAAACGCCGCGGCGCCTGACTCGCGACACCGCGCTTCGGGCTGACCGAAGAGACGACGCGAAGGATTCCGACCCGGTCCGGCATCGCCGGACCGGGTTCAGTCCTGCCCTGTCCCGCGCGTGCCCGCGCCCGGGCCCGCCCGCGCCCCGGTCGGGGCGCGGGTGCGGGCACGCGTGCGGGCCGCGGTCTCGGCTCAGGCCGCATGGTCTCCGGTGAGGGCCGCCTGCCCGTCCGGCCGTCCCGGCCCCGCCTCGGTGACCTCGCCGGCCACCCACGCGGGCACGCCGCGGTCGGCCAGCGTGGCCAGGGCCGCGGGCACCGCGTCGGGCGGGACGACGGCGAACATGCCGACGCCCATGTTCAGCGTGCGCTCCAGTTCCTCGCGCGCCACCCGACCGGCCGCACCCACCGCGCCGAAGACCGGCGGCGGGGTCCACGTGGCGCGTTCGACCGTCGCGTGCAGTCCGTCGGGGACGACCCGCGCCAGGTTCGCCGCCAGTCCACCGCCCGTCACGTGTGCGAAGGCGTGGACCTCGGTCGCCTCGATGAGCGCGAGGCAGTCGAGGCTGTAGATGCGGGTCGGCTCGATCAGCTCCTCCCCCAGCGTCCTGCCGAACTCCGGGACGTGCCGGTCGAGCGTGAGACCCGCCAGGTCGAAGAACACGTGCCGCACGAGCGAGTACCCGTTGGAGTGGAGTCCTGACGAGGCCATCGCGATGACGGCGTCGCCCGCCCTGACCCGTTCCGCGCCGAGCACCCGGTCGGCCTCGACCACCCCGGTGCCGGCGCCGGCCACGTCGTACTCGTCGGGTCCGAGCAGGCCGGGGTGCTCGGCGGTCTCGCCGCCGACGAGCGCGCAGCCGGCCAGCACACAGCCCTCGGCGATGCCCTTGACGATGGACGCGACCCGTTCCGGGCGCACCTTGCCCACGCAGATGTAGTCGGTCATGAACAGCGGTTCCGCGCCGCACACGACCAGGTCGTCCACGACCATCGCGACCAGGTCGTGGCCGATGGTGTCGTGCACGTCCATCCGCTGGGCGATCACCACCTTGGTGCCGACGCCGTCGGTGGCCGAGGCGAGCAGCGGGCGGCGGTAGCGCAGCAGCGCCGAGGCGTCGAAGAGGCCGGCGAAGCCGCCGAGGGCGCCGACGCTCTCGGGGCGCTGGGCCTTGGCGACCCACTTCTTCATCAGCTCGACGGCGGTGTCGCCCGCCTCGATGTCGACACCGGCCGCGGCATAGCTGGCGCCGGGCGGCGCGTTCTCACTCATCAGGGAGTTCTCTCGTGTCGTCGGTGGCACGCGGGGCGCGGTCACGGATGGGTCCGGCGGGCCCGCCCGGCCGGACCGGCCGGCGGGGCGTCCCCGCCGCCCGCTCCCGCCGCGAGCAGCGCTCCCGAGGGCGCGTTGCCCGGCTGTTCGAGAACGTCCTTGCCGAGCACCGCGGGGTCGGGCAGCTCCATCGGGTACGCGCCGTCGAAACAGGCGCGGCACAGGTTGCCCTTGGGGATCGTGGTGGCCTCGACCATCGCGTCGAGCGAGATGTAGGCCAGCGAGTCGGCGCCGAGCGAGGTGGTGATCTCCCGCACGGACAGGCCGTTGGCGATCAACTCGGCGCGGGTCGCGAAGTCGATGCCGAAGAAGCACGGCCACTTGATGGGCGGCGAGCTGATGCGGACGTGCACCTCGGCCGCCCCGGCCTCGCGGAGCATGCGGACGAGGGCGCGCTGGGTGTTGCCGCGCACGATCGAGTCGTCGACGACGACGAGCCGCTTGCCGCGGATGACTTCCTTCAGCGGGTTCAGCTTGAGCCGGATGCCGAGCTGCCTGATCGTCTGGCTCGGCTGGATGAACGTCCGGCCCACGTAGGAGTTCTTCACCAGCCCGGAGCCGTAGGGGATGCCGGACGCCTCGGCGTAGCCGACGGCGGCGGGCGTGCCCGACTCGGGCGTCGGTATCACCAGATCGGCGTCCACCGGGGCCTCGGCCGCCAGCCGGCGGCCCATCTCGACCCGGGAGAGGTAGACGTTGCGCCCGGAGATGTCGGTGTCGGGGCGCGCGAGGTAGACGTACTCGAAGACACAGGTCCGCGGCTTTGCTTCAGCGAACCTCGTGGACCTGAGCCCGCGCTCGTCGACGGCGATCATCTCGCCCGGCTCGATCTCCCGCACGACGGAGGCGCCGACGATGTCGAGGGCGGCGGTCTCCGAGGCGACGACCCAGCCGCGTTCGAGGCGGCCGAGCACCAGCGGGCGCACGCCCTGCGGGTCGCGCGCCGCGTACAGCGTGCCCTCGTCCATGAACGTGAAGCTGTAGGCGCCCGTGACCTTCGGCAGCACCAGGGGCGCGGCCTCCTCGACGGTCAGCGGTCGGCCCGACTCGTCGGTCTGGCCCGCGAGCAGGGCGGTGACCAGGTCCGTGTCGTTGGTCGCGGCCACCCGGTGCCGGGGGCCGCGGCCTCCGGGCAGGGCGGCGACCAGCTCGGCGAGCTCCGCGGTGTTCACGAGGTTGCCGTTGTGGGCGAGGGCGATGGACCCGTGCCCGGTGGCACGGAAGGTGGGCTGGGCGTTCTCCCAGGTGGAGGCTCCCGTCGTGGAGTACCGCGCATGCCCGACGGCGATGTGGCCCTGGAGCGATCCGAGCGCGGTCTCGTCGAAGACCTGGAAGACCAGGCCCATGTCCTTGAAAACGAGGATCTTGGAGCCGTCGCTCACAGCGATGCCTGCGGACTCCTGTCCGCGGTGCTGGAGTGCGTAGAGCCCGAAGAAGGTGAGTTTGGCGACCTCCTCGCCCGGGGCCCAGACGCCGAAGACGCCGCACGCGTCCTTCGGGCCCTGCTCGCCGGGGTCAAGGTCGTGGCTGAGTCGTCCGTCACCACGTGGCACGTTCACGAGTCTAGGCCAGGAAGCCCGGCCGGGGAGAACCCTGGATGGTGAGACATGCCCCATACCGGCCCCGCGCCCGCGGAGCGCTCAGCCGAGCACGGGCAGCTCGCCCGCGAGCGCGCCCGCCCGCTCCCCGCTCGCGCGCAGCCGCCCCGAGGCCACGGCCGCGTCCCACGCGGTGCGCCCCGCGGCCAGCCGCAGCCACGTCACCGGGTCGGTCTCGACCACGTTCGGCGGGGTGCCTCGGGTGTGCCTCGGCCCGGCCAGGCACTGCACGGCGGCGAACGGCGGCACCCGCAGTTCGGTCGAGGCGCCGGGCGCCTTGGCGGCGAGCGCGTCGGCGAGCACGCGCGTCGTGATGGCCAGGGCCTGCCGGTCCAGGCGCACCGGGCGGCCGAGGGCGCGGGTCAGGTCGTCGCTGTGCACGACCAGTTCGACGACGCGGGTCACGGTGAAGTCCAGGGCGCGCATCGCGCCGAACCGGTGCGGCAGCAGCACGTCCTCGCGCACGCCCGTCTCGACCACCGCCTCAAGTTCCTCGGCGGCGGCGTCCATCGCCGCGATCCGGTCGCGGACCACGGCCGCGTCCTGCCTGGTCCTGTCGGCCAGCACGTCGGCCACGGCCCCGGTCGAGGTCGCCCACTCGGCCGCCCCCAGCTCCGGGCGCGCCGCCCGGGGCGGCGGCTGGGCGAGCAGCCGCGGCAGCGCGTCGATCTGGCCGGCGATGTGGACGAGCAGCGTGCCGACGTCCCAGCCCGGCAGCCCGGACGGCGCCGCCTGCGCCTCGTCCGCGATCTCCCTGGCCGCCAGCCGGACGAACTCCACCTGGGCGAGCAACGCGTCGCGGACGCGTGCCGGGGGGTGGACGCGGACCTTGCGGCGGACGGCAGACATGGCACGGAGCTTACGTCCATCGCCGCCCGTCGGCGGCCGTGCGGGAGCGAGGTCACAGGGGCGTACCGAGTCGCGGGACCGCGGCCCCGGGGCCGGAACGCTGTGTCACGATGCGCGCATGGCACTTGCGGACCGTTACCTGGCGGACGACGAGGAACTCCTCTACGAGACGCGGCAGCACTGGACCACGATGGTCAGCGAGTTCCTCGTGCTGTGCCTCATCGCGGTGGTCACGGGCCTCGTGCTGTGGATGCTGCCGGGCGGCGAGGACTGGAGTGCGACGGCGGTGTGGGTGGTGCTCGGCGCCGCGCTGGTCGCGGCCGTGCGGTGGTGGCTGGTGCCGCTGCTGCAATGGCGGGCCACGGTCTACTTCCTCACCACCAAGCGGCTGCACAAGCGGGCCGGGTTCTTCCACAAGACGGGCACCAGCATTCCGCTCAGCCGGGTGAACGACGTGTCGTTCCGCGCGACCTTCTGGGAACGCGTCATGCGGTACGGGACGGTGCGCGTCCAGTCGGCTTCCGAGCAGGGCATGCTCACGCTCAGGCACGTGCCCGAACCCGAGGACCTGAAGAACCGGATCTACCAGGCGATCGACGGCGTCGCGTACGAGGGCTGAGGCGCGGGGCCGCCGAGTCGTTCGCCCGGGGCCGCCGCCCGGGCCGGACGCGCGGGATCGGGCTGGGGTGGGCTGGGCTGGCCCGCGGGGCCGGGCCGGGCCGCGCGCAGGTGAATGGGCCGGGCCGTGCCGGGTACTCCGGCGGCATGGCCGAAGCCGGCCCCCGCCCCGGGCCACGGGCGCCGGGCCCGCCGCACGCGGCGGACCCGGGACGCGCGGCACCGGGCGAACGGGCGAGCACGAACGGAGGACATCTGTCATGGCTGCGACAGACGCCAACGAGATCCTGCACGCCGTGAAGGACGTCGACTTCCCCGCGGGCAAGGACGAGCTGGTCCTCGCCGCCAAACGGGCCGGGGCCTCGGAGCCCGCGGTCAAGGCGTTGCGCGGCATCCCGCCCGAGAGCTACGCCAACCGCGGCGAGGTGGTCAGCTCCGTGCGCCTGCCGGGGGACGCCGGGCTCGGGCTGAGCGCGGCGCAGCGCGCCGAGCAGGCCCGCAAGGGCGGCAGGCCCGGGCAAGCCGAGCGGCTGCGGGACGCGCCGAAGCCGCCGGTGGCCGAGGAACTCGACCGCGACCGGCGCTGAGTCCGCGCCGGGCGCGCGCGCCCGGCGCGGACGGCGCCAGGAGCACGGGAGCACAGGAGCACACGAGCACGGCCGGAGCAGAGCGCCGGAAGGAGGCGTCATGGTGCGCAAGAAGGTCGAGGGCAACGAGGAACAGCGGCGGAGCGCGGCACGCGCGGCCGAGCGGGCCGGCGAGCGCCCCAGCGAACGGGGCGCGACCACCGGCGGCTCGAAGCAGCGCACGCACCTGCCGCACCGTTCCTCGCTGACGCACGAGGAGAAGACCGAGCCGCTCGACCGCGGCAAGCAGCGCCGCGAGGCGCGGGAGCAGGCCGACGCCAGGGCCGCGGAACGGCCCGCGCCGCCCGCGGGCCGCACGTTCACCGGGCGCGGCCGACCGGACTACGGCAGCGACCACGCCCGCGTGTTCCAGGCACTCGGGGACGCGGAACGGCGGCACGGCGGCGAGGCCGTGCACGCGACCGAGGTCGCCCGCACCGCGGGTTTCCCCGACGAACGGACCCGGGTGCTGCTGCACGACCTGGTGTCGGTGCACCGGCTCGTCACGGAACTCCAGGGCACCGACCGCCCCGACCTCGGCCCCCGCTACGAAACGAAACCGGGCCGCTGACCCGGGGCGTTCCCCGGAAGCCGCCCCGGGCCGGAACCCGCGGGGCCGCGCGGGCCGTTCCGTTCCCGTAGGCCACCGGGCGCGGCTCCCGGGCGCCCAGCGCCCGCCGCACGCAGCGCGGCCACTACTCCCGGGGAGTAGTGGCCGCGACGGCTCGCGCGCCCGCGCTCGTTACGCGAACAGGGCGGGCAGGGTGGCCTCGTGCGCCGCGCGCAGTTCGGCCAGGGGGACGGAGAACTGGCCCTGCACCTCGATCGCGTCGCCGTCGACGACGCCGATCCTGGTCGCGGGCAGGTCCCTGGCCCGGCACATGTCGGTGAACCTGACCTCCTCGGCGCGCGGCACGGCCACCACGGCGCGGCCCGCCGACTCGGAGAACAGGAAGGTGAACGCGCTCAGTCCGTCCGGCACGACCAGGCGCGCGCCCAGGCCGCCCTTCAGGCAGGACTCCGCGACCGCCTGGACCAGACCGCCGTCCGACAGGTCGTGGGCGGCGTCGATCATGCCGTCGCGCGAGGCGGCGATCAGCACCTCGGCCAGCAGCCGCTCGCGTTCGAGGTCCACGCGCGGCGGCAGGCCGCCGAGGTGGTCGTGGACCACCTGGGACCAGGCGGAGCCGCCGAACTCCTCGGCGGTGTCGCCCAGCAGGTACAGCAGCTGCCCCTCGGCGCGGAACGCGATCGGGGTGCGGCGCGTGACGTCGTCGATGACGCCGAGGACGCCGACCACGGGCGTGGGGTGGATGGCGGTCTCGCCCGTCTGGTTGTACAGCGAGACGTTGCCGCCGGTGACCGGGGTGCCCAGGGCCAGGCAGGCGTCGGCCAGGCCGCGGGTGGCCTCCGCGAACTGCCACATGACGGCCGGGTCCTCGGGCGAGCCGAAGTTCAGGCAGTCGGTCACGGCCAGCGGGCGCGCGCCGGTGGCCGCGACGTTCCGGTAGGACTCGGCCAGCGCCAGCTGCGCGCCGGCGTACGGGTCGAGCTTGGCGTAGCGGCCGTTGCCGTCGGTGGCGACGGCGACGCCGAGGTTGGTCTCCTCGTCGATGCGGATCATGCCGCCGTCCTCGGGCTGGGCGAGGACGGTGTTGCCGAGCACGTAGCGGTCGTACTGGTCGGTGACCCACGTCTTGGCGGCCTGGTTCGGCGAGGCGATCAGCCGCAGCACCTGCTCGCGCAGCTGGTCGGGGCCCTCGGGGCGGGGCAGCGCTGCGGCGTCGTCGGCCTGGAGCGCGTCCTGCCACTCCGGGCGGGCCAGCGGCCTGCGGTAGACCGGGCCCTCGTGCGCCACGGTGCGCGGGGGCACGTCGACGATCTGCTCGCCGTGCCAGTAGATCTCCAGCCGGTCGCCCTCGGTGACCTCGCCGATGACGGTGGCGATGACGTCCCACTTGGCGCAGACCTCGAGGAACCGGTCGACGTTCTCCGGCCTGACGACGGCGCACATCCGCTCCTGCGACTCGCTCATCAGGATCTCCTCGGGGGAGAGCGAGGCGTCGCGCAGCGGAACGGCGTCGAGGTCGACGCGCATGCCGCCTGAGCCGGCCGAGGCCAGCTCGGACGTGGCGCAGGACAGGCCGGCGCCGCCCAGGTCCTGAATGCCGTCCACCAGGTCCTCGGCGAAGACCTCAAGGGTGCACTCGATGAGCAGCTTCTCCTGGAACGGGTCGCCCACCTGGACCGCGGGCCGCTTGGCCGGCCCCTCGTCGTCGAAGGTCTCCGAGGCCAGCACGGAGACGCCGCCGATCCCGTCGCCGCCGGTGCGGGCGCCGTAGAGGATGACCTTGTTGCCGGGTCCCGACGCCTTGGCGAGGTGGATGTCCTCGTGCCGCATGACGCCCACGCACAGGGCGTTGACCAGCGGGTTGCCCTGGTAGCAGGAGTCGAAGACGACCTCGCCGCCGATGTTGGGCAGGCCGAGGCAGTTGCCGTAGCCGCCGATGCCCGCGACGACGCCCGGCAGCACGCGGCGCGTGTCGGGGTGGTCGGCCGCGCCGAAGCGCAGCGGGTCCATGACGGCGACGGGCCTGGCGCCCATGGCGAGGATGTCGCGGACGATGCCGCCGATGCCCGTCGCGGCGCCCTGGTAGGGCTCGATGTAGGACGGGTGGTTGTGCGACTCGACCTTGAACGTGACCGCGTAGCCCTGGCCGACGTCGACGACGCCCGCGTTCTCCCCGATGCCGACCAGCATCGCGTCGCTCGCCGGGGCCTTCTCGCCGAACTGCCGCAGGTGGACCTTGCTCGACTTGTAGGAGCAGTGCTCCGACCACATCACCGAGTACATGGCCAGCTCGGCGCCCGTCGGGCGGCGGCCGAGGATGGTGCGGATGCGCTCGTACTCGTCCGCTTTGAGGCCGAGTTCGGCCCAGGGCTGTGCGGAATCCGGGGTGCTCGCGGCATGCTCGACGGTGTCGAGGGCGGCCGGGGTGCTGCGGGTGCTCATGCGCTGACCAGCTTCTTGAGGACCGAGGTGAAGAACGGGAGCCCGTCGGTGGTCGGGCCGGTCAGGGCCTCGACCGCGTGCTCCGGGTGCGGCATCAGGCCGACGACGTTGCCCGCGGCGTTGGTGATGCCGGCGATGTCGCGGCGCGAGCCGTTCGGGTTGACGTCGAGGTAGCGGAAGACCACCCGCCCCTCGGCCTCCAGTTCGTCGAGGGTGCGCTCGTCGGCCACGTAGCCGCCCTCGCCGTTCTTCAGGGGGATGGTGATCTCCTGGCCGGGCGCGTAGTCGCCGGTCCAGGCGGTCTCCGCGTTCTCGACGCGCAGCCGCTGGTCGCGGCAGATGAAGTGCAGGTGGTCGTTGCGCGTCAGGGCGCCGGGCAGCAGGTGTGATTCACACAGCAACTGGAAACCATTGCAGATGCCAAGCACGGGAAGGCCGGCCCGGGACTGCTCGATGATCGTCTCCATCACGGGGGAGAAACGCGCGATGGCGCCGCAGCGCAGATAGTCCCCGTAGGAGAAACCACCAGGAAGGATCACGGCATCGACCTGGTGCAGGTCTTTGTCCGCGTGCCAGAGCGCGACGGGCTCGGCGCCCGCGAGCTTTACCGCGCGCAAGGCGTCGCGGTCGTCGAGTGAGCCGGGAAATGTGACGACTCCCACACGGGTGGTCACTGTTCCTCCTCCACGCGCACCCGGAAGTCCTCGATCACCGTGTTGGCGAGAAACGTGCGAGCCATCTCCCTGACCCGGTCGAGCGCCGCGTCGTCGACGGGCCCTGCCAGCTCCAGTTCGAATCGCTTGCCCTGGCGGACGTCGGAGACGCCGTCGAACCCGAGGCGTGGCAGTGCGCGCTGCACCGCCTGCCCCTGAGGGTCGAGGATCTCCGGCTTGAGCATGACGTCGACTACGACGCGAGCCACTGGTACTCCCGGTGGTGGTGCGGTGGTGTTGATGCTTGACGCTGCACCGCTCAGCGTACCCGCAGGAGAAATCTACGCGAGTAGATATCGGAAGTCGAGGTCACGTTAAGGTATCGAGGCAGGAAACCCCTCCAAGAATCGGCCAAGAAAAAGTATGGTCCTGGCACGAGGATGATGAAGTGACCGAATTCATCGCCTCGCATTACTGTGCCCGACACAGTACAAATACAAAGAACCATACTCGCGAACGAGTGGGAGCCAGCGTCGCTGCACGTGATTCGGCGGTAACGGACCTCGGACCGCCGGGCACAGCGCGCCTCCCGGAAGGACCGGATATCCGTGGCACAGCGTGTAGTGGTCACCCTCGCCGATGACATCGACGGCGGAGAGGCGTCGGAAACGGTTGCCTTCGGACTCGACGGAAAGACGTACGAGATCGACCTCAGCTCCCACAACGCCGAGAAGCTGCGCACCGCGCTCGCGCCCTACGTGGAGGCCGGCCGCAAGCGCGCCAGGTCCGGCCGGGCGTTCCACCACACCGCCGTGGCCCCCGACCCCAAGGCGGTCCGGGCGTGGGCGGAGTCCAACGGCTTCGGCGTGCCGGCCAGGGGCCGCATCCCGAAGAAGGTCTACGACGCCTTCAACGAGGCACACGCGACCGTCCGTTGAGCCGACTTGCCATGAACCCGGGTTGATCGGCTAGAGTCTGGAGCGCGCCGCGGGGCAGGGCAGGAACAAGGCCCGAACCCCGGGAGCCGCGCGGGTGTAGTTCAGTAGCAGAACACCCTCTTTCCAAGAGGGAGGCGCAGTGTGCGATTCCTGTCACCCGCTCCAGCCCACTGGCCCCGACCAGGGTCGGGTATAGTGAGTGTCGTGCGGACGTGGCTCAGTTGGTAGAGCATCACCTTGCCAAGGTGAGGGTCGCGAGTTCGAATCTCGTCGTCCGCTCGTGGTCGAAGGGCCCGGTTCGAAAGAGCCGGGCCCTTCGTCGTGTCCGCCTCCTGTGACCGCTGTGACGCACATCACCTCTTGTGGTGCGCCCGGCCCGCGGTCCCCGCGTGCGCGAGCCGCCGGGACAGCCGCGGCGCGTTCTGACATTTGTCATCCGCATCCATGACAGTCGGCACTGCCGGGGCGCGTTCCCCGGCCCGAGGCTTGAGCACATGGACAACGTCATCGAAGTGAGCGGCCTCAGGAGGCGCTACGGGGGCAGCGGCGCGGACGGGTTCGAGGCCGTCCGCGGCGTGGACTTCTCGGTGCGGCAGGGCGAGATCTTCGGCCTGCTCGGCACCAATGGCGCCGGCAAGACCTCCACCGTCGAACTGCTCGAAGGGCTGGCCCCGCCGACCGCCGGCGAGGTGCGCGTCCTGGGGTACGACCCGTACCGCGAACGCGCCCGCGTCCGCCCGTACACCGGCGTGATGCTCCAGGAGGCCGGGTTCCCCGCCGACCTGACCGTCATGGAGACCGCCCGCATGTGGGCGGGCTGCATCAGCGAGCCCGTTCCGCCCATCGAGGTACTGACCCAGGTCGGCCTGGCCGGCCGGGCCGACGTGCGCGTCAAGCAGCTCTCCGGCGGCGAACGGCGCAGGCTCGACCTCGCGCTCGCGCTGACCGGCCGCCCGCGCGTGCTGTTCCTCGACGAGCCGTCGACCGGCCTCGACGCCCAGGCGAGGAAGGACACCTGGCAGGTCGTGCGCGGCCTGCGCGACCAGGGCGTCACCATCGTGCTGACCACGCACTACCTGGAAGAGGCCCAGGACCTCAGCGACCGCATCGCCATCATGAGCGCCGGGCGCATCAGCGTCACCGGCACCCCGGCCGAGGTCATGGCGGCCAGGCCCGCCCGCATCCGGTTCCGGCTGCCGCGGGGGCTCGACCCGGCGCACCTGCCGCTGCCGGGTCCCGTGGACGTGTGGCAGGGCAAGGTCGACGCGCAGACCCACGACGTCCAGAAGGACCTGACCAGGCTGCTGGTGTGGGCCCAGGAGGCCGGCGTCGAGCTGGCCGACCTCGACGCGCGCGCGGCGACCCTCGAAGAGGTCTTCCTCTCCATCACCCAGGAGGCGGCACGATGAGCGCACAGCAGACGACGACACCGACGGCGCGGAAGGCGCCGAAGGCACCGCCGGTCAACTGGGGCCTGCCGAGCGCCGCGAGCCTGCGCCGCGTGCGCGCCCTGGCGCGCGCGGAGCTGACGCTGCTGCTGCGCAACCGCGGCGCGCTGACCGTTTCCCTGCTGGTCCCCGTCCTGATGATCGCGGGCTCGTGGTCGACGTCCGAGGAACTGGACCTGGCAGGCACGGGTCTCAACCGCGCCGACTCGGTCCTCACCGGCGGCATCGGCATGGTGCTGCTCCTGGTGGTCTACCTGGGGCTCGTGCCCACCTACGTGACGCGCCGCGAGGAGGGCGTGCTGAAGCGGCTGCGCACCGGCGAGCTGAGCGACGGCGAGATCCTGGTCGGCGCCGCGGTGCCCGCCACGGCGCTCGCGCTCGCGCAGTGCGCCGTCCTGCTGATCGGCGGCTCCGTGGTGCTCGACGTGAGCACGCCCGCCTCGGTCCCGCTGCTCCTGCTCGGTCTTGTGCTGGGCATCGCGGTGCTCGCGACGTTCGCCACCGTCACGGCCGCGTTCAGCAAGACCGTGGAGAGCGCGCAGGTCACCGGCATGCCGCTGCTGCTGGTCTCGGCGGTCGGCTCGGGTCTCTACGTCCCGCTCGGCGTGCTGCCCGACACCCTCGCGGAGATCTGCCGGTTCCTGCCGCTGACGCCGGCGGTCGACCTGATCAGGGCCGGGTGGACCGGCGGCGAGAGCGGCGCTGAAATACTGGGCGCCATGGCCCTGGCGGTGGCCTGGACGGCGTTCGGCGTGTACGCGGTCCGCCGCCGGTTCCGCTGGGAGCCGCGACACTGAACGGGGCGGCAGCCGCGACACGAAACGGGGCGCCGGCCGCCGGCCAGGCCGCCCGTTCGGCGAGTGAGGAGCATCCGATGCGCGCGACCGGCTGGATGGACGGCATCCGGCGCTCCAGCCAGCGCGCCCGGGTGCACCACTACTTCGCGTGGTCGCTGTACAGCTTCGCGCTGGCCGAGGTCGTGCTGACCGTCGCCCTGCTGGGGCGCGCGACCGGCGACAGCGTGTGGTGGGTGGTCGTCCTGCTGTGCGCCGCGCTCCTGGCGCACATCGTGCTCGGCGTGCTGCTGACCCGCGCGGGTCTGCGGCACTACGTGGGGGGTCTGGACCGCCCTGACCGGCTGCTGGTGGCGTTCTGCGCGGTGACCGGGGTGATCGGCGCGCTGACGGCCGTCGGGGTCCCGGCCGGCGCGCTGCCCGACGAGGGGCTCGCGGTCGCCACCTACGTCGCGATCTACTTCTCCGGCCCCGTGATGCTCGTGCTGCCGTTCGGCCGCGCCTGCGCCCTCGCGGCGGCGCCCGTGCCGGTCTGCGCCGCGATCCTGTTCGTGAACGGCGCGCAGGCCGCCCAGCAAGCGGTGGTCCTCGGCACGGTCACGGGGGCCATCGCCCTGTTCGCCCTCACCTACCGGGCCTCGGGGTGGACGTTGCGCGTGGTGCACCGGCTGGACGAGGCGCGGGAGACCGAGGCGCGGCTCGCGGTGGCGGAGGAACGGCTGCGGTTCGGCCGCGACCTGCACGACGTGCTCGGCCGCAACCTGTCGGTGATCGCGCTCAAGAGCGAACTGGCCGCGCAGCTGCTCACGCGCGACACGGCGGCGGCCTCGGGCCAGATGGCGGAGGTGCAGCGCATCGCCAGGGACTCGCAGCGCGAGATCCGCGACGTGGTGCGCGGCTACCGGCAGGCCGACCTGCACACGGAGCTGGTCGGGGCGCGCGGGGTGCTCCAGGCGGCGGGCATCGTGTGCGCGATCGAGGAGCTTGAGGAGAGCAGCCGGATCGGGGACTTCGGGGACGACGCGCCCGGGAGTGCCGGGCCGCTGCCCGCGCCGGTCCAGTCGGCGCTGGGCTGGGTGGTGCGCGAGGGCACGACGAACGTGCTGCGGCACGCGGCGGCGGGTCGCTGCACGGTGCGGCTGCACAGGACCGCGGAGGGCGAGGCGGTGCTTGAGATGGAGAACGACGGCGTGCCGGCGGACGGCCCGGAGTCGGGGGGCGGCCCTGAGGCGGGGGGCGGCGCCGAGCCGGCGGACGGGGGCGGGGGCACAGGGCTCGCCGGGCTGCGGGAGCGGGTCGTCGCGCTCGGCGGCTCGCTCAGCGCGGGGCGCGCGGGGGGCGACACGTTCCGGCTGGTGGCGCGCGTGCCGGTGAGGGCAGCCGAATGACGGGGGCGCGGGAGATCAGGGTGCTCCTCGCCGACGACGAACACCTCATCCGGGGGGCGCTCGCCGCGCTCCTCGCGCTTGAGGACGACCTGACCGTCGTCGCCGAGGCCGCGTCGGGGCCCGAGGCGCTGGCGACGGCGCTCGCGCAGCGGCCCGACGTGGCCGTGCTCGACCTCCAGATGCCGGGCGAGGACGGGGTGGCGGTGGCCGACGCGCTGCGGACGCGGCTGCCCGGGTGCGCCACGATGATCGTGACCTCGCACGGGCGGCCCGGGGACCTGAAACGGGCGCTGGCGGCGGGGGTGCGGGCGTTCGTGCCCAAGACGCTGTCCGCGCAGCGCCTCGCCGAGATCATCAGGTCGGTCCGGGCGGGCAACCGCTACGTCGATCCCGACCTCGCGGCCGACGCGATCAGCGCGGGCGACTCGCCGCTGACCCCGAGGGAGGCGGAGTTGCTCGACCTGGCGGAAACGGGCGCGCCGATCGCCGAGATCGCGGCGCGGGCGGCTCTGGCGCCCGGCACGGTGCGGAACTACCTGTCGGCGGCGGTCGCGAAGCTGGGGGCGGAGAACCGCCACGCCGCGGCCCGTATCGCGCGCGAGCGCGGCTGGCTCTGAGCGCGGGGCCGGGCGCGGCGCTCTGAGCGCGGGCGGGGCCGGGCGGCGGACGTTCCGGCTCGGGCGCGGGGCGCGTTCGAGGGTGCGTGTTTTTCGGCTCGGGCGCGGGGGGTTCGGCGGCTTGCGGACGTACCGGCGCGGGACGGCGGGTCCGCCCGCGGGCCGGGGCGCGGGCGGAACGCGGGGCGTCAGGACCAGGCGGTGCCGGTGAGCATGCGGTAGGCGTCGGCGTAGCGCTCCTGGGTCCGCGCCACGATCTCCTCCGGCAGCGCGGGCGGCGGCGTGTCGGCCGCGCGGTCCCAGCCGGAGGCCGGGGAGGTCAGCCAGTCACGAATGACCTGCTTGTCATACGACTTCTGCGGGCGGCCCGGCTCCCACTCGTCCTTGCTCCAGAACCGCGACGAGTCGGGCGTCAGCACCTCGTCCGCGAGGAGCAGCGGCCCGTCGGGGCCCGCGTCGGGCGCGTAGCCGAACTCGAACTTCGTGTCGGCCAGGATGATCCCGCGGTCCCTGGCGATGTCGCGGGCGCGGCTGTAGAGCGCGAGCGTGGCCTGGCGGAGACGGGCCGCGGTCTCGGGGCCGACCTGGCGGGCGACCTCCTCGTAGCTGACGTTCTCGTCGTGTTCGCCGACGGCCGCCTTCGTGGCGGGCGTGAAGATGGGGGCCGGAAGCTCGGATCCGTCGCTCAGGCCGGGCGGCAGGGCGAGGCCGCAGACCGTGCGGTCCCGCTGGTACTCGGCGAGCCCGCTGCCCGTGAGGTAACCGCGCGCCACGGCCTCGACCGGCACCATGGACAGGGCGCGGCACACCATGACGCGGCCCGCCCAGTCGGCCGGGGCGCCGGGCGGCGGGTCGGTGGAGATCAGGTGGTTGGGCACCAGGTCGGCGAGCTGGTCGAACCACCACAGGGACAGCCGGGTCAGGATGCGGCCCTTGTCGGGGATCGGGGTGGCGAGCACCCAGTCGAACGCGGACACGCGGTCGCTCGCGACGAGCACGATGTCGCCCGTCTCCGTCCGGTACAGATCGCGCACTTTGCCTGTGTGCACATGCACAAGCCCCGGTACGCGAACGGGCTCCGGCTTGTCGACGAATCCTGGCACGACGCCTCCTGGCGGCTTCTGGGACGGTTGGGCCGCGCGTCCCCATTGTTCCCCAGCCGGCCGCCCGTTCAGCGCCCGGGTGAGGCGCGGGCGAGGGCCGACGGTGTGGTGGGGGCGTGGTACGCGCCGCGCGAGGGCGCCGGCACACACGGTGCGCTCCCCCGGCGCCGGCGCTCGGGCGCCGGAACACCACCGCGCGCCCCTCGGTCGGCGCGCGCCCGGCGGACGCGCGCCGCGGCGCGGGCGCTGGGTGCTCAGTCGCCTTTGCAGATGCGGTCGAGGAGGTTCGCGGTGGCCTTCTGCACCCGGTGGTCGATGTGGCCCGGCCTGGCCAGGGCGGGCGACCACGCGAACGTTCCCGAGGCGAACACCCAGGCCCCGCTCGGCGCCCGGTACAGGGATGTCTCCTGGTGCCTGCGGGCGCCCGACTCGTCGCGGTAGGGCGAATGGGCCAGCAGGACGCGGCTCACCGAATCGGGCAGCGGCGTGCGCGGGTAGTAGCGGTCCGCCTCGCCCGCGACGAGCCCGGGCAGTTCGTCGCCCTCCCCCGCCCCGGTGGCCTCCCACAGCCAGTGGTCGGCGTTGCGCACCACCAGCGGGTGCGGGCGCGGTACAGGACCCGAGTACTGGACGCCGAGCAGCAGTTGTTCCGGGCGGCCCTGGTCGCGCCACAGGGCGGAACGGCCGGGGCCCTGGCGCTTGCGGCAGGTGAGCAGCCTGTCCCCGGCCCCGGACGGCAGGGCGTTCAGGCCAACCTGCCAGTACATGGTGTTGGCCGAGAGGAACACCAGCGAGGTCCCCCCGTCCCTGGCGTCCTCGACGGCCCGGCGCATCGGCGCGGACCAGTACTCGTCGTGTCCCGAGAACACCAGGCCGCGGTAGCGGGACGCGTCGACGCGCCCGGCGTGCAGGTCGCGGGCGGTGGCGTACGAGAGGTCGTAGCCGTACCGCTCGGCCCAGCGGACGAAGTCGTAGGCGTGGCCGGCGTGCAGCGGCAGCCCCGCGCCCGCGTAGGGCCGGTCGAAGCAGACGGTGACGGCCGCGTTCTGCTCGCCGATGAGGCGGCCGGCCGCGTCCCACGCGTGGTAGAGGCTGGCGCCGCCGCGGCCGTCCTCGGGGAAGAGGTTGTACGCCTGCCAGGTGATGTCGGGCAGGATCAGGCACAGGTCGGCCGGCCGGTCGTCGCGCACGGTGAACGGCACGTGGGACCTGAACTCGCCGTCCGCCGTGGTCAGGACGGCCACGTAGGCGCCGGGCAGCCAGTCGGGCGGCACCTGGAGGCGCCAGGACAGCCACCAGTGGTGGCAGGACACGGTGCGGCCGGCGATGAGCGGCGGCGGCTGGCGGATGCCGATCAGGTTCGGGCTGCTGAGCAGCAGGCGGGCGCCGTCGCCCCCGAAATAGCCGATGCGGTAGACGTCGATGGTGAACTCGCGCGGCGGGTCGACCGTGACCCGGAAGTCGAGCGACGCGCCGGGCGCGACCGTTCCCTCGCTGACGAAACCTTTGATCTGGCAGTCGACGTCGTCGGCGGCCCGGGGGCCGTGCGGCCCTCGGCCCGCCCGGCCGGCGGGCAGGCCGAGGCCGCCGGTGCGCAACGGCCCGTCGCCGGCCCGCAGCCAGGGCAGCGGACCCTGTCCGAACGGGTCGGACACGGCGTGCGTGAGCGCCCCG
The DNA here is from genome assembly GCF_020410765.1 of Streptomyces marincola. Lineage (NCBI taxonomy): Bacteria > Bacillati > Actinomycetota > Actinomycetes > Kitasatosporales > Streptomycetaceae > Streptomyces > Streptomyces marincola. The sequence continues at coordinate 3,668,604 of NZ_CP084541.1, read as the reverse complement.
GACGCCCAGCGCCGGACCCGCTCGGTGCTCTCGTTCACGCTCCCCTCCCCGCGCCCGCCGGTTCCGCGGCGCGCGCCCTCCCAGCACACCACACCCGGGGGACCGTACGTCACCGTCCCGTCACCGGAACGGCATGCGGTGTTGGCCCGATAGTGGCGCCGGGCGGCGGGTGTGTCGAGCCCTCGCGGACGGATCGGCGCGGTTTCCCCTGGCGATGGCCGACGGCAAGGCGTTCGCGACCTCGTGGATCGCGTCCGTGAGACACGAAGCCGCGCGAACGCGCCGACCCCCGGCGCACAGCAACGCTTTCGCGCCCCCGCGTGACGGGTGGCGCACGGGCTCGTGAACGCGCGGCGCGCACGACGCCGCCGGGCGCCCGGGGCGCGGCGCGGGCCGGGCGGGCGCCCGGGGCCCGGAGCCACCGAGACGGGGGAACGCCGGGACGCCCCTGTCCAGGCCCTCAGAGCCGCCGGGACGCCAGGCCCCCGGAGCCCCGGCACCGCCGAACCCCCCGGCCCTCCGGAGCCGCCGAAGCCGGAGCGGGCGGGGGTCAGACCAGCCGCACCGGTTTGTCGGCGCGCACGCCGGCGCCCGCGAGCCACGCGCGCAGGGGCGCGGGGTCGCCGTCGTCGACCAGGCTGTGCACCGGCGCCGACAGGTCGTCGCGGCGCCGGTGGCCGCCCGCGAGCAGCACAGGTCCGTCGAGCCAGTCGAGGCCGGGCGCCGCGCCCGCCGTGTCCGCCGCCGCGCAGCACACGGCCGCGGATATGTGCTCCACGAGCAGGTCCCGCCCGGTGCGCGGGGGTTGCAGCGGCAGCGGCAGGGGAACGGCCGCCCCCGGGGCGTGTCCCGCCGCGACGGCGGCGCGCGCCGCGTCGCCGCGCGCGGCGTGCGCGCCGAGGCGCGCGGCCAGCGCCTCGGTCGCGTCGCTGCCCGCGGCGTCCGCCAGGCGCGTCAGCACGCGCGAGAGCGTGGGGGTCTCGGCCGCGTCGAGCACCGCGAAGAGGCGCGCGGCCCGGTCGCGCCAGATGCGGTCGACGACCTCGTCCGGGTAGGCGGTCCAGTCGACGGGGGCCCAGTCCGCGTCGCCGCCGCTCGGCACGCCGTGGAACAGCCGGGCGGCGAGCAGCGAGACCTGCTCGTCGACGAGCCCCGGTTCTTCCAGCAGGTCGCACGCGGGGCGCTGGCCGAGCCTGGCGGCGAAGCCCTCGGCGAGCCGGTCGCGGCGGGACAGTTCGGTGAGGGCGGCGGCCACGCCGGCGTCCAGGCGGCGCGGCCAGCGGCCCACGCGCCACGCGGGCAGCGCGACCCGGGTCAGCAGGCGGTCCCAGCCCGCGTAGGCGAGGCCGACCTGTTCCTGTGCGGCGGCGCGCACCCCGTGGTCGACGCCCTGGGCGCGAGCGGCGGCGGCTGCCGCCACCCCGCGCTCCATCTCGGCGCTGTGCGCCGCCGCCAGGCCCATCAGAAGGCGCGAGAGGCGGCCCGCCGCCACCACCAGCGGGCGGCGCAGCGCGCGGGCGCCCGCCGCGCGCCCCGCCGCCGCGTCCCAGGCGCGGACGCAGCGGCGCGCGGCGGCGATGTCCGGGTGGGCCGAGGGCCCGGTCCCGGCGACGACGGGGGCGAGCAGCGCCCGCAGTTCCGCGACGCGCATCCACCACAGGAACGGCGAGCCTATGACCAGGACGGGGGCCGCGCCCTCGGGGCGGCCCGCGGGTTCCTCCAGCCAGCTGTCGCAGTCCGGGGTGAGCGCGATGCCGCTCGGCGCGGGCACGTCGAGCTGGTCGGCGAGGTCGCGGATGAGGCCGTGCAGCGCGGGCGCGGCCGGCTCCGGCAGGGGAACGGTCGGCGTCACGGCCGGCCTGGCCCGGCAGATCATGAGGCCGGCCCCGACCGCGAGGAGCGCGACGACGGCCGCGAGGACGGAAACGGGGGCGCGCAGCGTGCCCGTCGCGCCGGGCGCGCCCGAGGCGAACAGCACGACCGCGACGGCGGCCGGGAGCAGCGCGAGCGCCAGCGCGCTGTTGCGCACGCGGAGCACGGCGAGCGCGTGGTCGCGCGCGGAGAGTCCGGCGTTTCGCGCCTTACGCTGCCCCATGCCCTGCCCTCCGCAGTGCGACGCCGTGTCCCGCCGTTCCTCCCACTGTCGCACCGGGCACGGACACCGCAACGTGCGATACGGCCGTTCGCCGTGCGGGTGCGCGACCGCAGGGGCGGAAGGCGTTGCGCCGCACCCTAGTTGGGCGCGGCGCACACGTCAGCGAGTCGGCGGATCGGTCACTCGATGGTGGGGCTCTGGGGAGAGGAGGGAATTTCTCCGGCCGCCGCGGCGGCGATGTCGGTGCGGTGGTGAGAACCGGCGAGCCGCACCCGGGCGACGGCGCGGTAGGCCAGCGCCCTGGCCTGCGCGAGGTCGGGCCCCGCGGCGGTCACGGACAGCACCCGGCCGCCGGCGCTCACCACCCGGCCCGCGTCGTCGCGCCGCGTGCCGGCGTGCAGCACGTACGCGTCCGGGCCGTCCTCGGCCTCGATCTCGTCGAGCCCTTCCACCGGGTCGCCGGTGCGCGGCGACTCGGGGTAGCCGTCGGCCGCCACCACGACGGTGACGGCGGCCCCGTCGCTCCAGCGCAGCGGCTCGACCCGGTCGAGCCCGCCGGTCGCGGCGGCGTGCAGCAGCCCGGCCAGCGGGGTGCGCAGCCGCGCGAGCACGACCTGGGTCTCCGGGTCGCCGAACCTGGCGTTGAACTCCACGACCCGCACGCCGCGCGAGGTCAGGGCGAGACCGGCGTAGAGCAGCCCGGCGAACGGCGTTCCGCGGCGGCGCAGTTCCTCGACCGTGGGGCGCAGCACGGTGTCGAGCACCGCGTCGGTGAGCTTCGGGTCGGCCCACGGCAGCGGCGAGTAGGCGCCCATGCCACCGGTGTTGGGGCCCTCGTCGGCGTCGCGCGCCCGCTTGAAGTCCTGGGCCGGCTGGAGCGGCAGCACGGTCTCGCCGTCGGTGACGGCGAACAGCGACACCTCAGGACCGTCCAGGTACTCCTCGATGACGACGCGCTCGCAGGAGCGGGCGTGCGCGCGGGCGTGCGCCAGGTCCTCGGTCACGACGACGCCCTTCCCCGCGGCGAGGCCGTCGTCCTTGACGACGTAGGGCGGGCCGAACGCGTCCAGCGCCGCGTCCGCCTCCTCGGGCGTGGCGCAGACGTAGGAACGCGCGGTCGGCACCCCGGCCGCGGCCATGATCTCCTTGGCGAACGCCTTGCTGCCCTCAAGGCGCGCGGCCCGCGCCGAGGGCCCGAACGCGGCGATGCCCGCCTCCCGCACCGCGTCCGCGACGCCGGCGACCAGCGGCGCCTCGGGGCCCACGACGACGAGGTCGGCCCGCAGCCGACCGGCCAGCGCCGCGACCTCGGCGCCGTTCAGCGCGTCGACCTCGTGCGGCGTGGCCACCTGCGCGGTCCCCGCGTTGCCCGGCGCGCAGTGCAGCTCGGTGACCGAGGGGTCCCGGGAGAGGGCGTGGCAGAGGGCGTGTTCGCGGGCTCCGCCGCCGATGACAAGGATTCTCACGCTGCCCCACCCTAACGGCGCCCGCCCGCCCGGCACTCTTTCGGGTGAGGGGCGGCGGGCCCGGGCCCGGTCGGGCCCGTCCGGCCGCCCCCGGGCGGCGCCCGGGGCACCGCAGGAGGCACTAGAAAGGTGGCTTCCCCGGCCCGGGGCGGTCCGGGCGCGGGCCTGGTGTGGGGAGAGTGCGAGGGTGAGCCTGCCCGAGATGTCCGAGGGCGCGGCGGCCGGCCGGCTGGCGGACCTGTACGCCGAGGCGGAGGCCGACGCGGTCCGCACCGCGGAGCGGTACCTGGCCGCGCGGGTGTGGAAACGCCGCGCGGCGCGGCTGCTGAGGTGCGCGACGGTCGCCGGCGTGGCGGGGGCCGCGGCGCTGCCGCTGCTCGGCGCGGCGGGCCGGTTCTGCTGTCTCGCGCTGCTCGGCGCGGCGGCCTGCGTGGGGTGCGACCGGTACCTGGGGCTGACGGCGGGGTGGCTCAGGGACGCCGCCACGGCCGGGGCGGTGCGGCAGCGGCTCGCGGCCCTGCGGCTGGACTGGGCGGGGGAGGCGCTGCGCGGCGGCGGGTGCTGCCACGGGTGCGAGGAGCCCTGCGGGGCCCGCGGCCTCTGCGGGGTGTGCGGCGAGGCGGTGGAACGGCGGCTCGCGGTGCTGCGCAGGTTCTCGGACGACGTGGCGGAGCTGGTCAGGGCGGAGCGGGCGGAACGGGGGCGTGCGCTGGGCGGCGGCTGGCCGCTGCCCGTGGGGCCCGGTGGGCCGGGGGCGTGCGCGCCGGGGCACGGGGCGGGCGGGGGCGCGGGCCGCGCGGATGGCGCGTTCGCGCGCGGGTCGCTGCGCCCGGCGGACCGGTCCGGCGGGCGGCCCAGCATGCCGCGCCAGCGCCCGCCGGAGAACGGCTGAGACGATCGAAAACGTCACAACGTCACAGAACGCGGCAGAACGGCTGGGAGCGCCGCAGGTTGGCTGAGCCGCGGCAGGGGAACGCCCGGGGCGCGGCGGGCACCGGGCGCGGCCGATGGCGCGTTCAGGCGGCGCGTTCAGCTGAAGACGATCATCGACCCCTGGGCGAGGCTGCGGGTGGCCGCGGCGTGCAGGCCCAGCCACACGTGCCGTTCCCTCGCGAACGGGCCGTCGCCCTCCCCCGCCGCGGCGGCCGGCTCCTCCAGGGCGGTGGGCCGCGGCGGCGGTTCTGGGGCGGGAGGCGGGTTCATCGGGTCGATGCCGAGCACGGGCGCGACCCGTTCCAGCTCGCGCAGCAGGCCGTGGCTCGATCCCAGCGGGCCGCCGCCGGCCAGCAGCGACTCGTTGACCAGCGGGTGCGGGAAGTCCACGGGCACGTACGCGCCCGCGTGGTCGAAGTGCCACACCAGGTGCGCCTGCTGGGCGCCGGCCTCGAACATCTCAAGCAACTGCTGGTAGTCGCCGTCCAGCTCCGCGACGGGGGTGACGGGCAGGCCGCTCTGCTGGAGCAGGTACGCGCGGCGCAGCAGGTGGAGCGCCGCGTAGTCGAAGCCCGCCACCGGCGCGACGGCGCCCGACATGCCGGGGACGTACCCGTAGACGGGCACCGGGGGCAGCCCGGCCTCGGCCAGCGCCCTGTCGTACTCGGCCAGTTCGTCGGCGAACGGGTTGTCGGGGCTGTGGCACAGCACATCGACGAGGGGGACCAGCCAGAGGTCGCAGGCCACGTCACAGCTCTCTCTCGAAGTTCTCTCGACGCTCTCTCAACGTTCTCTCGAACGGTTGCGTACCGCCAGCGTAGGGCCTGGAGTGCGCTCACGCCCCGGTGAGTTGGGCGGCCAGCGCGAGCGCGTGGGTGCGGTGGGCGCGCAGCAGGCGGGTCGTCTCCGCGGTGTCCCGGCGTTCGACCGCGTCGGCGAGTTCGAGGTGGCCGGCCCACAGCCGGTCGGCCAGGTGGGGTTGGCGGCGCAGGTGGGGCACGGTGAACGCCCAGCAGGCGACGCGGAGCCGGTCGAGGAAGGAGGCGATGTGGGGGTTGCCGAGCAGCGCGTCGAGTTCGCGCCAGAAGCGCAGGTCGTAGGCGATGAGGATGTCCAGGTCACCGGCGCGGGCAGCCTGCCGGGCCGCCGCGGCGCGGCGGCGGATGGAGGTGAACGCCTCGGGCACCGCCTCTCGCACGCTTAACTCCGGGTTGACGTGCAGTATCCCGTCGCTGACCAGCGTCTGGGCCTCGACCATGTGCTGGTAGTCGGTCAGCGAGAAACGCCGGATACGGAAGCCGCGGTGGTGTTCCACTTCGAGCAGGCCCTGGGCCGAGAGGTCGACCAGGGCTTCGCGCACCGGCGTCGCCGACACGCCGTATTGTTCGGCGATTTCCCGCACGGTGAACTCTCCGCCGGGGGCGAGCCGCCCGGCGAGTATTTCCTCCCGCAGGGCGTCGGCGAGTTGTTCGCGCAAGGTGCTGCGTTGGATCACGGCGCTCCAGCCTAGACCCCCGGGGGAGACAGCAGGCTGTTTATCGCACAGGTCGCCGGCATGTGCGCGGCGCCGGGTCGCCCGGGCCGCCGCCGGTCTCCGGCGCCGCCGGGGCGGCGAGCCCTCGGCCGGACCGCCGTTCGGACACGGCCCGGCCGCGTACCGCCGGGTACAGCGCACCGGAACCGCGCCCACCGCCCGGGGCCGCCGCGACCCGTGCCGCGCGGGCGCCCGTGGATTCCGCCGCCCGGCCCGGCGCCGGGTCGCCCGGTTCCGGGAGCTACCGGGCGTTACGGTGCCTCGGCGGCATCCGCTCCCCGGGATTGCCCTATTCTGCGTGCCATGTAACGACGCCGCCCGGGGGGAGGACGCGCGCGTGGAACCGCTCGTGCCGATCAAGCGCGCCCCCGCGACGCGCACCGGCCCGGGCCGCCCCCGCGACCGGGGCGGGTGGGGCCGGGCCGGGGCCCGATGCCCGGTGCCGGGCCCGGCGAACGCAACGAAAGCGTGTGCCTCGTGTCACAGAACGGCACGCGCCCCGGTCCCGTGCCGGGACCGGGAACCGATCACGGTTCGGCTTCTGTCCTCATGGGGGCGTACGGGCGCCCGTATTCTCATGAGGCTTACCGGAGCGAAGAGGAGTAACACAGCATGAAACCGCTCGGGCCGACAGATCCTCAACGGGTGGGCCACTACAGGCTGCTGGGGAAATTGGGCGCCGGCGGAATGGGCAGCGTCTATCTCGCCCGCTCCGACCGCGGGCGCACGGTGGCCGTGAAACTGGTCCAGCCGGAACTCGCCGCGCAGCCGGAGTTCCGCCGCCGCTTCCAGCAGGAGGTGGAGGCCGCGCGGAGGGTCGGCGGCGACTGGACCGCACCCGTGCTCGACGGTGACACGGAGGCGGAGACGCCCTGGGTCGCGACCGGGTACGTGGCGGGCCCCTCGCTCCACGAGGTGGTGTCGCACACGTACGGCAGGCTGCCGGAACGCACCCTCTTCATCCTGGCCAACGGGCTGGTCAGGGCGCTGCGCGACATTCATGCCGCGGGCCTGGTGCACCGCGACCTCAAGCCGTCCAACGTGATGATCACGATCGACGGCCCGCGCGTCATCGACTTCGGTATCGCCCGCGCCCTCGAATCCACCGGCGAGGGGCTGACGCGGACCGGCGCCGCCGTCGGCTCGCCCGGCTTCATGTCGCCCGAGCAGTGCCGCGGCGAGGTGGTGACGGCCGCGAGCGACATCTTCTGCCTCGGGTCCGTGCTCACCTTCGCCGCCACCGGCACCACCCCGTTCGGCGACGCGAACAGCGCGATGACCGCGTTGATGCTCCGAATAGTCCAGGGCCAGCAGGATCTTTCCGAGGTTCCGGAGAATTTCCGGCCGCTGATCGAACGCTGTCTGGCCCAGCACCCCGCCGACCGGCCGAGCCTCGACGAGCTGCTCGACGCGAGCGGGACGGAGGACGACGGGGAACCGTGGCTGCCCGGCGCGCTGGTGGCCAAGTTGGGGCGGCACGCCGTCGAGCTGCTCGACTCGGAGGACCCGCTCCAGACGCCGCCGCCCCCCGCGACGCAGCCGCCGCCCGCGATGCCGGTCGTTCCGCCGACCCCGGCGCCGCCCTCGGCGATGCCGAGCCCGCCGCCGCCCACGGCGCCCCCCACCCCGACCCAGCTGAACGCCCCGGCCACTCCGCCGCCGAGCCCGCAGCCGAACGCCGGCGTCGACCACATGGCGACCATGACCTCGGGCATGCCGCCCGCCGGGTACGGCACCCCGCCCCAGCCCGGTTACGGCTACCCGCAGCAGCCGGGCGCGCCTGGGTACGGCTACCCGCAGCAGCCCGGCGCGGCGGGCGCGCCCCAGGGCCCGTACGGGCCCGCGTACCCGGGCGGTCCCGGCGGACCCGGGCAGCCCGGCGGCCCTGGCTCGGGCGGCGGCCGGCGCAAGAACGTCGCGTGGATCGTCGCGGCGGCCGTCGCGGTCGTGGCCGTCACCGTGGGCGCCATCGTGTTCGCCACCTCGGGCGGCGACGACGAGGACGAGCCGGAACCCGGCCCGACCGCCGCGGGGCCGACGGGTGAGGCCACCGAGGAGCCGACCGAGGAGCCCACGGAGGAGCCGTCCGAGGAGCCCACGGAGGAGGAGCCCGTCGAGGAGGGCGGCGAGGTGGGCTGGGAGTTCGTCGGCAGCTGGGAGGGCGAGGTGATGCGGGACGGCGAGCCGAACGGCTGGTTCCAGCGCCTGGAGATCAGGGAGGGCTCGGCCGGCGAGGTCGTCACCACCCAGTGGACGATGCTCAGCGGCCTGCTGTGCACCGAGGAGGCCGAACTGGTCTCGGCCGGCACCGGCACCCTGACCGTCGGCGGGGCCGAGGTCACCGACGTGGTGCCGGACGACGACCCGTCGCGCTGCGAGCCCTACGGCGAGCAGACCATCGAGGCGCAGGACGACGGCTCGCTGCTGTGGACGGCGGGCAGCCTCACGGCCGAGCTGAGCGCGGCAGGACTCGTCGCCGACGGGGACGGCATACCGGTGGCGATCTTCGACTCCGTCTACACGTCCCCCGACTACGAGATCACCGTCCCGTTCTCGGCGTCCGCCGGCGAGGTGGCGCTCACCTACACGGACGGCACCTGCACGTGGGAGGCCCCGCTGGTCGCCCAGCAGGACGGCGACCTCGAATCGATCATCGTCGGTCCCGGCGAGACGACGAGCGGCGACTGCGACGCGCTGCCGTCCTACCGCGTGGAGTGGGAGCCCGTCGACACGCTGGGGGACGCGGAGTCGCTCCAGTTCACGCCCTGGAACGGGGACGGCGGCTTCACCGCGACGTACGAGCGCGACGTCGACGACTGATCCGCGCCGACGACTGATCCACGCCGATCACGAGTCGCGGAACGAGAACGGGCCGGCCGCGCGGGTGCTCCCCGCGCGTCCGGCCCGTTGCCGCTGTGGCCGCCGTCGTGGGACGGCGCTCACACGAACGCGTTGATCTGGATGGTCTCCTCGCGGCCCGGGCCCACGCCGATCGCGGAGATCGGGGCGCCCGAGAGGTCCTGGAGCGCGAGCACGTAGGCCTGCGCGTTCTTCGGCAGCTCTTCGAAGGACCGCGCCTTGGAGATGTCCTCGGTCCAGCCCGGCAGGTATTCGTAGACCGGCTTCGCGTGGTGGAAGTCGCTCTGGTTGTAGGGCAGTTCCTCGACGCGTCGGCCGTCGATCTCGTAGGCGACGCACACGGGGATGCGGTCCCAGCCGGTGAGGACGTCGAGCTTGGTGAGGAAGAAGTCGGTGAGCCCGTTGACCCGGGTCGCGTACCGCGCGATCACCGCGTCGAACCAGCCGCAGCGCCGGTTGCGCCCGGTGGTCACGCCGAACTCGCCACCGATCCGCCGCAGCGCCTCGCCGTCCTCGTCCTCCAGTTCGGTCGGGAACGGGCCCGCGCCGACGCGCGTCGTGTACGCCTTCAGAATGCCGATGACCCGGCTGATGCGCGTCGGTCCGACGCCGGAGCCGGTGCAGGCGCCGCCCGCGGTCGGGTTGGACGAGGTGACGAACGGATACGTGCCGTGGTCCACGTCGAGAAGCGTGCCCTGCCCGCCCTCGAACAGCACGACCTTCCCCTCGTCCACGGCGCGGTTCAGCAGGAGCACGGTGTCGCACACGAAGTCGCGCAGCTGGTCCGCGTAGCCGAGCAGCTCCTCGACGACCTGCTCGGTGACGATGGCACGGCGGTTGTAGAGCTTGGCGAGCACCTGGTTCTTGTGGTCGAGCGCGGCCTCGACCTTCTGCCGCAGGATCGATTCGTCGAACAGGTCCTGCACGCGGATGCCCTGCCGGTTGATCTTGTCGGCGTAGGCCGGGCCGATGCCGCGCCCCGTGGTGCCGATCTTGCGCTTGCCCAGGAAGCGTTCCGAGACCCGGTCGAGCGTCTGGTGGTAGGACGTGATCAGGTGGGCGTTGCCGCTGATCAGCAGCCGTGAGGTGTCGACGCCGCGCGCCGCGAGACCGCTCAGCTCGGAGAGCAGCACCTTGGGGTCCACGACGACACCGTTGCCGATCACCGGGGTGCAGCCGGGGGTCAGGATGCCGGACGGCAACAGGTGCAACGCGTACTTCTCGCCGTCCACGATGACCGTGTGGCCGGCGTTGTTGCCACCCTGGTAGCGCACGACGTAGTCCACCGAGCCGCCCAGCAGATCGGTGGCCTTTCCCTTGCCTTCGTCACCCCACTGAGCGCCGAGCAGCACGAGTGCGGGCACAGGCGTACACCCCTTTCGAGCGGGGCATCTACGCAAGGGCTGCCCCGGATCGACGAAACCCCTGGCGCAATCGCGACAGGGGCTCTTGCACAGAGAGCTTACGGGAGACGCAGCCGGGAGGCGAACAGTCAGTGCTCATCGTCATCGACCCGACGGCCCGGCGGACGGATGGGGAAGCGGTACGGATCGCGCGGGACGTGCTGTGCGCGGCGCCTGGCGAGGCCACGGTCTGCGTGCTCGAAGAGCCGCAGGCCCTGACGCGGGTGCTCAGCCGCCGCCGGGGCAGGCGGCTGGTCATCGTGGGTGACGACGGAGCGTTGCTGCGGACCGTGCGGCTGCTGCACCACAACGGCGAACTGGTCACGAGCCGGCTGGCCATGGTGCCGGTCGGCCCCGGCCCGACGGTGGCGGTGGCGCGCGCGCTCGGGGTGCCGACCGACGCGGTCGCCGCGTCGCGGGCGGTGCTGAGCGGCACCGACCGGCGGCTCGACGTGCTGACGGACGACGCCGGGGGCGTGGTGCTCGGCCCGTTGGGCATCCCGGCGCCGCGGGCCCGTTCCGCCGGGGCGACGGCGCTGTGGTGGCGCACGGTGCACCGGCCGCGGCAGCGGCTGCGGGTGGAGGCCGACGGCCGCGTGCTCGTGGACGTGGACCGGCCGGTGGCCGGGGTGTCGGTGCGGGCGGCGGACGGCCTGGCCGAGGTGGTGGTGCGGCCGAGCCAGGCGGGGGCCGACCTGTCGGCGCGCGCGGTGTCGGTGACGGTGTCGGGACCCGGGTTCAGCTACCGCGCGGACGCCGTGGACCAGGGCCCGACGCGGGCCCGCACGTGGACGGTGCTGCCCGGCGCGCTGCGGCTGACGGTCCCGGCCCAGGGAGCGGGCCGGCCCCGGGGCCGCTGACCGGCGCGGGGCGGCCGGTGGCGGGTCGGCCGGTGGCGGGTCGGCCGGTGGCGGGTCGGCCGAGACCTTCCGGGCCGCGCACGGCGTACGGACGCGCCGCCGGGGGCGGCCCCCCGTGAACGACGGGGCGCGGTCCCCGCCCGAGCACCCGTCAGATGCCGGGCGGCGCTCCGGCCATGGCCGCGGGAGGGCCGGACGGGGCGCGCCCGCCGCCCGCGCGGAGCAACGGGGCACCCGCGGGGACGCCCTCCGGATGCGACACCGGTCACACACTGTTCGCATGAGTGACAACCCGTCACGCCACCTCGCGTGCGGCAGCCGACCGGAGGTCACTCACCCATGAAGTCCCTGCACCGCATCGCCGGCCGCGTCAGCGCGACAGCGGCCCTGACCCTGCTGCCCCTCGGAGTCGTGGCGGCGCCCGCCGCCGCCCATGACGACGCGAGACCCGCCTGGGACCACGCCGCCCCGTTGACCATCTCGCCCAGCTCGGGCGGCCGCGGCACCCCGGTCACCGTGAAGGCGCACTGCCACCCGAGCGGCCCCGCCACCTCGGAGGCGTTCCAGCAGAACATCACGCTGCGCAAGGCGCACGACAAGAAGTGGATCGGCACCGGCCACATCAAGCGCAGCGGCCTCCAGGTCGGCCGGAGCTACGCCGTCACCGTCCGCTGCACCGATGGCGTGACGCTCAGCACGACGTTCACCTTCACCGCCGGCACGCCCTCGGGCGGCGCCTCGGCCGGCTTCGGCGGTTCCGGCGCGTCCGGGAGCGGGAACACCCAGGCCACCGCGCTCGCGGTGGGCGGCGGCCTGACCGTCGCGGGCGCCGCCGGGTACGTGTTCCTCGCGCGCCGCCGCCGTGCCGGCGGGCACTACTGAGGGCCGCCGGGTGCCTCGCGTCCCTCGCGCTCCCCGCGTACCGCGCACGTCCCGTGTCCGCCGCACCCCGCGGGCCGGGCATCCCGGCACCGCCGCGACGCCCGCCGCCCGCGCCGTCGCGCGGGCCGTCTCCGCCGTGCGGCGCGGCGCGCCGCGCCTGGCCACGGCCGGGCGGCGGCTGGCCGGGCGGGCCGGCACGGCCGCCAGGGCGGCCAGGGCGGCCGGCGCCGTCACCACCGTCAGGTCCGCCGTCACCGGCGCGCGCCGCCGCGCCGCACGGGCGGCGGCGCCCGCAACGGCCGCGCGCCCGGCGGCCAGGACCCGGCAGCAGCGGCTGTCCGTCCGCAGCCGCCGGTTCGAGGTGGCCGCCGCGGTCGCCGCGATCACCGTGGGCGTGCTCGCCGGGGTGCTCGCGCCCGGTTCGGACGACGGCGTCCGCGAGGCACGCGCGTCGAGCAGTATCGCCGAGGGCGTCTCACGGCCGGGCGCGGTCGACGCGCCGGCCGCCGCCCCTGACGCGGGATCGACCGCGGGCCTGGACGCGTCCATATCGGGACAGCCGTCGGACGTCGTGGCACCACCGCTCGACCGGGCCGATCCGACCCGGGTCCGCATCCCCCAACTGGGCACCGACGTCGAGGTCTTCGGCGCCGACCTGGCCCCCGACGGCGCGCCGCCCTCGCCCTCCGAGGAGGACGCCATGCGCGCCGCCTGGTACGCGGGCGGGGTCTCGCCCGGTGAACGCGGTGCCGCCCTCCTCGTCGGGCACCTCGACACCTACGACGGGCCCGCCGCGTTCGCCGGTCTCGGGTCGTTGCGGCCCGGTGAGAACATCGAAGTCGACCGCGCCGACGGCCGCACGGCCGTGTTCACCGTGGACTCCGTCGAGCAGTACCCGAAGTCCGACTTCCCGGACGAACGCGTCTACGGCGCCGTCGAGAGCCCCCAGCTGCGGCTCATCACCTGCGGCGGCCGGTGGACGCAGGACGGCGGCTACGACTCCAACATCGTGGCCTACGCCCGGCTCACCAGCACCACGGAAGGCGACGCCGGCGCGGGCCAGCCGCCGCCCGCCGCCGAGCCGGTGCCCGCACCCGGGCCGGTGCCCGTGCCCGCACCCGAGCCGGGCCTGTGAGGCGCCAGGTCACCGCGTCCCCGCGGGCATGGGAAAGGCGCCCCGCCCGGAAACGGGGCGCCCGTGAGAGGAGACGTCCGTCAGGACAGCGTGTCGGCCGCCGTCGGGGAACTGTCACGGAGGAACTGCGTGCAGCGCTCGTACTCCTCCTGCTCGCCGATGGCCGCGGCCGCACGCGCCAGCGCGTGCAGCGCGCGCAGGAAGCCGCGGTTCGGTTCGTGCTCGAACGGAATGGGGCCCTGCCCCCGCCAGCCGCTGCGCCGCAACGCGTCCAGGCCACGGTGGTAGCCGGTGCGGGCAAAGGCGTACGAGTCGATGCTGCGGCCCTCGGCGAACGCGTCGTCCGCCAGCTGCGCCCAGACCAGCGAGGAGGCGGGGTACTTGGCCGCCACCTCGGCGGGGGCCGTGCCGGCCGCGAGCAGCTCGCGTGGCTCGGGGTCGTCGGGCAGGTGCGTCGGGGGCGGGCCCCCGAGCAGGTTCTCGTGAATGGCCATGTCGTCCAGTCTGCCGGGTCCGCCGGGGAAGGCCCAGTCGCCTCCGGGCGGACGCGTTACTTGAGGCGCGTACCCGCGGAACGCAGGTCGCCGCACGCCTGGGTGACCCGCTCGGCCATGCCGGCCTCGGCGAGCTTGCCCCAGCTGCGCGGGTCGTACGTCTTCTTGTTGCCGACCTCGCCGTCCACCTTCAGCACACCGTCGTAGTTGCGGAAGGCGTGGTCGACGATCGGCCGGGTGAACGCGTACTGCGTGTCGGTGTCCAGGTTCATCTTCACCACGCCGTTGCCCAGCGCGGTGGTGATCTCCTCGCGCGTCGAGCCGGAACCGCCGTGGAAGACGAAGTCGAACGGGTTCTGCTTGCCGTAGCGGGCGGCCACGCCCTCCTGGAGGTCCTTCAGCAGCTCGGGGCGGAGCACCACGTTCCCCGGCTTGTACACGCCGTGCACGTTGCCGAACGAGGCCGCGAGCAGGTACCGGCCGCGCTCGCCGAGGCCCAGGGCCTCCGCGGTGCGCAGGGCGTCGTCGACGGTCGTGTACAGCTCGTCGTTGATCTCGTGGCTGACCCCGTCCTCCTCGCCGCCGGTCGGGGTGATCTCGACCTCCAGCACGATCTTGGCGGCGGCGGCCCTGGCCAGCAGCTCCTCCGCGATCTCCAGGTTGTCGCGCAGGGTCTCCGCCGAGCCGTCCCACATGTGGGACTGGAACAGCGGGTTCTCGCCACGGGCCACGCGCTCCTCGGAGATCGCGAGCAGCGGGCGCACGTAGCCGTCCAGCTTGTCCTTGGGACAGTGGTCGGTGTGCAGGGCGACGTTGACCGGGTACTTCTTCGCGACCACGTGCGCGAACTCGGCCAGCGCCGTGGCCCCGGAGACCATGTCCTTCTGGTACTGGCCGCCCAGGAACTCGGCGCCGCCGGTGGAGATCTGGACGATGCCGTCGCTCTCCGCCTCGGCGAAGCCGCGCAGCGCGGCGTGCAGGGTCTGCGTCGAGGTGACGTTGATGGCCGGGTAGGCGAACTGGCCTGCCTTCGCCCGGTCCAGCATCTCGTTGTAGACCTCAGGGGTCGCGATGGGCATGTCCGCTCCTTGAGTGCGTGCGGTGTGCGTGGCGTTCGACTGCCCGAATATCCTCCCAGACGGCCGTCCCGGCCGGGACAGCGCGCGACAGTTTCACGTGAAACCCTTACGCAGCGTGATCGACGCAGGCCGCGGCCGGTGACCTCGGGCCCGCCGCCCGGACGCGTCGCCGGGCGGGCGGGCCCGTCGGAACCCTCAGTTCACTCCGACATGCCCAGGTCGTCGAGCGTGAAGGCCGCGCGGTAGGCGAGCCCCGCCGCCTCGACGGCCGCGGCGGCGCCGCGATCGACGATCACCGCGACGGCCACGACCTCGGCCCCGGCCTCGCGCAGCGCTTCCACGGCCGTGAGCACGGAACCGCCCGTGGTGGAGGCGTCCTCCACCGCGAGCACCCGGCGCCCGGCCACGTCGGGGCCCTCGATCCTGCGCTGCAACCCGTGCGCCTTGCCCGCCTTGCGCACCACGAACGCGTCGAGCCGGCCGCCGGCCGCCGCCGACGCGTGCAGCATCGCGGTCGCCACCGGGTCGGCGCCCAGCGTCAGGCCGCCGACCGCGTCGTACTCCAGGTCCGCGGTCAGCTCCAGCATCGTCCGGCCGACCAGCGGCGCGGCCTCGCCGTCGAGGGCGACCCGCCGCAGATCGACGTACCAGTCGGCCTCCCGGCCGGAGGACAGCACCACGCGGCCGTGGACGACGGCCTTGTCCTTGATCTGCTTCAGCAGCTCGTCACGCACGCTCATGGCCATGACCCTACGACAGGGTGCGCCACGACCACGTCGTGGAGATCTCCAGCGGCTCCAGCGGGGTGACCAGGCGCGGGTGGGTGTTGAGGCCGTTGGGCGGCCCGGACTGGGGCTCGACGCACACCGCCTCCGGCTGCTCGTCGTAGATCACCGCCCACGGGCTGCGGCTGCGCACCGAGAGTTCCAGGCGGCCAGGCCAGGTCAGGGTGACATCGACGCCGTCCGGCATCCCGAAGCAGTCGTCCCAGGGCCCCGCCTTGGGCTCGACGCGGTGGCCGGTCGGCAGGTGGTCATCGCCCCGCTCCTCCTGCCACTCGGCCGAGAAGTCGATCTCCACGCCGGGACCGCCGGGGCTCAGGCTGCGCAGGAACCACGGATGCCAGCCGGCCTGCGCGGGGAACGAGTCGCCTGCCGTCTCGACCCCGAGCGTGAGCGTCACCCCGCTGCCGTCCTCGGCCAGTTCCACCAACTGGGAGACCCGCCCCGCGTAGGGCCAGGGCTCCTCAAGCACGCAGTCCAGCGCCGCCGATGTCGCGTCCGCGCGGAGGGTGCGCCACGGGCGGCGGCGCACGGTGCCGTGGATGGCGTGCTGCCCGGCGTCCACCGGAAGCTGATGCGCGCGGGCCCCGTTCAGGAACCGGCCCTCCCTGGTGCGTCCGCACCAGGGCGCCATGACGAAGGAGCCGAACCGCTCGCCCTGGCGCAGCAGTTCGGTGCCGCCGATCCGTAGCGAGGAGATGCGTCCGCCCTGGTCGGGGCGCAGCGTCAACTCGGCATCGGCGGCGCGGAGTCGTACTCCGCGATCGGAGTCGTGGGTGGTCACCCCATGACGATAACGATTCGATGTACGTAAATCATAATGTTGCCCGGATCGCACGCCCCGGCGTGGCCGCCCACGGGCGGCACGTCACCTGCGGCGCCGCAGTGCCCGGGTCAGCACCACCGCGGTCGCCACGGCCAGCGCGGCGGCAGGGGCCGCCCAGCGCAGCGCGGCGGCGGCGCCCGTTTCGCCGTCGGGCGACGGCTCGGGGGCGTACCGGCCGCGCGGCGGGGCGTGATCCACCTCTTCCGCGCTGCGGCCGATCATGGTGCGCCGGGCGAAGTCGGCCTCCGGTTCTGGCAGCACGGCGTCCTCCTCCTCGTCGTCGTAGGGGGCACCGAGACCGTGGCCGAGGTCCAGCTCGCCGCCGAGTCCCGCGCGCTCGTCGAGCTCCCCGCCCGAGGTGAAGTCGATGTCGGGTTCCGGGACGTCGGCGCGGCGCGCGGCGCTCTCCGCGCCCGGCACCGGCCGGCTCCCCGGCTCGGGTTCCGGCTCGGGCGCCGCGGGAATGCCGGGGATCACCCGCTCGTTGTCGTCCGGCTCCCCGATGCCGCCGACCGCCGGTGCCGCCTCGTCAGGGCCCGTCTCCTCCGCGTCCGCCAGTTCCTCGGCCAGCGCTTCGGCGAAACGATCCAGCAGCCGCCGGCCCGCCGCCTCCCGCTGGGCCGCGTCGAAGGTGCCGATGCGGCCCTCGCCCCGGACGGTGCCCTGGAACGCGACGGTCGTGCCGCCGCCCTCGTCCTCGCGCGCCACCGCGCCGAGGACGAGCGAGATCTCGCCGTCGCCCCTGGCCTCGGTGCCCCGCGCCTCCACGGTGAGCCGGCCGTCGTCGACCGCGAACGTCATCGAGCCGCGGTAGGTGATGCTCGACGAGCCGATGCGCACCCGCAGCCGCCCGGCCGGCGCGGCCGGGTCCGTCTCCGGGTCGGGGTGGAGCCCGGGAACGCACCGGGCCATCCGTTCCGGCGCGGCGAAGACCCTCCGCACGGCGTCGACGGGATAGGGCAGGAAGACCTCGTGCTCCATGGCGCGGAGCCTACCCACTGGTCCGCGCATAAGGCACCGGTCACGCCATATGCCCCTGCCGCGCCGCGCGACCGGCCGCGCTCACGGAGTGCCGGGGCCGCCGCCCGGAAGTCCGGCCGCGGCGGCGGGCTGCTCGCGCAGCCGCTCGGCCGCGGCCCGTTCCAGCGGGTCGACCGCCGCCGAGCAGGCCACGAGCACGGCGATCACCGCCGCGTTGAGCAGCAGCAGCCGGCGCCGCATCCGCCGCGTGAGGTCGCCGCGGAACAGCCACAGCACCATGAATCCGCCGGCCAGCGCGTTGACCACGCCCGTGCACAGCGCCGCGCTCAGCTGTCCGAGCAGCGGCAGCAGCAGGAACGGGAACGCCAGGCCGCCGAGCAGCGCGCCCACGTAGTCGGCCGCGGACAGGTCCGCGACCGCGCGTCCCGCGTCCTGCTGCCTGATGCGCTGGATCAGCGTCATCAGCAGCGGCATCTCGGCACCGATGAGGACGCCGATGCCGAGCGAGAAGGCGACGAGCATCGGTCTCGCCTCGCCGAACAGCACGACCGCCAGGTACAGGACGGTCGCGGAACAGCCGCCGACGAGCGCGAGGATCGATTCGACGAGCCCGAAGTTGACCGCGGCGCTGGCCCGCAGCCGTTTGGCGCCGAGCGAGCCGATGCCCATCGCGAACACCATCAGGGACAGCACGATCGAGGTGTGGGTGACGGTGTCGCCCACCAGGTAGTCGGCGATCGCGATGAGTTCGAGCTCGTAGACCAGACCGCACGCGGCGCACACGAAGACCGCGGCGAGGACCATGACGCGCCCGACGCCCGCCGAAACGGGGAGAACGGCGGTCACTGCGCGCGGCGCAGTCGCACGCTCGGCTTCGGACGTCTCGATCATGAACCGAACGTTACGTCACACTTCGGGTTGGCCTTGTCACCCACAGGAGTGGATTCGAGCTGTTCCGTCGTGCCGCTCACCCGGGTTCTCGTCGCCACCAGGCAGTGCTCCTGGGGGTACGCGTGCCAGGTCCGCCAGTGGAACTGCCCCGCCCTGCGCTGCACGAGCAGCGCGGTGAACGCGTTCGGATCGCCGGGGAACAGCCCCGCGAGGCCGTACGGGTGCTCGGCGACCAGGGCGAGCAACTCCTGGGCCCGGCCGGCGAACGAGCCCGTGCTCATGGTCTCGACCCTGGCGGCGAACTCGTATTCGAAGTTGCCCAGGCGTCTGGACACGCCGAGGGGCAGCGGGGTGTTGCTCCCCGGCATGCAGGCCACGGTCTCGGAACAGGTGCCGTCCCGGCAGTCGAGCAGCACCTGGTGCGAGGCGCCGAGCACGCGCAACTGAATGTGGGCGCCGGCGAGTTCGAGGTCGAGGGTGGCGAGTGACGGCAGCGGCTCGCGGCCGAGTGCCCAGGCCAGGTCACCCGCCCGGGTGTCGGTGAAAGCGGTCTGGATCGTGGTGAGCATGGGTCGGCTCCCGCATGCGCGCAGTTGAGGGCGGCGCGGACCGACCCTCCGGAGACAACGGGACCACCGAATCACGTAACACGCCGCGGCCACAGCGTTTTTACCCAACTTCGCCAGGTTTCCATCCCGTCGGGGTCAGGGTGGGTCAGGTGTTCACCCCTCAACAGCACGCCTTGCGAACACACATGCCGCACCGGTGCCCGAAGTGCCCCCGAAACGCCCGTAGTTGGTACACACCACTGACGCGGCCGGGGGCCGGGCCACGGCGCGCCCGACGGGCCCGGGACGCACCGGGCCGGACGCGCGGCCGGGACGCGCCGTGCGCGGCCCGGCCCACCGCACCGCCGCCCGCTCCCTAAGCCGTTTCCCGACCGTCGCCGGGCCGCGCGGCGTCAGGCCCGGCGAGCAGGCGTTCGACCCGTTCGACCTTGCCGGTGAGTCCGTCGGTGACGCCGGGCCGCACGTCCGCCTTGAGCACCAGGCTGACGCGGCCCGCGCGGGTCTGGACGGCCTCGACGGCACGTTTCACGACGTCCATCACCTCGTCCCACTCGCCCTCGACGCTGGTGAACATCGCGTCGGTCCGGTTGGGCAGGCCGCTCTCCCTGACCACGCGCACGGCCTCGGCGACCTCGGCGCCGACGTTCTCACCCGCGCCGACGGGCGTCACGGAGAACGCGACGATCACGATCCGGTCCCGTCCTCGCGCCCCTCGCGGGCGCCGTCCGCGCCGCCGGAGCCGGCGCCCGCCTCGGCGGCGTCCGCGGCCTCCCCGGCCCCGGATCCGGCCGCACCCTCGGCCGCCGCCCCCTCGGGCGCCTCCTCGTCGTCCTTGGCGAGACCGAACCGGTCCACGAGCCACTTGTCGAACTCGCCCGCCGCCCGCACCCAGCTGACGACGCTGGCCACGAAGTGGTCGAAGCCCACGCCCGCGCCCAGCAGCAGCTGGAAGTCGCCCACGAGCCGCACCGTGCCGTCGTCGCTGGTGTGGGTGTAGACCTTCGGCCACAGCGTCGAGTGGTTCCACTCGTCGGCGGCCTGGAGCAGGCGCGGCTTGTCGTCCACCGTGTACGCCCGGTCGTAGAACGTGCGCACGGTGAGTATCCGCTGCCGCTCCTCGCCGCGGAACATGAAATAGACGCGGTAGTGCTTCCACGGCGCGAGCACGTCACCGGACTTGTCGACGGTGTGCTTCAGCTTCATCCGGTCCAGCAGCTGCTTGACCAGCTCCTGGTTCGGCATGATCGGACCGGCGGGCTTGTTCGCCTGCTGCGGCTGGCCCTGCTTGCCCGGCTGACCCCCGAAGTTCGGGATGGCGGACGGATCGACAGACACGGGTGGGTCCCTTCGTGGATGCGAGAAGCCCTTCCATCCTCTCCCATGCCCGCCGGGGTCTGGCAACCGCGACGACGCCGGGGAACGGCCGGCCCGCGGTCCCCCGCCCCCCCGGCCGGGCAGCCGGGAGGCGGGGGACCGCCCGTCACGCGCCGGGCTCCGCGGCCGTCTCCGCCGGCGTCTCCGCGGTCGTTATGGTCAGCCCGCCGTCGAGGGCCGCGTCCACCCGCACGGTGTCGCCGTCCCTGACCTCGCCGCCCAGGATCTTGCGGGCCAACGGGTCCCCGATGGCCGTCTGCACCAGCCGCCGCAGGGGCCTGGCGCCGTACGCCGGGTCGTTCCCCTCGTCGGCCAGCCAGCCGAGCGCCAGCTCGGTGACGTCGAGCGTGAGCCTGCGGTCGGCCAGCCGCCGCTGGAGCGCGTCGGTCTGGAGCCGCGCGATGCGGCTCAGCTCGGGGCCGGTGAGCGCGGAGAAGATCACCAGGTCGTCCAGCCGGTTCAGGAACTCGGGCCGGAACGCGGACCGCACCGCCGCCAGCACCTCCTCGCGCTGCTGCTCCGGCTTGGCCAGCGGGTCGATCAGGTGCTGGCTGCCGAGGTTGGAGGTGAGGATGAGGATGGTGTTCCTGAAGTCGACGGTGCGCCCCTGCCCGTCGGTCAGCCGCCCGTCGTCGAGCACCTGGAGCAGGATGTCGAAGACCTCGTGGTGCGCCTTCTCCACCTCGTCGAGCAGCACCACCGTGTACGGGCGGCGCCGGACGGCCTCGGTGAGCTGGCCGCCCTCCTCGTAGCCGACGTAGCCGGGGGGCGCCCCGACGAGCCTGGCCACCGAGTGCTTCTCGCTGTACTCGCTCATGTCGATGCGGACCATGGCCCGCTCGTCGTCGAAGAGGAAGTCGGCCAGCGCCTTGGCCAGCTCCGTCTTGCCCACGCCGGTCGGCCCGAGGAAGAGGAACGAGCCGGTGGGCCGATCGGGGTCCGCGATGCCCGCGCGGCTGCGCCGCACCGCGTCCGAGACGGCCCGCACCGCCTCCTGCTGGCCGATGAGCCGGCGCCCCAGCTGCTCCTCCATGCGCAGCAGCTTCTCCGTCTCGCCCTCAAGCAGCCGCCCGGCCGGGATGCCGGTCCACGAGGACACCACGTCCGCGATGTCGTCGGGGCCGACCTCCTCCTTGACCATGGTGTCCCGCTTGGCCTCCGCCTCGGCCTCCGAGGCGGCGGCCAGCTCGCGTTCGAGCGCGGGGATCTCCGCGTACAGCAGCCGGGACGCGGCCTCGAAGTCGCCGTCCCGCTGCGCGCGCTCGGCCAGGCCCCTGGACTCGTCCAGGCGCTCCTTCAGCTCGCCGAGCCGGTTCAGGCCCTGCTTCTCCTTCTCCCAGCGTGCGGTGAGCCCGCGCAGCTCCTCCTCGCGGTCGGCCAGCTCGCGGCGCAGCCTGGCCAGCCGTTCCCGCGAGGAGACGTCCGACTCGTTGGCCAGGGCCAGCTCCTCCATCTTCAGGCGGTCGACGGAACGCTGGAGCTCGTCGATCTCCACGGGCGAGGAGTCGATCTCCATGCGCAGCCGGGAGGCGGCCTCGTCCACCAGGTCGATGGCCTTGTCCGGCAGGAACCTGGAGGTGATGTAGCGATCCGAGAGGGCCGCCGCCGCCACCAGCGCGGCGTCGGCGATCTGCACCTTGTGGTGCGCCTCGTACCGGCCCTTCAGGCCGCGCAGGATGGCGATGGAGTCCTCCACGCCCGGCTCCGCGACCAGCACCTGCTGGAAACGGCGCTCCAGCGCGGCGTCCTTCTCAATGCGCTCGCGGTACTCGTCGAGCGTGGTCGCGCCGACCATGCGCAGCTCGCCGCGGGCCAGCATGGGCTTGAGCATGTTGCCGGCGTCCATCGCGGAGTCGCCGCCCGCGCCCGCGCCGACCACGGTGTGCAGCTCGTCGATGAACGTGATGATCTGGCCGTCGCTGTCCTTGATCTCCCCGAGCACCGTCTTGAGCCGCTCCTCGAACTCGCCGCGGTACTTCGCGCCCGCGACCATCGCGCCGAGGTCGAGGGAGACCAGCCGCTTGTTCTTCAGGGACTCGGGCACATCGCCCTTGACGATGCGCTGCGCCAGGCCCTCGACGACGGCGGTCTTGCCGACGCCGGGCTCGCCGATGAGCACCGGGTTGTTCTTGGTGCGGCGCGAGAGCACCTGGACGACGCGGCGGATCTCGTGGTCGCGGCCGATGACCGGGTCGAGCCGGCCTTCGCGCGCGGCGGCCGTGAAGTCGGTGCCGAACCGTTCCAGCGCCTTGTAGGTGCCCTCGGGGTCCGCGGTGGTGATGCGCCGGCCGCCGCGGCCGGCCTCGAAGGCGTCGAGCAGCTTGCGGTCGGCCGCGCCCTGCGCGGCCAGCAGCTCCGCGGTCTGCCCGCCCTTGGCGGCCAGGGCGATCAGCAGATGCTCCGTGGACACGAACGAGTCGCCCAGCTCCTTGGCCCGCCGGGCCGCGTCGGCGATGACGGCCAGCAGCTCCCGGTTGGGCTGGGGCTTGGCCACGGAGGCGCCCTCGACGCTCGGCAGCCCGTTCAGCAGGCGCTCGGCGCCCGCGCGCAGGGCGGCCTGGTCGGCGTCGACGGCGACGAGCAGGTCCTGGATGTTCTCGTTGTCCTGGCCGGTCAGCAGGGCGAGCAGCAGATGGGCCGGGGTGATGTCCGGGTGCCCGCCGGTCAGCGCGCGGTCGTTGGCCGCGCTGATCGCGTCCCGGCTCCTGTTGGTCAGCTCCGCGTTCACTTCAGCCGTACTCCTCCGTGATCCCGAGTGCGTGGCGACTCCTGAGTCTGCCAGACGCAACATGCGATAAGTTGAGTCTATTCCACTCAAGCGAAAGACGGGACCCGGCCACGCCCCGTGTGCCGTTTCTTCGTGCGGCCGGACGCGGGCCGCGCGGACGGGCGACAATGCCCCATGACCTCTCTCGGCATGGTGGCACCCGTGTTCTTCGTCCTGGCTCTGGTCGGACTGGTCGCGCACGCGGTCCGGCGCCTGCGGGAAGGGGGCGGGCCGCGGCTGGCGAGCCCCCGGCCGTGGGCGCTGGTCTCCGTGCTGTCGCTGAGCACCGCCCTGCTGGTGTGGGGCTACGCGGAACTGACGTACGCGACCAGCTTCTTCCCCGAGGACGTCTGCCACGCGGCGATCGGCGAGCGGGTGCGCCCGGAGCACCACAGCGACCTGCCGCTCAGCACGGTGTGCGGGGGCGTGGAGATGGTGCCCGGCTGGGTCAACCCCGTCCTGTTCGGCCTCGCGGGGCTCTCCGCGGTGGCCGCGGCTGCCGTGCCCCTCTCGTTCCGCGCGCGCCGTGCTCCGGGGGCTCGCGCGCGCCTCGCGTGAGCCCGCGCGCACGGCCCGTGCGACCGGCGCCAACCGAACCCCAGCTGATGTCGAACGCGCCCGGCGCCCCGGGCCCGGCCGGTGCCGCGCCTGGCCGATGCCGCGGGCCGGGCCGCCGTCAGCCGCCGGACGCCGCCGCGAACAGCGCGCGCGCCGCCTCGGGGAACGGCCGGCCGACCACGTGGCCGTCCCCGCTGCCGACCGACATCACGGCCACCAGCGTGCCGGACTCGCTCGCCGGGTCGTACCCGGTCAGCCACGGCCCGCCGCTCGACCCCGCCGTCAGGTCGCAGCCGGACAGCAGCAGCCCGCCCACGTTCGGCGCCTCCGCCTCGTCCGCGCTCAGCACGTCCGTCTCGCCCGCGCAGTAGTGCAGCGTCTCCCCGTCGTACGGGGAGACCGCCGGGTAGCCGAGCACCGCGACCCGGCCGCCCTCGGGCACCGGCTCGAACGCGAGGCGGTTCGCGCCGCTCACCTCCTGAACGGTGCGCCCGTCCCGGCGCCCGAGCGTGAGGAACGCGTAGTCGTGCGGCAGGATCCGCGCCGTCTCCCTGGCCACGTCCCAGCCCGCGGGCGTGTGGAACCCCGTGACCGGCCAGCCGTCCTCGCGGTAGCTGTCGCGGCCGTGGTGGTAGCCGGGCACGAACCACACCTCGTCGGGGGGCTCCGGGCTGGTCGCGTTGCGCACGCAGTGCGCGGCGGTGGCGACCACGCTGCCGTTCGGTGCGTCCACCACCGCCCCCGAGCACAGACCGAGGCGCCCGCCCGCGGTCTCCCAGATCAGCTTGCCGACGGTGGCCACCGGCCCCTCGCGCCACGGCCGCGCCGCCGAGGCGGGCGGAGCGGCGAACGCCACCAGGGCCGCGGCGACCGTCAGTGCCGCGAGCGGACGCGTAAGTCTCATGCGCCCACCCTGTGTTCACGCACCGGACATGTCCAGCTACCGTCCGCCGATCGAGTGGGGGAACGCCACGGGTTGACGACCGCCGACGACGCGCGCGGGAGCGCGGACGAGGCGCGCGCCCGGGCGCACCCTGGCGCGCACGACGGCGAACGGGCGTTCCACGGCGCGTTCCACGGCGCGCCCGCCGCACGTCCCCCGCGCGTCCCCCGCGCAAAGCGACGGCAAAACCCCGGTGCGCCACCGGTATGGACCGGTGCCGCGCCGCAGGCGGCGCGCCCGGCCGGTGAAAGCCCGGCGCCGAGGGGGCGCGGCGCATTGACGCCACGGGACCGCGGGGCCCAGCATGATCATGCCCATGGCAACCAGCCGTCCCCCGGGAGGCACGCCTTGCGACGCACCCGTCCCCCCGCGCGTTCCCGCGCCGCCGCGTCCGCCGTGGCGCTGGCCGCCGCGCTCCCGCTGCTCACCGCGGCGGGTCAGGCCGCACCCGCGGGCGCGCCCGCCGGCGGCAGCGGCCTCCAGGCCGCGTTCGCCGCCGCGGCAGAACGGCACGGCGTCCCCGAGAGCGTGCTGCTCGGCGTCTCCTACCTCCAGTCCCGGTGGGACGGGCACGGCGGCGCGCCCAGTGTCTCCGGCGGCTACGGCCCGATGCACCTCACCGACGCGGCCACCGCGCTCGCCGAGTCCGACGCGTCCGGCGGCCACCACGCGCACGGCACCGAGGACCCGCGCGGCGACACCGCCCGCCCGCTGCCGCCGCCCGCGCCGGCGGACGCGCCCGCGCCCGCCGGCGCGCAGGACGCTCCGCACGACACCGCGCACGACACTCCGCACGACGAACCGCGCACCCTGGCCGAGGCCGCCGCGCTCACCGGCCTCGCCCCGGCGGAGCTGCGGCGGAGCGCCGCGGCCAACGTGCGCGGCGGCGCCGCGCTGCTCGCCGACGCCCAGCGCGACCTCGGCCGCCCGGCGAGCGCGGACCCCGCCGACTGGTACGGCGCGGTCGCGGCCTACGCGCGCGCCGGGAACCGCGAGGCGGCCGAGGCGTTCGCCGACGAGGTGTACGCGGTCATCAACGAGGGCGCCTCCCGCGTCACCGACTCCGGCGAACGCGTCACCCTCCCGCCGCTCGCCGTCACCCCCGACACCGGCGCCGCCGACGCGCTCGGCCTGCCGAGCACCCCGCGCGACCCGCGCGTGGAGTGCCCCCGCTCCGTCTCCTGCGCGTGGGTGCCCGCGCCCTACGTGGACCTCGGCGACGGCGACTACGGCAACCACGACCAGGCGCGGCGGCCCGCCTCCCAGTCGGTCGACCACATCGTCATCCACGACACCGAGGCCACCTGGGAGACCACGCTCCGCCTGGTCCAGGACCCCGAGTACGTCTCGTGGCACTACAGCCTGCGCTCGCGCGACGGCCACATCGCGCAGCACCTGGCCGGCGAGGACGTCGGCTGGCACGCGGGCAACTGGTTCGTCAACGCCAAGTCGATCGGCCTTGAGCACGAGGGCTTCCTGGCCGACCCCGACGCCTGGTACACCGAGGCGATGTACCGGGCCTCGGCCCGCCTCGTGCGCCACCTGGCGCGCACCTACGACATCCCGCTCGACCGGCACCACATCCTCGGCCACGACAACGTGCAGGGCCCGACCGACGCGAGCGTGCCCGGCATGCACACCGACCCGGGACCGTACTGGGACTGGGCGCACTA